>CAYNTR010000090.1:0-8272 GCA_964400255.1 uncultured Halobacteria archaeon
TAGCGAATGCCGGTGATCTGAACGACGATGGCATTACCGATCTCGTCGTCGGGGATGATGATGAGAACGCCTACGTCTACTTCGGCGGGTCCTCCTTTGACAACGTCCCCGACATTACCATCGCCGACCATCCTCAAGTACCTCCTTACTATGGCGGCTTTGGTCATTCCATAGCGAATGCGGGTGATCTGAACCGCGATGGCCACACTGACCTCGTCATTGGCGCACCCGGGCTGGGTGAAGCCTATGTCTACTTCGGCGGGCCCTCATTCGACGGCTTCTCTGACGTTAATATCACCGACCCCGACCTCACCCCGGGTGGTTCCTTTGGTAGCGCGGTGGCGAATGCGGGTGATCTGAACAACGATGGCCGCACCGACCTCGTCATTATTGGTAATGATAAAGTATACGTCTACTTCTTCGGTTACGCTTGGTGGTTCTCATTCGATGGTCTTCCAGACGTTGTCATTACTGACCACATGTTCCCTCATGCATTAGCTACTGCCGGTGATTTGAACAACGACGGCTACGCCGACCTCGTCATCGGGGAATTTGCATGGAGAGCCCACGTCTACTACGGTGGGTCCGACTTCGACGGCTTCTCGGACGTGGACATCAACGACCACCCCGGTTCTGCATTCGGTAGAGCATTAGCGAATGCTGGCGACCTGAACAACGACGGTTACGCCGACCTCGTCATTGGCTCATCCGGTGAGCGAAAAGCCTACGTCTACTTCGGCGTGGACGATCCATTAAAGTATCCGTTAAAATATCTGCCGCAGCCGACGATTGTGACGCTGCAGGGCAAGCTGACGGATACCGCGGGCAATCCGATCCAAACGGGGAGCTTGCAGGTGACGATCAACGACACGCTGGGGAACCAGGTCTGGCAGAGCACCTTCGACGACTGCTTATTCGACGGCGTCTTCAACATCCCGCTCGGCGCGGTTCAGGAGCTGCGATTGATTCCCGGCAATATCTATCAGATGGTGATCGAGATCGACGTTGATTCAACGACTTTCCAAGCGGCAGACGTGACCTTTGGCGACAACGTGCCGGTCGGCGACGTGATCAAGTTTACCGCGTAAGCGTGAGGTAAGGTAAGAGAAGGAAGATGACGACGAAGCACCGCATGCCGGTCATTGTAGCACTCATCGCCGTGGTGACGTACAGCGGAAGCTGTATTACGGACGACGGCTCGCCGCCCTCCACGGAGCATGAAGGACTGCAAGGAACAGAGCAGGCTGTGGAGGACGAAGTGCTCGCAATCGCCGCGCAGCATCCTAACGTGAGCGCGTACATCGCCGAGAATCCAGGGTATCACTACGAGATCTCGGTCTTACCGCCTGCGAACCTCACGGAACTGGCGCAAAGGTATCCGGTGATCTACGGCAACCTGCCGAGCACGACACTGTACCAGATCGACTACACGGATGGTAGGGGACTGCTCGTGATCGTGGATCTCGAGAACGAAACGGTCGTGCGGTACTTCAGAACCGCGGGGGTGAGTTTGGAATGATGAGACAACGACTCGGAATCCTTCTCGGTATGCTCGTGCTGGCAACCGTACTGGTAGCGAACGCCGCAGCCTATTCGGGATCCGAGTCCGGCTATCACGTGAAGCTCGTTGTGCCGCAGGAGCACACGGACACCTCGCCTGAGGACGTTTATAACATGACCTTCAGCGTGAGCACGCAAACGGCAGGATTCTTGGGAACGGAAGGGGGCTACAGACTTGGCCTTAACATCTACAAGAGCGGCGTGGGCGGCGGCTACAACGAAAGTGGTTTGCGCTTGTATCTGGTGCCCGAGCAGGCGTACGTCTCGCACTGGTGCGACATACCCGCAAACGACCCGCCCTGTTTCTGGGAGCGGCTCCGAGGTGCAGCCGAGGTTCCCGTACTCACGCTCATTGGCTCACTCGCATTGATCGGTATAATGAGCGTGCTATTTGCAGCAACGTTACGAAAGAGAAAGATGACTTAATTTCTCCTCTCTTAGTTTTGATGAACTGCGCAGGGAGCCTGTCGAACCTCAAGTGAGCGAGCGAACGCTGGTTTGGGCGGTTGAATAGCGCTCGTAATTGGTCAATCGCCGACAAATTATTCTTAAAGATCAGCAGAAGCGTCACGAAGAGATTAAATGTGGAACTTAATACATACAATAGACCATGCCAAGTATCGGGCTCCATCTTGCGCTTACACTGTTCTTCCTCGCTTCTATCTTCAAGGACGAGGATCTCAAGCCCGCTTTGCTTTTACTTCCGTTTGGACTCATCAGCGACCTCGATTCCTTTATCGGCGTGCATCGAGGAACGCTCCACAATCTCTTCATCCTGTTCGTTCCACTGCTCGTGCTGGTCGCCTACAAAAGGTTAAAGGGCAGCACGACGAAGGAAAAATACTTCATCTTCGCGTCAGTACTTTTAGCATCCCATGTTTTCTTAGACGCGTTTTACAACGGTGTCTTTCTCTTGTACCCGTTTAGTGAAAAGAGCTATAACCCTCTCTTCTGGTTTGGGTTGACTGAGACGGGATTGCGAGCCTTCTTCACGTGGATCGTTCCGGGCAATGTCGGTGAGCTTGTGTATGTCATCACGCCACGCCCGGCAGTGCCTGAAATACCGATTATTGCGAGCGGGATCGAGCTCGTCATTTTGCTCTTCGCAGTGCTCACGTTCGTTTTGAAATTCAAAGAACGGGTGCTTCCAAGTTTTTTATATCAGAAAAAGCAGATAAGAAAATAGCCCGGTAGTGTAGCGGTCAATCATCCGAGGCTCTGGACCTCGTGACGTCGGTTCGAATCCGTCCCGGGCTATACTTGTGTAAAGAGAATGCCAATACGAACGAGCGAAACGGAACTGAAGCATCTGGTGATCGCATGGCTCGCAATAGCCTTTGCGTTTACTCTCATCCTGCGGAGGTGGCACAACCTGAATCTTGTTACCATATTTGTTGTCTCAGCACTCACCGTCGGCTTGGCGTTCATCTTTCACGAACTCGCGCATAAAGTCATTGCGCAACGATACGGCGCATGGTCTGAGTTCCGGATGGCGCCGCTCATGTTGCTTTTTGCGATTCTCACCGCGTTTATGGGCTTCATATTTGTCGCACCCGGCGCGGTGATGATCTTCAATCCGTATCTCACGCGGGAGGAAAACGGGAAGATAGCGGTCGCAGGCCCAATGGTGAACGTAATCTTAGCGTTCATTTTCTTCGCGCTCTTCAGTCTTGTCCCCTCCGGCGTTATTGGCTTGATTGGCACGTTCGGCATGACGATCAACGCGTGGCTCGCGGTGTTCAATCTCATACCGATTAGCATATTGGACGGCCGGAAAGTCTTAGCGTGGGACAGGCGTGTCTACGGCATTGCGTTAGGACTGGCACTCGTTACGCTATTCATGAGCATGCTCGTATAATGTCTGGCTGACTTGTTATTCGTGTTTTAGTAACATTGCAAGCTTGTACTCTAAGAGATCGAAAAATTTCTCTGCATTCCTCACTCGCTTCATGAGTTCACGGGGTTCGTACATGTTGTGATGAAAATTGTGATGCAGGTCCTCAGCATCCCGGAAGAGATCCTCAATCCCTTCTTGCATGCAAATCTCTTCCGCAAAATTCCTGAGTTCACCGCGTCTCCCTAACCCGCTTCCTGTTTTTAGACGATGAATAGCACTGAGAAGGCTCGTTATCGCACCCCACAAGTCCTCGGACGCTTTAGTTAAGTCCTTTGCCTTTCGAGTCAAGAAATTCTGGTAGAGGTATTTTGCTCTTTTCCATTCACGTTCGGCTTCTGCTCTAACAGGCTCTGCGCTCATCCTCTTACATCAGCTTTCGAATAGATCTCTACTTCTCGCCCTTCAATCATAGCTAATGACAATTTCACTTCTAACCAGAATCCCGATTTGACCAGCCCCCGATCTCGAAAGATAAGCCAATCTCGTTCAGAGAGATAAATACGCCCCCGGATCCCTCCAACGATAAATGATACAGCCTTTTGTTCTAAATCAGGATATTCCGATGCCCCCATATAGGGGCCTACTCCGAGGATTTTCCCAATAAGCTTATCTCCTTCTTTAATGTCGTAGGCATCTAAGTACTCGGGATCCACTTCCAGGTAGAGATCAGAACTCCCTTCTTCTCTCCGGTACTCGATAGCCCGCTTCGCAACAAACCCACCAACTACCAGCGCCATTTTTCGTTCTCTCGTTTACCTGTAGTTAAGGTATAATTAGTAGTTTGATTAAGCCACAAGTACATTTAAGGTAAGTAAAGGATACCACACCCTGTAAAACTACATAAACTTTCATTCCTAAGAAGGTACTCGGACGCTAACGAAAGATGAACGACCCCGAAGAAGGAAGAAGCGTGAAAGAACGATTGATCGACAATTACGGTAGGGAGATCAGGAGTTTGCGGTTCTCGCTGACGAGCCGGTGTCCCCTGAACTGCATCTACTGTCATCGCGAAGGCGAACGTAACGAGCACCCGAAGAAGAGGGAGATCAGTGCTGAGCTCGTCATCGCGATCGCACGCGTTGCGTCAACGTACTTCAATATTAGGAAAGTAAAATTTTCGGGTGGCGAGCCGTTGATGCGCACTGATCTCGCGGACATTATTCAGGGCATGAGAGCGTTTGAAAACGACATATCAATAACGACCAACGGTATATTCTTGAGTACCTATGCCGCTGACCTTGCCGCTGCAGGATTGGATCGAGTAAACATCAGCCTGGACTCACTCAAAGAGGACAGATATGATTTCATTACGCGTACAAACAACTGCCTTCAAGAGGTGATTGAGGGCATTTACAGCGCGATTGATGCGGGTCTCACGCCGATCAAGCTGAATATGGTGCTCCTCAAGGGGATCAACGATGATGAAATTCCTGATATGGTGCAGTTCGTGCGTGAATGTAACAAAAAGGGCGGTGAAGGAGCAGCGGTCTTGCAGCCCATCGAGTTGATGCCTTCGTTTAACCCGCCGATGCTCCAGTATAAAGCTGATTTTGGTAAAATTGAGCACGACCTCGAATCGCAGGCCACATCAATAAAAACGAGACGATTACAGCGGAGGAAGAAATATGTTGTTGACGGCGTGGAAGTTGAAGTCGTGCACCCAATCGATAACACGGAGTTCTGTGCCAATTGCTCGCGATTGCGAATCACGTCGGATGGGAAGCTCAAAGGCTGTTTGCTCAGAGACGATAATCTCGTTCCCGTTGAAAGTACTAACGAGGAGCATATACTCGACCGGTTGAAGGTGGCGGTGAAGTATAGAGAGCCGTTTTATCGCTGAAGAACCAAATGGGGGGAATAAAGATGGAAGAGAACGTGGATTTGGTAATCATGGTGGATGGAGAAGAGATCGATGCGAACCTGTTCGTGCAGAACGTAATTGGCAAAGCGATTGCCGGTGCGATCTCCGCATTAAAGGGCGTAAAAGAGGACTGGGAAGAAATCACGGTTACGGTGAAGAGGGCGAAATAAAGCTGTAAATAAGATTTTGGCATTGGGTTGCAAGCTCTTACCAACTGTAAATATTGTGACTTACGCTTGGTCCAAAGGAAGAAAAGGTTTAAAGCTTACAAATGTAAAAACATATTCAGGAAGACGATGAAAGGGAGAGTTGAGACTAGGATAATTATTGATGCTACAATACGACATGGGAAACCGATTATAAAAGGAACTCGAATAACAGTAGATGAAATTCTGGGTGCCTTAGTCGGTGGTATGTCGTATGAAGAGATAGAGCGTGAATATGGCATCGAACGGGAAGATATTCTCGCTGTCTTGGAATACACCGCTTCATTTGTGAGGGGTGAAGAGATCAAACCGCTGGGCTTGGGTGTAGCATGAAGTTCTTTCTCGATGCAAACTTGCCTTCTTCAAGTAAAGAAAGATTTAAGAAATATGGTCAGGCGAACATGCCCGAGATATTGGCATGGCAGGGGCAACCGATAGAGAAATTCTTGATTATGCCTCGAAAAACAAAGCAATACTTGTTACGAAAGATTTAGACTTTGATGCAATCACGATTGTTGAATTGGGCAGGTATCGGATAAGAAGATAGTTGAACGTTAAAAATTAGCTTGGCTAATAAGACTCATAATATCTATTAAGAGGCACATGGTAAAACGAGCAGATTTAAAGCACGATCGATTTTACAAAGCGGCAAAAGCAGGAGGATATAGGTCTCGTTCCGCATTTAAACTGCTGCAAATCGTCGATAAGTTCCGGGTGATTACGTCAGGTGACGTAGTGGTGGACCTCGGCGCAGCCCCGGGCGGCTGGTCACAGGTCGCAAAAGAGTTCGTCGGCGAACGCGGCGTAATAATAAGCGTGGATCTGCAGCCGATGGCGCGGATGAAAGATATCATCATTATAAAAAGTGATATCACCAACGAAGTGGAGACCGTCAGTGCTATAAAAGAGGCGCTCGCATCAAAAGGACGAAACAAAGCGGATGTCGTGATATCGGATGTGTCACCACAGTTATCGGGGAATAAGGATTTGGATCAGTATCGGTCGTTTGAACTGAGTATGGCTGCTCTAACAATTGCTACTGAGCTCTTAAAAGATCAAGGAAACTTCGTTGCGAAGATATTCCAGGGTGAAGATTACAGGCACTTTTACGAGAGCGTGATGGAGCATTTTCGGATAACAAAAGCATTCTCACCGGAAGCCTCGCGAAAACGGAGTGCGGAGGTGTACGTGATTGGGAAGGGGTATAAAGCCTGAACTCATCTTGAGAGGAAGAACCATGGCGTCATTTCCTACAAATTTACTGGAATGACTGCACAAATGGACCTATTGAAAAGTTAATGTTCGTTTTCTGAGCCGTAATAACTTCGAGTCATGATAATTAGGCTTTGGGAGCACATACTTGTTGACTAAACGAGGAATTCATTTATTTACCTCTTTTCACACTCACACAGTAGACGCTTCCCAATCCTTTATTTGCGCAGAGGCGCTTTAAAATGGAGAAGAGGAGGACTATTGCGATGAAGAGCCGCAGCCATAAGCACCCCCTGAGAAGCGGGATTCCGTGCGTGAACCATAGATGCGTACGGTGCTGCATCGAAACGAGCATGTCGCTTTCGGTCTTTGACCTAACGAAAATCTTGAAGCGGGGCTATGATCTGAGCGATTTTACGATTAAAGCGGACGGCGGACGGCATCTCAAGAACATTGCAGGACGATGCGCCTTCCTCTCAGAGGCCGGCTGCACGATATATCCGTATAGACCAGAAGGATGCCAGTTATACCCGTTAATTTACGATGAAGAGCTCCGTAAAGCTGTAATGGACCATCTCTGTCCCTATGCCTCTGAATTTGACGTTAAGAAGGAGGATATAACAAAATTGAAGAACCTCCTTGGACGACTAAGGATTTGAGGGGGAGTTCTCCTTTGCCTCACTTCCGCATTCATCGTTTACTTTTCGTCGCTTCAAATCTCTCTCCTTCTCAATTTAAGAGCACAATGGCGAGGTTCAACGCTGCGGCAATGGTCACCCAGAGGATATAGGGTATGAGGAGTATTCCCGCAGGTTTCGAGAGCGGTAAGAACTTCACGATAGTCGCTGCGATCGCAATCCAGAGCATCAAAATAACAAGGAGCCCTGCAAGCGGTGATCTGAGTCCGAAGAACGCGATCGACCAGAAGGCATTGAGGAGTAACTGAACACCGAAGAGTGCAAGTGCGATTTGCACGTGACGATCCTGAACGTCCAGCCGCCAGACGAGGAAGAGCGAGATGCCCATTAGTGTGTACAACGTCAGCCAAACGGGCGCGAAGAGCCAATTGGGCGGCGTGAAAAAAGGGCTTGTTGAGCGTGACATACCAGGTCTGGATCGAGGCACTCGTTGCGACTGCTCCAATCATACCTGCGAGCTGACAAACGAAGATGCTTGCGATTAATTTTAGAATATCCTTCACGTTCATTGGCTATAACACCGTACGTGAGAAGTAAAGGTAAAAGTCAAAGATAAAAGTATCTGCTATCAGATCATTTTTGAGCATGGTGAGCACGTAACGGTAAAACGGTGAAAAGAGAAGTTTCGTTACGTAAAAGCGTATGCACCGGAAGCGTCCCGCAAAAGGAGTGCGGAGGTGGATGTGATTGGGAAGGGGTATAAAGAAAAGGTTCGTCAAATCATCTATAGCGCTATTCATCTATTACTTCTCTTTTGGCTTCGATTATCGTTTGTATGCCTTGACACAGTACTTCCGAAACCATAGGGTTCCGAACACCAGACCCTCAACTTAGTATC
>CAYNTR010000091.1:0-8267 GCA_964400255.1 uncultured Halobacteria archaeon
AACATCATGAGAATCTCAGAACTTCCCGAGAT
This sequence comes from uncultured Halobacteria archaeon, assembly GCA_964400255.1. Lineage (GTDB taxonomy): Archaea > Halobacteriota > Syntropharchaeia > Alkanophagales > Methanospirareceae > JACGMN01. The sequence continues at coordinate 33 of CAYNTR010000091.1, forward strand.
AGGCACGAAGTATGAGATAGAAAGTCCAAAAAGGGATAAAGTAGCGGTTATATTTCTAACGACCGGCGAAATAGAGCTTTATGTCTTAGAAGCAGGTGCTGAGAAGCCTTCAGTTTCACGGTTGACCCCGGAAGAAGCCCGACGTCTCGGAAGCGTTTTGACCGGATCGATGCTCACCATAGAGCACGAGGACGTTGAAGTCTCGTTTTCTGAAATCGCTGACCTCAGAATAAATATCCATGTATTTCCGGTACTAGAGAGTATGATCGGCAAGAGCATCAGTGATTTGGCAATCAGGAAGAGGACGGGCGTCACGATAATAGCACTGTCGAGAAAGGGAGAGAGCATCATCAGCCCGCCGCCGGATACAGTGTTCGAAGAGGGAGATCTGATAGTGGCGATAGGTGAACGTGAGCAAATAAAAGCATGTGAGCGGGAGATTCTGGGACAGGTTTAGATATGACCTTTCTGCTGGATTTAGCTCTTGTCACGGTCTCGTGCTTAGTCCTTGGATTGGCATCGAAATATCTAAAGCAAGCCTCGATCCCTGCGTACATCATCGCGGGAATAATCCTCGGTAAGAGTGGGTTCGACGTAATAACCTCATACGACTTCGTCCAGTGGCTGGGTAAGATTGGTGTTATCCTCCTCTTGTTCTACATAGGACATGAGTTCCATTACAAGGGCTTAAAAGAGCATGGACGGTTATTTGCAGGTTACATCGACTTCGTAGTGAATTTCTTTGCAGGGTTTATGCTTGGGCTTGTCATTGGGTTAACCGTTTTAGAAGCCTTCATACTCGCAGCCGCAGTTTACATCAGCAGTTCGGCAATAGTCATAACCTCACTGATAGAGAACAAGAGGCTGATCTACCCGGAAGCAGAGACCGCTGTGTGGCTCATGGTCTTCGAGGACATCGTACTGGTGATTCTGCTCGTGGTGCTGACCTCCATTATGGTTGGCAACCCTGCCATGATCCCCGTTTCCTTAGCTTCGGCGTTGCTCCTCATTGTCCTCCTCGTGACGCTCATCGGAAGGCTTAGCAACGTCCTCTCGCCTCTGTTTGAGCGCGATGATGAGATACCTATACTCCTTATCTTCGCACTCATATTCGGATTTTCGGCACTTGCACATCAATTGGGTGTTTCTGTGGAGATTGTTGCATTTTTCCTCGGCTCTGCACTCGCTGGCGTCAAGTCATGCAAGCGGCTCTTCAGCGCGACCATCTCCTTTAAGAGCTTATTCCTCACCATTTTTTTCTTCTCCTTCGGTATGATGTTACCAATCAAATTTGCCGTGCCCACTGCAGATTTTGTCCTCGTACTTCTTGCACTCATAACGGTGTCCATCTTGGGAAAGTTTGCCAGTGGTGCTATTATCGGGAAGCGGGTGCACGACTCGATTGAAACGGGATTGCGGGTCGGGGCATATACGACGCCACGGGGCGAGTTTTCAATTGTGTTGCTTGCCGTTGCAATGGGAACGGGGGTGATCATTTCTGAGCTCTTAATTTCGCTCGTCATTGCTTACGTGGTTATTCTTTCAATCATTGGTTCTTTATTCGCCAGACACGGCGATAGAATAAGCAAAGGAATAATAGGGAGCATTGCTAAATTTATATCTTAATTCGGAACTATGGAACCAATACGACGTGCACTAATCGGTATTTGCTTATTACTTTTGGTGGTCGTGATCGGAGTAGTTGGCTTCTGGTATCTTGAAGGCCTTATATTTTTTAAAGCGTTCTATTTGACGATTATCACGATTACTACGGTAGGGTATGGCGATATCACGCCGCATACGTTCTATGGTAGACTATTCACTGCGGGATTGGTCCTAGCGGGCGTGGGGTTAGCCTTATATGTGCTCACCGGAATAATAGGATCAGTATTGGAAGGGCGATTGCATGACGCCTTTGGCATAACAAGGGTGAGGCGGAGCTTGGCGAAAGTGAAGCATCATATGATTATCTGCGGCGGTGGCCGTACCGGCAGCGTCGTAGCAGACGAAATCAGAGACGAAGCTGTGGACTTTGTGGTCATTGAGCGTGACCCTGAGGTGGTGAAAGAACTGAGGAAGCGAGAGATACTCGTTGTGGAAGGCGATGCAACCACCGAGGAGACTTTGAAGGAAGCTGGTGTGGAACGCGCTTCGGGATTGGTATCGACACTCTCCTCGGATTCTGATAATTTATATTTGTGCATAACGGCGAAAGAACTCAATAAAGACCTTGATATAGTGACGCGAGCGAGTTCAAAAGAGGCTGCTAAGAGGCTCTACAGCATTGGCGCGAAGAAAGTGGTGATGATTGAGGAGATCGGTGGACGGCGCTTGGCGAGGAGCTTGACCAAGCCGGCAATCGTTGCGTTCATCGATTCCGCAACCAAAACCGGCGATGCATCGCTCGAAAGTTTTACAGTTGAGTCTGGTGCAAAAATTGCCAATAAGAAAGTAAAAGATTTACGGTTCAAGGAGAGAATCGGCGCGTCAATCGTGGCGATCATTAGGGATGGAAAGGTTATAGCGAGCGTCGGTCCCGAGGATGAAATAAGAGCGGGCGATACCGTGGTGGTCATCGGGAAGAAAGCGTCGTTAGAGAAGCTTGAGGAGATGGATTTCTTCTAGCCTCTTAGCACGCGGGAAGGACTAATTCAGCCGAGTGGTTCACCACCCTGGTTTTGCTAGGTATGCCCATCCATTTATATACAAGTTCAAGGATGGACGTATACATCATCTTCCACCTACATAGTATACAAAAGGTGAGGCGTAATGCATACAGAAGGGGTAGTGATTCACGGTCAAGAGGACTTTCGATATCAGGACATTGAGGTTCCCGAGCCGGGTGAGGAGGAGGTCTTAGTCGAGATCGAGAGCTGTGGGGTTTGCGCAGCGGACCCTAAAATCTATTATGGAACGGCCTATTTTGCCAAGGCCGCCTACAGTTATGCACCCATCGTTGCAGGCCATGAGTTCATGGGACGTGTGCTGCAGCTTGGACTGGGTGCTGGCGAGAAATTTGGACTGGAGATAGGGGGTAGGGCTATCCCTGAGAACATCGTTCCCTGTGGAAGGTGCTACTATTGCCGGCGAGGGCAGTACAATCTTTGCGAGCCTCATGCCATCTTTGGCATTGTGAAGTATAATGGCGGATGGGCCAAGCACATGATTTACCCAAAGGGCACCATTCTCCATAAGGTGCCCGAAAATGTCAGCTGGCAAGATGCCGCCACGATCGAGCCCTTGGCCTGCGCTATCCACGGCGTCAACCGGGCGAGTATTCAGTTCGGGGAGACGGTTGTGGTCATCGGTGGCGGGCCTATCGGTTTGTTCATGGTCCAGGCGGCGAAGCTCAAGAATCCAAAGTTGGTAATTGCCGTAGACCGACATGATACTAGGCTCAAAGTTGCGAAGGAGCTCGGGGCCGATGTGGTCATAAACCCCACCAAAGCGGATGCCGTCGCCCAGGTCAAATCACTCACCGAGGATGGCGTGGGCTGCGACGTCATACTGGAGGCCGCGGGATCCAATGCCAGTGTCCTGATGGCCGTTGAGATGCTCAGGCGGGGCGGTCGGCTCATGGAGTTCGCGGTATTCGCCGAGAATGTCTCCTTCGACTGGTCCGTTATCTCGGACATAAAAGAGCTGGAGATCATCGGTGCTCACCTGGCCTTTCACACCTATCCCATCGCCATCGATCTCCTGTCCCGAGGGTTGATTACCTCGCGCGGGATTGTCACCCATACCTTTCCGCTACGGGCTTTCAAGGAGGCGATCGACGTGGCCAAAGGACGCCGGGAGGGGGCCATAAAAGTGCTGATGAAGCCGTAAGAAGATGATGGCTTCAGCTCGGTGGGCTCGGTTTTCGTCTCTAATTTAGGGGGTGCTTTGGGTCGGGCGGCCATCAAAGGAGCGAAGTAAGCCATCTCTTGACTAGACCGGTAGGTATTTGGAGGACTCCAGTGCACTACACTTTCAGAAGTTTCAGAAATTCCCTCATGAAAGCTGGCAGGTCAAAATAAGTCCTACTCGTGACCAAGGACCTATCAACGACCACCTCCTGGTCGACATAGTCGGCTCCGGCTTGCTCCAGGTCCGGTGCAATAATTTTGAAGGCGGTCATTCTCCTACCGTTCGCCAGGCCGAATTTGGCAATCAAGAGAACGCCGTGACACATAGCTGCGACGGGCTTATCCGCCTCAAAGAAGTGTCTTACGATCGGCTCCAGTTCAGGGCAGATCCTCATGTACTCGGGTGCTCGCCCGCCTGGCAAGAGCAAGCCATCATATTCCTCAGGGTTAACATCCTTAAAGGCCGCGTCAACACCAAGAAACCGGTATCCGGGCTTCTCGGTGACCGTCTCCCAGCCCGGCTCGAAGTCGTGTACGACGGTGAACAATGCTTCTTTCTTGGATGGTGCCACGACGGTAACCGTAACTCCTGCCTCCTTAAGCCGCCAGAACGGATAGAATAATTCGTGCGTCTCAACAGCATCTCCCGTCAAAATCAAGACTCGTTTCATCATACTTATCGGATACCTATTTTATTAGCGGGATATTAAACTATCGTCAAAGCCTCGGGGTGTGCCGTCCCGAAATTATATATCGCATCTAGGTCTCCACCGAACGGTCGGATCGGGATACGGAGTTAAGCAGACGGAAGATCAACAGGACCGTTTCTCTGGGTTGAGCAGATCTGGAAGCGGGATCATGTGGAAGTGCCGGTGATCGGGCATACTGGGAAACGGCCACGGAAGCCCTATGATGCCTAGAAAGAGCAGTATGAAAAAAGCCTACGAGCAGTTCAAGTTTGAGAAATGGCTAGAGCCGCCAACTATAAAATCAGAATAACGTCTTTGTTGTTTTATCGACTCCATCGATAAGCTCTTGTACCTCTTCAGCCTTTGGTTCACGCTCCTTATTGTGGTCACAAAGATTTCTAAGATCGCCAAGACGTTGAATGAACCGCCAATTGGCAACATCAATTATATTGGAGTTTTTGAGCAAGTCGTTGAAATCTGCAATTCCTGGGTTCTCCTTTCCGACACTAAGTTTGTGATTGTCGCATACTTAAGCGAGATGCTTCTCTAAAATAACACCAACAACTGCACCTGCAGCTCTTAAAAAACCGTTATTGAGAAGCTCCCTTGCAGCGTCAATTTCTGAATCAAATATATCAGCTCGGACAAGTTGTTTGATGTCAAAAAGGGTACTTTCAAACCTGCTTTGTACGGATGAAAGAATCAGAAATTGTTGCTTAATTTTCCGAAACGCTGCTGATCCTGGATTGAAGGCCCATTCGCCTGAACCTTTGGTAATGACAAGACCAATGAGATAATCGGAGATGGAATAGCTTTCGTAATCAATCTCCTTTCGGTTATCACGCTTATAGTAGCTCTGGAAGTCGTCGAGCCGGCTTGGCAGAATCTGCCGAATGACTTCCGAGGCTTCAGAATACCAGCTCTCGTAATCACTATGAAAGGACTGGCCTGCATTTTTGACCTTCTTAGGTTTATTTTCCTGCTCAACTACATTCAAGAGGTCAATGGCTAAATCCTTACCTTTCTTGATGAGCCGATCTAAATCCTGCTTGTACTCTTCAATGTTAGATGACATATTTCTTCCATCCGATGGTTGGCGGCATTTTCAGCTAACGTCCTAAGCGTATCTGAAGTTCCCCGAGGGGGAATTTGGGCGGAGGGGCGAAGCACCGCAGCCAGATACGCTCTGTTGTCCGAGTGCGTTAGCGCCGAGCAATCCGAAGGATTGCGAGAGCTCCGAACCCCACTCATATCTTCTCTCCTTTTTCACTGAGGTCTTTCAATTTGCTTTTCAATGTGGGGATGTCATTCTCGACTGTATCCCAGAGGGCATCCATATCTACGCCAAAATAATCGTGTATCAATTTGTCTCTCATTCCCGCCATGTCTTTCCAAGGAATATCCAGATGCTTCTCTCTGATCTCATCGGATACCCTCTTTGCTGCTTCACCTATTATCTCAATCTGCCTTATTACCCCGTCCTGTACAAGGTGATTCTCCATGAAGTCTTCGTATTCTATCCCCACGGTATACTCTTCTATCCGGGTTATAGCATCTAGAATATGCTTCAGATATGCAGTGTCTCCTTTTTTCATCCGTAAATCACCCTCATCTCTCTTTTTATCGTATCAATCAAATAGGGACTTATAGATTTCTCTGTCAACAAATCCACTTTTATTCCCAACTCCTCAGACAACTCTCTTTCTATTCTCACGAGTTGAAGAAGGCTTTTTCTCTCTGAAAACTCCACAATAATATCTATATCACTTTCCGATTTTTCCTCCCCTCGAACATAAGAGCCAAAGACGGCTACCTTTCTCACCCCGTGGCTTTTAAGTAGGCTGGCAATTTTTTCAAATACTTCTTCCTTATACATGTTTTTTTCACCTTCTATAGCCAATAAATACGATTTATATTCGTTTTCTAATATTGAATTACATATAGGGCACCTTTTACTGTTTTTCAAATCAGACGACCAATACATTTGGCGAGGTATTGATGATTTATATTTTTCAGCTACCATTCATATTCCCTCTTTTGCGTCTTGCTCTTGCGGATAACGTTTTGAGCGTATCTGAAGTTTGCGGAGTATTAGCGGAGCAAATTTGGGCGTAGTGCCGAAGGCACGAAGTCAGATACGCTCTGTTATCGGATGTTTCCACCAATTTTAAATGTTTTTCTATTTAAGTATTTTTTTCAAAAATCCACCACCTTGTTTCTTTTTTTCGTACTCGATAAGAGAACTCTTTCTACTAAGGATAACTCGATACACGTTGTACAATTCGTTCGAAATATTAATATAATCCTTAAAAATGGAAAGGTCGTATCCGTAGTTTTTACGGGTTCTTAATTTCAATATTTCAGCCGTCATCCCTTCAATTAGGGGTTTCATTTTTTTATAATATTCAGGGATTGTAATATTTATAGTTCCCGGTGAAAAATCTGAAAGTTCGTCTATTATCTTCTTTCTCAAACTTATTGTGAGGATGTCTAAAGTGTCATAACCCACTCTATAAATGTGCCCGCGTGCATTAGATAGATTTGATCTTATATACTCCTCTCCTTTCTCAGATTTTGGATTTAATTTTTCGCGTAAAACCCTCATTAGGTGGTCAAGTGCATTCCTAAATTCACTGTCTGCCTGAAGGTTTGTCTTCACCTCAAATTCTTCTGTGAAGATATGAATATCCTTAACCATATCATATAGCTCAATAAGTTCTTTTAAAATTTCTTCTTCGTCATTATAGATTTTAAATATTTTGCTTAATTGTCGGGGCTTTTTGTGAATAATCTCCAAATTCTGAATTGCTTCTGTTGATTTTCTGATTGTGTTTAAATTATAATACAAAGCATTAAGATTGTGATACGTATCTGCCAAGTCAGGATTTATTCTTAATGCTTCCAGATATTCTTTCTCTGCTTCTTCAAATTTTCCTAAGGAATAAAGTAAATTTCCCCTCTTCAGAAATTCCTCTGCATCTTTTTTTACTCCTATACCTTCTCTCTCTCTTTCATCGATTTTTCTTAATTCAAGTATGACGTTATTCGCCAAATCAAATTTATCTGAAAAGTCAATTTGTTGGATATTAGCCAACTCTTTCGTATCTGACACAGAAATTTTAGAATACCTGCAAGGAATTATTCTTTTATTCATTTCTTTAGCTCTTTGATATTCCCTCATTACCCAATCAGAATCCATAGTAAGCGAGGTAATAATAACAACAAAATACTTGCAACTATTCAATGCAGAATCTATCTCAACTTTCCATTTATCCCCTACATAAAGCGTTTCATTTGCCAAAAATACTTTATGATTATGTCCTTTTCGTCTTTCTAATGCATTTTTCAAATGTTCTGAAAAACCCGTGCCAGTTGTGCTTTCATAACTTATGAATACATCATACGTCATTTAGAGTTCTCCTTAGGCAATTTCCGATAACGTATTGCGGATAAAAGAAGTTGCCGACCTGTACTGAGCGAAGTCGAAGTAAGGCAATTTGGGCGAAGCGTAGCAAAGCCTTTTATCCGCTGTTATCTGCCGTATTATTCTGGTTCAACGACAGTGCCAGATTTATCTATAGCTACCCACTTTCCATTTTTAGCAATCAATTTCAACTCATCACCTTTTTCCCTTAATACCCAGTGGGGTAGTCTTCCTTTCCATTCAATTGCTCCATCTTCCTTAAAAGAGTTCGCAA
>CAYNTR010000092.1:0-8248 GCA_964400255.1 uncultured Halobacteria archaeon
TCGATACTAAGTTGAGGGTCTGGTGTTCGGAACCCTATGGTTTCGGAAGTACTGTTCATTCGTCCTGAAGCCGATTGCGTATAACATATTATATCCGAACCGGGTTCGTATATTCCTCCAATCAGGCGATATATCCGAATGTAGTTCGCATATACATCCCTGTAGCGGAACCTTCTCGTCTCGCTCATTTTTTTCAACTTGAATTTTGGAATAATGTTGAGTGCTCGTGAATTGGCTAATGTATGTATCACTTCACGATCTTAGTTATATCGATCTCGATGATATCCTCGGCACCCATGCTCTTCAGCAGCGGTATTAGGATGTTCACCTCGCGCTTGCTCACCACCGTTTCCACCGCATAATAGCGACGGTGGTTATTATCAGAGTCATAGAGTTGGGATATGGTTGGCCGTTTCATCGCCGGGAGCACCGAGACCACCTCCTTCAGTAAATCCTCCGCAACGTTCATGCTGAGCAGCACTTTACCCCGCGCTTCGATCACGCCATAAAGCAAGGTTCTTATCTCTTCTATCTCTTTCCTCTTTTTAGCGTCACGCCACGAATCCTTGTTCGCGATTAGCTTCGTGGACGATTCCAGTACGGTATCGATTATCCGCCAGTTGTTTTTTCGCAGCGTCTCGCCGGTCTCGGTGAGTTCGACGATGCCGTCCATCATGTCTTTTGCTTCGGTAGCACCGTACGAGAAAAATATCTGCACCGGAATACCGAGCTTCTCGAAGAAGGATTTGGTAAGGTTAGGATATTCAGTGCTTATTTTACTGTGCGGCGGTATGTCCTTTGCTTCCTTTATATCGGTTCGATCAGCCTGCACCGCCAGGACGATGTTCACCGTGCTTTCCCGCTCTGCGGCTTTGCTGTACCTCATATCCGCTATTTCTACTACGTCCGCACTCCGTTCCTCTATCCAATCCTTGCCGGTTATGCCCATGTCAAAATACCCTTTCTCGACATATTCTGGTATCTCCTGTGGTCTGAGGATCTTCACTTTCTCTATCCGTGGGTCATCTATTGTGGGGCTGTATTCCCGACTCGTAACCTTTATTTCCAGATCTGCCTGTTTGAACAAGAGCAGTGTTTGGCTTTCCAAACTGCCCTTTGGAATCGCTATGCTTATCATCTCTCTCTTTATCCCCTTTTCTCTCTTTATCCTTAAGTATTATGAATAGCGAAAAGCTATCATTTATACCTATAACGAGGCGAAAAATCCAAAATCCAACGAGAATTGCGATGATGCTGAGCATGATGCTCTTCACACGTAAAAATGAACGAGAAGACGAGACAATTTGTCGCGCGTAAGTTTGGGGAGTATTATAGACGGGCGAGGATAAGCCCCCCGAAGGATTTCTGGATGCGAGAGTGGGGATTTGTTCATTTCGATCAGTTTTATCCCTCAAAACTTGTGATGCAAAGGCACCTATCGTTTACCACGAAGGATGATTTTGTCAGGTACCTGAGAGAAAGGGCCCCTGCTCATGCGTATTACTCAACGGCTCTGTACGAATATCCTACGGCGGATATGGCAAAAAAGGGGTGGATCGGCGCAGACTTGATTTTTGACCTCGATGCGGACCATATCGTGAGTGAAGCAGAGCTTCCGCGGTATTCGTATGATGACTTGTTGGAGCTCGTGAAAAAAGAAACGCTGAAACTCATTGACTTCCTGATTGACGATTTTGGATTTTCTAACGACGAGATCAAACTGGCATTTTCAGGATCTCGAGGGTATCACGTGCATATAATGACCGATAAGGTTCGGGGGCTTGGCAGTAGAGAGAGGCGGGAAATCGTTGACTATGTCATGGCGACTGGGCTTGACATGAATCGGTTTCTGGTCACAGATTTGCAGGAACCTGAGCATGGCGGTGAACGAGTGGGAAAGCGGGATTTACGATTGATATCCGTGGGATGGGGTAAACGGGTTCGTGACGGGTTAATCGATTTCCTTCACGAGGTAGCTGCCTTGGATGAAGAGCAGGCTATCAAACTGATACGAGAAGCGGGGGAGATGGACAGGAAGAAGGCGCAAGAGATATTGCGAATTGCAAAGGACGAGACCGTGATGAGGAGAATAGAGCGTGATCAGATTCCTCAGTTCGCTAAGCCGATCTGGAAAGGAATCACCCAAACAGTCACCAAAATCGTCCGTGTCAAATCTGCGGATAGAGTTGACGAACCGGTTACTGCGGACATAAAACGGCTTATACGTCTGCCCGGCTCACTCCACGGAAAATCGAGCTTACGGGCACAACCATTACGAATCGAAACGATCAAAGAGTTCAACCCGTTAGCAAATGCGGTCGTGTTCGGGGACTCGCCAGTTGCTATACGCGTTGTTCGTGACGCCTCAATAACGTTGAAAGGTGAACGTTATACCGTAAAAGAGGGCGAAATTACTGCGTTACCGGAGCACGTTGCGCTCTATTTTATGTGTCGAGGTGCTGCGGAAGTGGAGTGAAACAGAAACGAAAATCATATTTCTTAGTACCGCGTCTTTTTTAGAAAGAAAGTGCGATGGACATAGAGGCGCTCTGGGAAATCTTGTACAAGGAAAGGAGCATGGCATCACTGCAAGAATTACCTGCTGATTTCTGTGCGGAAGTGGGGAACTACATAGCGCAATTGAAGGAAGAGAAGGGGGAAGCGGATGAGCGGAGAAAGGAGCTTCTGGACGATGAGATACGGAATGCGCGGACGAAGGTGGAGGATATAGTCCGGAGGCGTATTGGCAAGCTTGTAAAACTCGCCAGTTCGGGCATGAAAACACCGCCTAAGGGGATGTTAGCGGAAGAAGAGCGAATATTCGAGGGTGTAAAGCACCATGTGGAGGAGGGTAAGGAACGGATATTCGCGTTACTCTTGGGCGAGAAAGAAGGCAAACCTGAACGTGCGCGGGAAGAGCGGACCGAAGAGAATAAAGCATCGTGGCAGGTGTTTAAAACGGCTGAGCCTCTCCCAGCTAAAGAGAGAACTGAAGAACTGCACATCGTTCGCATATTAGACGACATACCTACCTTCATGGGCACGGACGGAAGAATTTATAAAGTGAAAAGAGAAGATGTTATTATGCTGCCTAAGACCAACGCGGAGATACTATGCAAACGCGGGGTTGCAGAGCGATTCGAAGGAAAAAAAGAGAATAGTGGAGGTAGACACGGGACAGAAAAATGAAGATGCCAAAACGCATGAGGATCTATTGCCCCTTTTGTGGGAAGCATACTGAGCACGTTGTGGAAAGGGTAAAAAGAGGAAGAGCTTCTTCCTTAAAGTGGATCGTACGGCAGAAGAAACGAAGGTCAGGCATAGGTAATTCGGGTAAATTCTCAAAGGTTCCCGGCGGAGACAAGCCAACCAAAAAAGTTTTTCTCCGGTACAAGTGCAGTGAATGCAAAAAAGCGCATCAAAGAGCAGGCTTTCGCGTTGCTAAGCTTGATTTAGTGGAGTGAAAAATGGAGAGAAAATCGGTTAGTAAATTTTTACGGGTCAAGTGTAATGATTGTGAAAATGAGCAGATTGTATTTGATCATGCATCGACGTGGGTGAAATGTAATGTCTGTGGCAGAACCTTAGTTGAACCGCGTGGAGGCAAAGCGGAGATAAAAGGCAGGATAATAGAGGTTCTTCAATAGATGGCACGTGAAGACTGGCCGGAGCGGGGTGAATTAGTCGTTTGTACCGTAGTGGAGCTTCAGCATTTTGGTGCCTTTGTGACACTTGATGAATACGGGGAAAAAGAAGGACTGATTCATATAGCCGAAGTATCCGCTGGCTGGGTGAAGCATTTACGGGATTATGTTCGAGAAGGGCAGAAAATCGTCTGTAAAGTGCTCAATGTGGATGAACGGAGAGGGCATATAGATTTATCGTTAAAGGCGGTAAAAGACAGCCAAAAGAGGGAGAAGATAAAGGAGTGGAAGAACGAGAAAAAAGCCAAGAAGTGGTTCACCCTCGCACTCGCTGATCCCTCTTCTCAATCTCAACTGAACAAAGAGGAGCTCGAGGTGATAGAGACCGTCTTATTGGATGCGTACGGGAGTCTGTATGATGCATTTGAGGATGCGGTACGGGCGGGTAAAGGAGTACTGCGTGGACTTGGGCTCAAAGAAGAGTACGCGGATGCCATACATGAGATGGCTCTAGCGAACGTTAAACTTCCATCGGTGCAGATAAACGGTTATGTAGAGCTCAAATGTCATCTGCCTAATGGCGTGGAAATAATCAAGGAAGCCTTGATGCAGGCAGAAGCGGTGCTACGGCAAAAGCCCTCAGATGATCAGGATACCACCGGTCCATCGGTGAAATGCTTCTACATAGGTGCACCGCGGTATAAGATACGCGTCACCGCGTCTCATTACAAGGAGGCAGAGGGCCTCTTGAGCGACGCGGCAAATACCGCCATTGAGATCGTGAAAAGGAACGAAGGATCTGGCAAGTTCTACCGAAATCTTGCTTAGCACTTTCCAACGAGAAAACCGTACCAAGTGTTACCTTTTTCTGCCATGAAGGTCTATGAATTTCGAGAAACTTTTTATGAAGTCAAAGATAAGGAGATGTGAGGTATGTGAAGAATATACCTTGAAAGAGATCTGCGAGAAGTGTGGGAGTGCGACAACGAATCCACAACCTCCGAGGTTCTCTCCCAAAGATCCTTACGGGGCCTATAGAAGGATGATGAAATATGGAAGAGATAGAAATACATGAGTTTAAAAAGGTCAAATTGAACAAGCCTGTTATGATAGAGGGGCTTCCGGGAGTAGGAAATGTCGGGAAATTAGTGGCTGAGCATATGATCCATGAGCTGAATGCCGAGAAGGTACTTGAGATTTACTCCTGGCATTTTCCACCACAGATATTGGTCAATAATGATGGGACCGTTCGTTTAAGTAAAAATGAACTTTATGCATGGAAGTCAGAGAAGCGGGATTTACTGATCCTGACCGGTGACCAGCAGAGCGTGACAAATGAGGGGCATTATCTGCTCGCAGAGAAGCTGCTCGATATCGCAGAGCAGTACGAAGTCTCCCGCATCTATACTCTGGGCGGCTATGGTATCGGTCAGCTGGTGGAACGACAAATGGTGCTTGGTGCGGCGAATGAAGTGGAACTCGTGGAGGAGATGAAGAACTTTGGCGTGGAATTCAGGGAGGAAGAGCCCGGAGGCAGTATCGTTGGTGCGTCAGGACTCTTGTTAGGCCTTGGGAAACTGAGGAATATTCCCGGGGTCTGTCTGCTGGGACTTACCTCTGGGTATTTAGTGGATCCAAAGAGTGCACAGGCTGTTCTTGAAGTGTTGTGCCGTGCATTGGATCTGGAACTCGACATGCAGGCGTTAAAAGATCGTGCCGAGGAGATGGAAAAGGTCGTCGAGCGACTGAAAGAGATGGAGCAGGCACAAGTTCCGCGGATGCGAGAGGAAGAGTTAGGCTATATTCGATAACTGCAGCTCGTGGATACAAACGGAACCCTTCTCGGGTTTATCTTTACCGATACGTCGAGACTCTTGTATTCTTGTTGTTCGGGTTTAAGCGGAATCCGAGGTTAGTATCTTGAGAGAAGTGGGCATTTTAACCACATCTCCGATTTTTATTCCCACCACGTATTCCAAATCCTTCTCCTGCGCGATATCCACAATTCTTTGCGTGATTACACCGTCGAAAACCACGCTATTCGCATGTTCGGTTGTTTCCTTCAATTCTTTCGCGAGATCTCGAACCGTGGTCTCTTTGAGCACTTTCTGCTCTTTGTCTAGAAGTCGAGCCTTAAACGTACCTTCGAGCTCTTCCAAATGGGTTTTAAAGGGGTTTGGAGTTTTTTCCTCTTTCTCATCTTTGACCCGCTTTCTCTGTAGTACTCGCGGCTGCTCTTTTTCTTTCTCTCCTTTCTCCCCAACGTACTCTTGTTGCTCTACTGGTGTTTTATTGTGCAGTGCTTTCGTTATTTCCTTGTATGACATGTCCTCAACACTCCTCCCCTCGGCCGCAGTTGCAATGTAATCGACATCAGCGACCTGTAAAAGTTCCTTGAGGATCAGGTCACCACCACGGTCACCATCGACGAACGCGGTAACCGTCTTCCTCTTGCTCAGTTTCGTTATTATCGGGGATATATTGGTGCCTTCCACAGCTATGGCGTTTTTAATCCCATATTTAAGCAGATTTAAGACATCAGCTCTGCCCTCTACCACTAATATGGCATCGGAACTCTCGACATTTGGTCCTGCAGGCAGTCCCTTGTAGTACGTTATCTCTTCCATTCTTACTGCCTGCTTGACTTCGCTCACCATCATCTCACTATCTATGCTCTTCTCGGCAGCCTCGTGCATGAGCTGTTTGGCACGTTCCGTTATCTTCTTCCTCTTTGTCGCTCGTATGTCCTCGATCTTTGAAACGGTAACCTTCGCTATACACGGACCTACTCTGTCTATGGTCTCTAAAGAAGCAGCCAGTATCGCGGTTTCCACCTTATCTAAACCAGAGGGTATGAGTATCTCGCCACTGGACTTCCCACTTTTCGACTCGACGTTCACTTCTATTCTGCCTATTCGACTGCTCTTCTGCAAGTCTCTCAGGTCCAATTCTTCACCTAATAATCCTTCTGTTTGCCCAAATATTGCACCCACCACGTCAGATTTCTCAACAAAACCTTCAGCTGTGATGTTAGCATGAATAACGTATTTGGTTGTATCTACATCATGCATTTTAGTTTCCTCCTTAAAAGGTTCATCTCCTTTATCTTTTGACTTTGCCATCGCCATATCTATCCCAGCAAAGGACTCTACCAGATATATATATAATGTAATCGATACGGATAAAAAATAAACTTTGAAGTGCAGGTCGTATTAAAGAACGTAATATCAACTTAAAGAGCGGTGTATTACGAGTTAGAGGTATGAAACGAGAATCGTTTCACAAGACATTCGGGGATCGAAAACGAAAAATAATGGGCTCGATGCGATCCATCCGCTGTAGCGGATGAATCCTTCATTTTTCTCTCGAATTTTGCGGACCTAGATATTCATCAAAAAGATTTTTTTTAATTTTTATGGTTCTTCTCCCATTTTAGGATGGAGAGAGAAAAAAATAGGCGATCTACATCTTCTTCTGGCTAAAAAAGACTTGAAGGGAGTTCTCTTCCCTATTTAGTAACTGGTCTCTTTCAAAACTTCCTGATGTTTGACTAGTCAAATTTAAAATGATGGATAGGAGAATAGTTTTTTATGCCTGAGAAGGGCTGGGCCATTTTAACCGTTCGAGAAGATACAGCCAAGGGGATTAAGGAGCAAGCTCATGCGAAGGGCTTCACGGAGGATGAATTCATAAGCCAACTGATGAGCCCTGCTGGAAAAGCCGATGGACCATATGCAACCTATGCGGAGCAAAGGTCAAATCGCGAAACTTTCAGGAACACAGGGCTAAAGTCCATCCAGTTTGCCCGGCACTGTTGACTAGTCAAAAGGATAAGTAGTTTTGAAATGAACTCTAGGATACACCTCATCACACGAAGAGCTTGACTGGTTCCACGATTTGAAGTATTTCAATCTGAAAATCCTTCAATCCTGTAGGTGGTGTTCCCTAAAATGGGAGAAGTGCCATTTTTATATTTACTTCTGCTTTCTCGCTCAAAAAGCGGCGAAAAGAAGAAGCTGAAAATTGATTATTGATTCTCCTCATCGCTCTTTGTTTTGGCTCAAACCTTTTGTGAAAAGGTTTGAAGTTACAACCTAAAACGGGTCTCTCTTTTACACCGAGGAGGCCGCAATAGCAGTGAAGGCAACTCTCATAATAAGGTTTCAATCCCCTATAAACGGGTCTTCACAATTGTCAAATGGCGGTTTGGGTTGCGCCTGACAAACCTGTTTCAATCCCCTAAACGGGTCTTGCTTTTCACACCCCCTGCCGAATGGAGCCTTCTCAGCAGAGATTGAAAGATTTCTTTCCAGAGTCTGTTATTGAAGGCTCAAAAAATAAGAATTCGTTGCAAACATAGAAATGAAAGGCCGGGGTCAAACTTTTTCTTCTTCCTTTCTTTTCTCCTCCTCTTCCTTTCTTTTTTTGTAGCTTTCTACAAGTTTTATTAACTCTAGGACTTACGCAGTTAAGTATTTAGCTGTTCTGGGTTATCATTATACCTCAAAACCAAAATGAACGACAGGAGAATACGATAGCGATGAACCCACCAAAATGTGATGCTGTGGACTATATCCACTTTCTCATCGCAGCCCAACGGGTAT
>CAYNTR010000093.1:0-8183 GCA_964400255.1 uncultured Halobacteria archaeon
GAAGTACTGTGACAATCAAAGAATATATATAATTGATAGTTAGAGGAGGGTTTAAAATTAATCGAAAGTTTTATATAAGTGATCTTTCTTTATGAATAGATGGGAGGCTGTAAAGTACGCTTATGGTATTAAAAGGGGGGGTATATACGATATTGATGTTGGAAACACCGCTATCATGTGGAATCTCAGGCAAAAGGTTTGCATGATTAAAATTGGCGAGGTGGCCCATTGAGAATCCTGATTGATACAAATGTCTTCATATACGGAGAATCAAACGAAATAGTTCAATCGGATGTAGCGAAGCTCCATTCTATCGCCATGGAGCATGACATAAAACTGATGGTACATCGTGCGTCACTTGAAGATATTAGGAGAGATCCAAACGAGCGAAGAAGAATTGTTCACGAGTCGAAATTTGGAAAATATCCAATTCTCGATGATCCTAGGAATCCCGACGATAGCTTCACTAACGTAGTCGGTGGGGCCCAGAGGCATCAAGATGAAATCGATAATAAGATACTCTATTCCATCTACAGGAATGCAGCCAGCTTTCTTGTCACTGAAGATCGGAGGCTCCACAAAAAGGCCCTAAAGTTAGGCTTGGATCAGAGAGTACTTACAGTATCCCAGATTGTGGAGCATTTAGTAAAGCAAGTTGAAAGGTACTTTCCCGAGCATCTTCGATTGGAACATTTGGCGATCCATAATTTGGACCTACGATCGGAGTTTTTTGATAGTATCAGGGAGGATTATCCTGATTTTGATGATTGGTTTATTGAGAAGAGCAGAGAGGGACGTATGTGCTGGTGTTGGAGGAGCAACAAAAAGAAACTGAACGCTCTGCTCATTTACACAGAGAAGAATAAGCCAATATTGAGGGGATTTCCTGAGAAAGCGTTAAAGATTTGTACTTTCAAAGTTTCTGATGATGCCCGGGGATTTAAGTTAGGAGAACTCCTCCTCAAGATGTGTTTTGACTATTGCTCAAAAAATGGTTTTTCCGTTGCTTATGTAACAATATTCGGAGACAAGATCCAATTAAGGAAGTTACTTGAAGACTTTGGTTTTGTGATAGCTGGAAAAAAATCGAGAACAGGAGAGATTATTTACGCTAAGGATTTTGCTCCACCTCAATTATTGAATGAGATGCACCCGTTCATATATTGTAAAAGGTTTTTTCCAAGTTTCTATGATGGAGATATTGTTAGGAAGTTCGTTGTTCCAATACGGCCAGAGTTCCATGACAGACTGTTCAGTGATGTTCAGGGACGTCAAACGTTCCTCGACGAGTTTTGGGATATGATTGTTGAGCAAAACACCATTAAGAAGGCATATGTTTGCAACTCTCGAATTACAACAATTCGGTCTGGAGATATTCTTTTATTCTATCGTTCCAGACGGAAACAAGGCATCACCGGAATTGGAGTGGTAGAATCGGTTTTAAGGTATCCCTCTTCATTTGACGAATTGGTTGCGTTTATCGGTCCAAGATCTGTCTATTCCACGAATGAGTTACGACAACTTCATGAGAACGGTGCGTTAGCAATTCTTTTTAGATATGTGGGCCAATTACCTTCTCTAATAAGCCGAGAAAGACTCTTGGAACTCGGAGCTTTAACCGGCCCACCACAAAGCATATTAAATATGGATAACGTTTCATACAAACGAGTAAAGGAGAATGTTAAAGAATGGTTGATATGATTCTCTCCGTGAAGTCGGAATATGCTGATAGGATTCTTGAGGGGATAAAGCGTTTTGAGTTTAGGACGCAAAGACCTCGACGTCAAGTTTCTCGCGTTTACATCTATGCAACTTCTCCAAGAAAAAGAATTGTTGGATGTTTTCGATTAATCCGAGTACTTAGTGGTTCGCCAGAAGAGATTTGGGAAACGTGTGGAAATCAAGGTGGAATTGAAAAAGGAAAATTTTTCTCTTTCTTTGGGAATAGCGAGATGATATATGGGTTTGAGGTTGGTTACATTGAGCGTTTCAACCCGCCGATTGACCCGTTTAAGATGAATTGTGATTTTAGGGCACCTCAAAGCTTTGCTTATGTCTACGACATTGATGAAATCGGCCTGAACGAGGGATCTTTAACTCTCTAGATTTCGAAATAGATAGGAATACTGAAAGGGCATAGCATATCTCTACACTTTGCTTTGAACATTAAACACTTAAGGAATCGTTATCCTAAAACTCTATCTCAAGGCACAAACTTCCACATCGCAAGTATCCCCGCAAACAGCGTGATGAAGAGCATGATTCGTTTCAACTTCTCTGGCTCTACGTATTTCAAAACGTAGGTGCCCGTACCAAAGGCGAGAAGGAGGAATGGAATAGAATACACGAGGAGCGTTACTACATGTGCGGTTACATACCCTGAAACTGAGAACGCAGCTAACGTAATGAAATCGATCACTATCAAGTACGTAATCATGCACCGTCTGATGAAGTCAGCATCGTACCCCTGATTCACCAATCCAAGGACGATTTGCGGCCCATTTATGCCGGTTAAGACGCCCATAGACCCACTTAAAAACCCAAGACTCGTGAAAAGTGCGTTCTCCTTCTGGGTTCTGAAGGTTTTATCCAACAGAAAAAGGACTGAAAAAATCAATACACTGGCACCTATAACTAACCCTACCACTCGTTGCGCTAAGAACCCAAACAATAAAATGCCTGCGATGATGCCCGAGATGCCGCCGATAAAAATCGGCTTAATCTCAAAATTGAGTTCCTCTTTAACGATGAAGATCACGCCGATGGCGCTCTCAACAAGGATAACAAATACCACCACCTGCTTCGGCTCCAGGACGAGCGCAAGTACGGGCGCGATGAGCATCGTCGACCCAAAGCCGGTAATAACCCTTACGGTAAACCCGAAAAAGACCAGCAACCCTATTAAAAGGTAAAAATAAACGTCCCACATCTCAGTTCTGCATTCTTCAAACTCTTAGAGGATTCACCTCAGTTCCCACTACTAATTCAAGCACTCAACCCCGCAACTCCTTCATCTTCTGTATGCTCCGTTCGATGTAGTGTGGTGCTGCGATATCCCAGCGATTCCACAACGCACCGTCTATATGTTTGACACCATCGAGCGATCGTGCTCGCGCTTCCTCTATCGTATCACCAATGCCAACCGTGCACACCGCTCGTGACCCGAGTGCGTACGTCTTACCATCGTCTCGCAAATCCATCGAGCCTGGATAGACTCGCAAATTGTCACCGTAGCGCTCCTTCAGCGCATGCACACCACGCAAATCCACCCTCCTATCGCCACTATACGTGCTCCGATACTCACCGTAGTCCATTGGCACGGCATAGGTCACCACAGTCGCTTGCTTCGCGCAGTCGACCCTCGATAGCGTGCCTTCAATCATGCTGAAGCACAGGTCGACAAAATCGTCCTTCAGAACGGGCATGATATTCATTATTTCCGGATCGCCCGGTCGACTATTGATCTCCAAGATCTTTGCACCCTCACTCGTATGCATAAACGCAACGTAGAACGGGATACCTCGCAGCCCCTCATTCTCACCATTGCCCCTCAGTTTGTTAAAGAGCCGCTGAACCAACCGCTCTTCATCTTCTCGATCACGTTTGGTTAAAAACGGCAACCAATCTTCTGGATCTTTGTAAGAGCCCATTCCTCCCGTATTCATGCCCAGATCATGATCAAACGCTCGTTTGTAATCCCGCGTATCAGGAAGAGCAGCGATCCGTTTACCGTCGCAGAACGCTTGGAAACTCGACTCTTCACCATCTAGTTTCTCCTCAATCACCACGTCACTGTCACTCTCAAAGATCGAGCGGAAATGATCGAACAGTTGCTCTCTCGTGGTAAAATGGTCGCCCCAGACACCGACGCCCTTCCCTGCTGTCGGTTTGTCAGGCTTCACCGCTACTTCGTTCCCAAGTTCATCTAAAAAGCTCCAGACAGCGTCCTTCACGTCACTCACGGTGCTGTAGTCCACATGATGGAACACCTTGAATCGCGGATTCGCCTCGGCACAGCATTCCTCAATCAGATACCGTTGCGCAGCTTTGCTCTCTTCGATCGCGTACCGTTTCGTCGGACAGATCAGTGGCACACCGGTCTGACGCTCAACGATGTCCCTCACACCTGCTATGATCGGCTTCTCTGGGCCGCAGATACCAAAATCAATCTCATTCTTATTCGCGTCAACAAAGTCACAGATCTTGCCCACATCCAAATCCTGAATGACCACGTGCTTCTCCGCACGCTCCACGTTAAACGGATTCCGCTGCTTATCCGCAACAAATAACCGCACCTTGTAATTCTCGCTCCGGCAGAGCGCATCGATCATCGCAGCCGCTCGCGACCCGTACGAAATAACCACAACCCCTACGTTCTCTCCTTCTCCGCTCATGGTGTATTTATATGTGGCAAGGGTCAAAAGAATACTTAACTGAAATACGAACGAATGATAATAGAAAAGTAAAGAGGATGTCAAAATGAGTGGAAGTGCGGAAATACCGCCTCAGGTGCAAAACCTGCTTGCGCAGCTCCAGCAGCTCAAAATGCAATTGGATGCATTGGGGCGGCAAAAACTGCAGGTAGAAGCGCTGTTACGGGATACTGAAACTGCCTTAGAGGAATTGGAAAAAGTTGCTGCCGATGCATTGATCTACAAAAACGTTGGCGAGTTGATGATAAAAGCAAGTAAGGATGTGGTAAAGGAAGACCTGGCAGAGAAGAAGGAGACCTACGGCTTGAGACAGAAGACCTTGGAACGACAGGAGGAGCGAAGTAAGAGTAGATATCAGCAGTTACAACAGCAGTTGCAAGAGGCTTTAGGCGGCGTTATGCAGCCGACGGGCGGCGCATAATTTAGTCAATGGAACAACCTTAAATTTTCATCCCTCTCCTTAATATTCCATTTTTGATAACAGACAGACGCAATTAGAAGAGAAAAAGAGGAAAGATGGACATACCGCTGAGAAAAATACGTGAGGATGTATGGGAAATACCACAGTCCTTTAGAGATTATATGCGGACACCAGCGCGGATATACGCTGCTGAAGGGCTCTTAGATAAGATGCGCCGTGACCTCACGCTGCAGCAAACAATCACGGTCGCTTCACTTCCCGGAATCGAGAAATACTCGCTCGTTATGCCTGATGGCCATCAGGGATATGGTTTTCCCATTGGAGGCGTTGCGGCAACTGACTTCGAGGAGGGCGTTATATCGCCCGGCGGTGTCGGTTATGACATTAATTGCGGCGTACGACTCATGCGCACCAATCTGCGAGAGAAAGATGTCAGACCACGTCTCGCTGAGATAGTCGATGGGCTGTTTGACTCTATCCCATCAGGTCTGGGCCTCTCGGGAAAAGTGCGGTTATCGTTCAAGCAGTTAGACGAAGTGCTGAAGGGTGGTTCGGAGTGGTGCATTGAGAACGGCTACGGTTGGGAGGAAGATATCGAGCGGACTGAAGAGGGCGGGCGATTAAAAGCTGCGAATCCCACTAAGATCGATGAGAAATCAAAGCAGCGAGGTGCACCGCAGCTCGGTACGCTTGGCTCGGGCAATCATTTCCTAGAAGTGCAGGTCGTGGATGACATCTTTGATGAACGGCTTGCAAAGGCGTTTGGGATAGAAGAGACCGGCCAGATAACGATCTTAGTTCATACCGGTGGGCGAGGATTCTCACACGGCGTGTGTACGTACTTCTTGCGGAAATTTGAACGCGAGATGAGCAAGGATCCCGTTTTATCACGGATACTCGGCTTAGAGCGCGAATTGGCATGCGCTTACTTGCAGAGCGACACGGGCATGGATTATTTCGAAGCAATGTGCTCGTGCGCGAATTACGCGTTTGCGAACAGACAGCTCGCTGCACATTGGGTCCGAAAAGTGTTTGAAGACAAGCTCAAGAGAAGCGCGGAGGATATGGAAATACGGATGGTGTACGATATTGCCCATAATATCGCGAAAGAGGAAGAGCACGTGATCGAGGGCAAGCGCAAGAAGTTATGTGTGCACCGTAAAGGCGCAACGAGGGCTTTCCCCGCCGGTGATGACCGATTACCACCCGTTTACCGAAGCGTCGGTCAGCCTGTATTGATTCCCGGCTCGATGGGCACACGCAGTTTCTTGGCCGTGGGTACTGAGACCGCGAAGGACGAGACGTTTGGAAGCTGCGCTCACGGCTCTGGCAGGGAGATGAGCAGGACCGCGGCAATGCGGCAATATCGAGGAAGCGAAGTAAAGGAAGCTTTGGCGAAAAAGAAGATACTCGTGAAAGCACGTGAAAGAACCAAGGGTGATGTGCGACGAAAGCGGGGCGTCCCGTTTGATAAATATGGTGAACTCGCAGAGGAAGTTGCAGCTGCGTATAAAGATCCCGAAGTCGTCGTTCGGAGTTGCGAGGTGGCAGGGATAGCGAAGAAAGTAGCAGCATTCAGAGCTATTGCGGTGATAAAAGGCTGATGCGCATCACCATAAGCGGCCTTCCCGGCAGTGGCACCACAACGGTTGCGAAGTTGTTATCAAAAGAGTTGTCAATAGAGGCCATTTCCGCGGGCGAGATGTTTCGCGCGATAGCGCAGGAGAAGAATTTACCGTTAGGGCAATTCAGTAAATTGGCAGAGGATGACGATAATTTTGATCGACAGATTGATAAGAAACAGGGTGAAGAGGCAATGAAACGGGAGAACGTCATTGTCGAAGGCAGGCTGTCGGGATTCTTCGTTCCCCAAGCTGACTTGAAGATATTGCTAAAAGCACCGATCGAAGTACGAGCGAGAAGAGTTGCAGGTCGGGAGAAGATCGCGTACGAAGAAGCTCTTTCTGCAATGGAAAGCAGAGAACAGTCGGAACGTACGCGCTATGAGCACTATTACGGAATCCAGTTGGACGACCTCTCCATTTATGATCTCGTCATTGATTCCTCACGATGGCGTGAGAACGATATCGTGAAACTGATACTGGCAGCAAAGGAGCGTTTGAAGCTTTAGTAATAAGACATCGTCTCCGGCATAACGAACCACCATATAAACTGGTCCATTCGTTGGAATTTAGGTTCGTGGATTTTTACCTGAACCAAACGTGGGGATAGTTTGAGCTGAGGTCCCCGATTTATCTGGCCAAGATAAATGAGGTCTTATAAATACTGCCCCAACCGCTTCACGCGACTGACCGGATTCGGATGCGTGGAAAAGAGTTCCATCACTCGCTCGGCACGAGTCGGTCTTGCTCGTTCCGCGAATAGTTTGAGCTCGTAGGCGTCTATCTTCCCGTTTCTATTCAGATCGGCAGCGCTTAAATTTTGTACATCGCCGCGTGCAGTCACCGGATCAGCCGCAAAGAACGCGCGCATGCTACCCATTTCCTTCTTTACTTTATCCGAGCTGACACGTGCATTCCCATAAATCATCCGGTAGAGCGCTGATGCCAGTGAATGTGGATTCCCGGTGAGTTCTGCACTGCCCGCATCCGCGTAATATTCCCGTATACGCGACGCATACAGCACGATCAGGTTGCTGATGAAATACACAACGAATGCGAGAAGCGCAATAGCCATCATTGGTAAGGCGCCTTCTCTATCCCGGCCCCCGCCGCCAAGGAGACCTGACCAGAAGAAGCTGACGTAAATAAAGTAACAGATCATTGGTATCACACTCAACGCGGTGATAACGGCCATATCGCGATGTTTAATGTGCGAGAGCTCATGCCCCAGCACTGCTTCTACCTCGTCCCTGCTCAGCATGTTCATCAAGCTCCGGGTAATACACACCCGTGCGGTCCGCTTCGAGGTGCCGAACGCGAACGCATTCGGTATTGGTATCTCAGAGATCGCGACCCGGGGTTTAGGAATCCCAGCTTTCATCGCTAACTCGGTCACCATCCGATGTAATTCAGGCTCTTCGCGTTCCGAAACGTAGCGAACACGCATGGTCCACTCGACGATCTTCGGCCCGATAAAGAACTGAATAGATACCAACGCAAAGGCGAGTACGGCATAAATGATCGGCGTGTCCGCACCAACGAGCGTAGCGATAACAGCCAATAACGCATAGATCACGGCAAACAGGAGCAGTACGCTCAGCCCCATCCGAATATTCAGCCACGCAGTTCTCATTCTCTTTACTGTATGTGTAGAATCTATCGTATTTAAGCTTATCTTCGAGTTCAGTACTTCCGAACGCCCCATCT
>CAYNTR010000094.1:0-8165 GCA_964400255.1 uncultured Halobacteria archaeon
GATATTCAACATGAAAACTCTCTCCACTCTTTGGTATCCTTCTTAGTAATTCCTCCTCTATAACCGCGATGTTCTCCCTCGTTGTCACACCAAAAAGCATCTCATCCGTATCCAGACCATAGTCCTCAACCTCTATTATGTCCATTATTTTGTATATCAAAGCTCTTTTCTCCTCCTCCCCCAACTTCTCCACAATCTTGGTAAAATCCTCTACGCATTCTGTCACAAAATCACCAAGTATTCCATCAGAGTCGTCCGCCCCATTCTCAAATGCATCCACTCCACGCTCTACCAATAAAAGATAAACATCAACCGCTTCTTTGAAACTCCCTCCCTCTGCAAGCCTATCACCTATCTTTTTTACTTCTTCTAACTCACTAACCATTCCTGGCACCGCATAATAGTCCAAAAATCCCCTCAATATATGGCTAATCCTCTTCGAAATCGCTTCTATGTTCACTCTCTTCTCACGAACCTCTTCAGAAAAAGCAAACTTCGATGCTAAAACAGGCTCCTCCTCTATTATTGCACTTATTATTTTTATGAGTTCACTTTTATCTCTTCTTTCCAGCCAAGCTAAAAGATTGTCAGCGTCTAAAAATGAACTCCCCCCTTTCATCCATTGCAAAATCAGCGCCACCCCATGCTTGCACATCCCTCCCACCGGGCATGTGCATTCAGAATGTATTTCATCTGCGATTTTAACCCTCACCTTGTAGGGGTTAGGTGCCGAACCGAACACTGTTCCAACGAGTTTATTTCCTTTTTTCACTCCTCTCTCTACATATCCATTCTCAAAATATTCCAACCCTCTCGAGAATGTTTTTTCGCCAAATGCCCGCCTTATTTCATCCCTACTTATATCTCGCACCTTTTTCACTTCTATCCTTCTTAACTTATAGCTTCACTCTCATTTGTTGTGAATAAAGATGAAAATAATAATAAAATTGGGCGGCAGTTTACTGGCTCAAGGACGAGACATTGTACATGATCTCAGCGATTATGCTGCGAAGAAAGGCTTGTTACTCATCATAGTCCCCGGCGGCGGCCCATTTGCCGAAACAGTCAGAAACCTCTCGGAAAAAGGGGCTGTATCAGAAGATGCAGCGCACTGGATGGCAATACTGGCAATGCACCAATACGGGCTTTTTCTGGCTGATGGCGAACCGAATATACCCATAGTCGAAAGTGTGGAGGACATCAGCAACGCTGGTCCTATCTGCATTCTTTTACCGTATAAAATCCTAAAAGCTGATGAATCATTACCGCACTCTTGGGATATTACCTCAGATACGATTGCGGCGTTTATTGCACACAAACTGGGTGAAAAGAGGTTTATAAAAGTGACTGATGTGGATGGCATCCTCGACGAGCATGGCTCGTTAATACCATGGATTCATCCTGAAAACCTAATTACAAAGGGTTATAAAACGTGCGTTGATGGAGAACTTCCACGTTTTTTACTGCAGAATGACATGAGCTGCATAATCGTCAATGGCAACTATCCGAAGCGAATAATCGACGTCATCGAGGGAAGAGATACGATTTGTACTGCGCTCGATTAACTATTTTTTCGAATTCTTATGAACCGATTATCTGAAGGATTATCCGCCTCGACCTCCGCTTATTGTCCAACTCGATAAATACCACCTGCTGCCACGTTCCTACCATAAGAGTCTGATCTTTGAATGGCACGGTCAACGAAGGGCCGAGAAACGATGCTCGTACGTGCGAATGTCCATTTCCATCATGCCATCTTAATTCATGTTCATATGCCAGTCCTCGCGGAAATAACCGCTCCAGTGCATTCGGTAAATCCTGCAACAGTCCGGGCTCGTACTCGATGGTCGTCACTGCCCCGGTTGCACCCGGCACAAAGATCGTTACGATGCCATCCGAAATCTCCGATTCTCGTAATGCGCTGTTCACCCTCTCGGTTATATCCAGTATTTCCACCTCCCCTTTGGTACTAAAATGCAGCTCCTTCGTTACCACATTCATTTCTTCCCTTACTCTCCTTTTTGGTTTTATTTTCACAACACCTTCAAAGAGGAACATTTATTACCTTCACTTCCAATATACCCCTTGGGTACTTAAGTGCTATGGGAACCTCATATAAGCTTGTAATCCTTGATATGGATGGAACGTTCCTTGATTCGAAAGGCAAAGGAGAAATACCAACCGAATGGGCATACGAAGCATTTAAAAAGACTTTGCGGTACTACAGCATTACGCTAAGTATAAAAGAGATAAATACATTGTTCCTCGCCCCGCTCCGCCATGAAGGAGCAGAAGGAGTGCAAACATTTTGTGAGCGATTTGGTCTTGATACTGAGGAGTTCTGGGCACGACGTGAGAAGGATGTGATAGACGCGAAGATAGAAGCTATCCGATCTGGAGTAATAAAGCTCTGTACAGGTTCCGAGAAGATAATACCGTATCTGAGTGGAAAATTTTATCTCGCGGTCGTAAGCGATTCACAACAAGCCTGTGTAGACTTTGCGCTGGATTACTTCAATTTGAAGCCGTATTTCGCGATATGGTATGGAAGAAAGAGTGATTTGGATAGTTTGGCTAAGCGGAAGCCAAATCCATTTTACATCAATGAGGTACTGCGAGCATTGAACATGCGAGAGGAAGAAGCGTTATTGGCGGATGATAGCCCTATTGGGATAGTAGCAGCGAGGAATGCGGGTATCGATTCCGTGCTCATTTGTAATGACGAAGAAAAGCGTGCACAATGTGCCGATGAACCCACGTATTCAGTAAAGAATATTATTGAACTGAAGAAGGTGTTATAACTAAATAGGGAGATAAGTAGTGAATGAGACAATTGGTTATGGGATTTCCTTTATCCGAGGTTGAAAAAATGAAAACCGAGTTGAAAATAGACCTGCCGGTAATCGTGCTGAACGAAAAGGCATACGTGGAATCAGCGGGCAAGAAGGGTCTTGAACTCGCTCAAACATGCGAGGAGGTTGCATTGAAGCTGGGTATCAGTATCGTTATCTGTCCACAGCAAGTAGAGCTTGCAAAGATCGTTTCTTCGGTTCGCATACCCTGTTTCGCACAGCACGTTGACGCCGTCGAGCCGGGCAGTCAAACGGGCTTTGTAACGCTGGAATCCGTAAAGGAAGCGGGCGCAATGGGCACACTGGTAAACCATTCTGAGCACCGGCTGAAAATCGCAGATATAGACTCCATCATTAACAAAGCTGCGAACTTAGACCTTCTTACTATTGTCTGCACGAATAATATCGCCGTAAGTACAGCAGTTGCAGAACTGAAGCCCTATGCAGTCGCCGTTGAACCGCCGGAACTCATAGGAACCGGCCGGTCAGTATCCAAAGTCGATCCGGCAATAGTAGAAGATACGGTGAAGGAAGTGAAGCGCGTTAATGAGAATTGTGTAGTGCTCTGCGGTGCTGGCGTGACCAGCGGAGAAGATGTGAAAGCTGCGATCGAGTTAGGTGCCGATGGCGTGTTGTTGGCTTCTGGCGTCGTGAAGGCACAGGACCCGAGAGCGGCATTAATGGATCTGGCGTCAGGACTCAGGTGGATTGATATATAATTTCATGGTATTAAGAATTATTGCAAACCACGCTCTACTAGCTCAAGGCTCAATTCACTCTTCACACAAGAACGTTTTGAGCATCTCAGGCTCTACGAGCATATGCAAGATCCTCACAGGTTCTATCTTATCATAAATGTGCTTGACGTTCTCTCGCTTCTTAAATGATGCGAGCTTCCTTATTTCTGCTATCTGCTCTTCTGAAAGCTTCTTGGTCTCTATTATCCCTGCTTCCTCTGCTCGCTTCACCACACCCTTGCCTGCTTCGCTTCTTATGATCACCGTTGACCACCCGTCCTCTGAACCGATTGAGCCAACCGAGATATCAGCGAACTCCGCGGCAAAGTCGTAGCAATAGTTGCATGCTTCTCGCACAGCTGCACGCATCTTCTTTATCGGCATCTTGAACTCTTTCCCCGTTTTCGTATGGACGATGAAGCTTCCTCTCCTAATGTTGAATTTCTCGACCTCGTTTAAGCTCGTTCCGAGCTCTTCCATTGTCTTGGTAAGCATCGCCAGGTCAAACGTTTCCGTACAGAAGAGCCCAATAAGGAGCTTGACCCGCTCAGCACCGACATTAAAGTTCGGTGACAATTGGACCTTCCTCATCCCCTGTATGTGGCACGGCAAGCCTACGAGGGCAATATTTTTATAGCCCTGCTCAAAGGCGTCGCCAACACCTACTAGAGCAGGCAGTTGCGTATATTTCGACCCGGCCGCAGCCATGACATCCTCCTTTGTTCTCGCAATAAAAGGCTCGGGTTTCCAAGCCTCTTCTTCAGAGGTCTTTGCCACTACTGTCGCATCTATCTCTCCATAGTCAAGCAAAAAGGCAAGTAATGCTGATACAACCCCACCATCCTGCGCGTTCTCGCGGACGGCGTCATCAGTTGCTCGTGCGCTTACTATATCCTCCTGGTAGTAACCCAACAGGTTATCCGTTCGTATGGCTCCGAATACCGCCCTATCAACCTCAAAAGGAGCAAAGAACGTCCGTGGACAGAAATCATAGCACGCACCACAAATCTCATAACACTTCTTCTTCGTCTTTGGGAGTTCATCCTCGTACGTTATGTACTCCTTACAGAACGCACCGCAAGCCCCACAGTAGCAGCAGAGCCCGTTATAGATCACCTCTGCCTCTAAATCCGTTAGATTCCCTTTATCTTTCGCCATGATTTCTGCCTACCTCTTTACGCTCATTACCAATCGGTTGAGCATATCCTTATACTCCTCTTCTCTTCGTGGCGTGATATTCGTAAAACTCATCCGTGCATTTGGATGGTAATACCGATCAATGGAGACCGCACGTATCAGAGGATCGGTGGCAAAATTCTTTATGCATGACAGCATCTGCGATGCGTAATAGTAAAGTATGCCGAAGAATATCACGAAATCGTAATTACCGTTGCCGTCCAATCCCTCCCAGTCCGGGTCTCGTAAGCAATTAGTGAGTTCATGGAGATTGGAATATGTCACGTTATCAGTGTATCCCTTTTCTATAAAGCCGCGTATACTATGCCCGGTTGCAACTATAGGGATTCCCTTCTTACCGAGTTCTATTGCGATTCCAATATAAAAGTCATCCTTCAGTATTTCCGAGCCAACAACGAGCAGCGGCCTTTTCGCACTTGAGATATAACGCCCGATTACTTCCGGTGGTACAACCTCTCCTGTTTCAGGACCAGGGATATTTGCCACGTCAAAGGGTATTTCCATTCCCATCAGCCTTTGCTCCTATGTTTCTTTCGCTCACTACAACGAACCTTTATTTCTTCTCCCTCACCATGCGTTTCAAATTGGTTGGGTTAAATGAGGGGTCGTATCCTCTAATTGGGCCCTCTTTAATCTTCTTCAGTTTCCAGTCGATCTCCCAGTCGTGCTCGTCCTCCAGCTTCTTCAGTAATTCGTTTCGCTTGGCGATGGGAAGGTCACTTGCAGTTCTGACGAAGAGATGCCAATCAGGGGGATAGGTATTTAGATACTTCAAATTGAGGTCAATATAATGCGTTAGTTTTATAGACCGCCCCCGATCAGTATCCGAGGGCCGGAGGCAGAGTTTTGCAATCATCGGCAGTGCTTCTTCTACCGTTTCACATGCCACTAACAAATGTTGTGGGCCAGGCTCGAAATAAATCTCCGAGCCATCACTGGCATCGATTATCTTCCAATCATCCTTTAGGTCTGCACGACCGAGAAAAGCTCGGCGGTACTTTACACTATGCGGGCCTACGACTGCGGGAATTCCCAGCCTGTTGAACCCTGCCGCGATTGAGGCTGCTTTCTGTGACATTGCACCCCACGCCACACCACAGGCGCCCACTCTACCCAAGATGTAATCGGCTATTTCTTCATAGTTGCCCCTCAGATTCCGCCCTGCGAATATGCTTGCTATTTTTATTGCCGCGTCATGGATATGTGCATTAGCGACGCATGAACCGATGTTGAGCACGCCACCGCCGTCGAATCTACCGTGATGCTGCTCGTACAGCGTTTTTCCCTCCTCATCTCGCCAGATACCAACATCAATAGCCATACACCCGGTGAGCGTAACAATATAATTCCGGTCTGCAAATTCCTTGACGATAAGCCATGCATCCTTTGTCCCCTGAGGGTAATTCCCACAACCGATCGGAGCAATAACGCCGGGGATGGTTCCCAGGACAACAGGAGCACCTACCTCCCGTATCTCACTGTCCCATATCGGTCCTCTACCGATTCGCATTCGCCCTTTTTCCGATTTGAGCTGTGGATACGCTGCTTTTGTTATCACATCCATAATCGGGATCTGTTTCTTACA
Source organism: uncultured Halobacteria archaeon (assembly GCA_964400255.1). Classification (GTDB taxonomy): domain Archaea; phylum Halobacteriota; class Syntropharchaeia; order Alkanophagales; family Methanospirareceae; genus JACGMN01. Next base: position 6,372 of record CAYNTR010000094.1, read on the forward strand.
AACCTGCTCGCATCTGCCACAGCCGACGCAGAGGTCATACAAATCGGCGAGCGGTTTAATGTCTCCCGATGCAGCCCGTACATTTGCTTCACCAATATGGAGACCTGTCGGACATGCAAGCGTGCAATTCCCACATTCGATGCACTCGCTCACATACTGTTTGAACTCCTCATCACTGAGAATCAGGCGTAGGTTTCTCCGTTTCTTATCCATTTGTAGCGCTGTCTTCACTGCTACTTCGCCTACCTGCTCAGGATCGAGTATAATGACTCCGAGAACGCGCTCGTTCACCAAATCCGCCACTATTTCATCAGGATCATCATCCGTCCGATCCTTGAGTCCATGCATTGCTTTATCGTTCGTGACGATCAGTGCAGAATGCACTCGTTGACATTGCTCGACAATGTCCGCACGGATGCACTGCTCATCGATTACGACGACGTCTGCAATTCCTGCACGAAGCACACGCAGTTGCCTCCCGAGCGCAGACGCTATCTTCGCCTTTTTATAAACCCTCGTGGTGTCAATAGAGGTACAGCAAATACCTGCGAGTTCAACGTTATCTTCCAGACCGTTTTCGGTCAAGTAGTCGCCTATATCCGCAGCTGGGGGCACGTTATGACCGATAACAAGCACAACAGGTTTACTGGTGTCGATTGTACCGATTCCTACATCAACGAGCGGAACGTCAGGCCCTCCCCCTTCATAGCTCGTGGGCATTCCATAACAGGCAATCTGAATAATATCAGCAGCTTCCTTACTGAGTGAGTCAAGCATTCCCATATGAAGCGCTTTTGATTCGAAGTCCATATATGAACCTTCCTGACCGGTGTGTAGCGCATCAGCCAGCTGAACTATTTGCTCCTCGATGTACTCGAATACCTGCTCAAAATCGCCTATTCTCTTCGGTTTTATACCACATATCAATCTCGTAAGAGGTGCTTCGACATCCACCTCAGGTCCAAAATCTATCGGTACATCTTTCCCGAACTTCTTAATCATGTCGTGCAAAAGATGCCTTCCATGACCACAATGAGCACTACAACCAACCAAACATGCAAGTAGCACTATCCTTCCTTGCTGTGCGTCCATTCTAATACCGCACGCACCTTTTTTATTTCCCGTGAGATCACATTTCCCGTACGTGCAGAGGCAACACATATCGCATAACGGCGCGTAAAAAGGCTTATACCGGTTTAAGAGCTTAAAATCCCAGTCTCGAAGCGTAGCTATGCTTGGCATTGGATGAGGCCCCATCGGCTCCCATTCTTTCTCTCCCTCTTCCTCTATGATCTCTCCAATGCTAATTCGCACGTTTTCCAAGCCGGCAATCTTGAAGATATCACCCTTCTTAATCTCATCCATTTGTACTTTTCTATCCCCGTTTTCCTTCTGTTCTAAAGATAATTAAGCTTTTGTTGTTTTTATATCGCGCGGACAGGACATCCTTCATCCGTGAGGAGTATGAAAAGTAACGCAAACTCGAAGGATGAATTCATTCAAAAAAGAAAGAATATATCCCTTTCATTTTACTATCCTCGTTCGAAGGGTTAGTTAGCCAAAAACAAGGTTTACGGCGAGAATAAAGACGACTGAAATGTACGTGGGGCCGTGGGCGCTCTTGTTGAGGTGAGGAGACTTTTCAGGCTGTTTATTTATTAAGGGGCGGAGATATAGAACAGGAGTAATGGTAATCGAAAAAGAGTTTACAGAGGCCTTCAAGGAGGTTTTTGTGTATCAAGAGGCTGTCCAACAATTATCGCATTGCCGCCGGCAGCAGAGCCATTTTAACCT
>CAYNTR010000095.1:0-8037 GCA_964400255.1 uncultured Halobacteria archaeon
ACGCAGGAGGTAATCTCGGAGATTCCGAGAAAAGTGGCTGAACTCGACGCGAAGGCGGGGCTTGATGTATTCCCTAAATGAGCGGAGTTAACGTTAGAAGTACGCAGCTAACATAGCAGCACCACGCGCTACGCTACCATCACATTCACGATTTACCTTTACTGGAAGCAATCTATGAAATCTTGACTGATTGTTCCCGATTAGACGCAGATCCAGTGTAAGAATCTATTTGACCACGGTCTCCATGGTGGTATCCGTCAGTATATCGAAATGCACCTTCTTCTCCCACCCCGCACGTTCAAAAATGTTCATGAAGCAGATGCCGATAATCTTCGGTTTCTTCTCTCCTGAGATCGCTTCGATCAGATGATTGACCGCTTCGGGCTCAACGCCAAACTTTGGCATTGCCAATCCCCCAAGCACGACAATCGCATCAGGGTCTCTTGGATCAGCCTTTTCATCAACCACGCTATATCCTATATTTTTCATCTCCTTTATCTGCCTCGCCTCTTCTGCATCTGCTCTCGGCACATAGACCATATCAAACCCTTTATCTCTCACGGTGTACGCGAGTAATTCGGCAAACGGCGTACACACTGCGACCGAGCCCGTGAACACCACCTTTGACCCTTCTTTTAAATCTTCTATGCTCTCTCTAAACGTTCCGGTAAACCCCACTATCCCGCTTTTCTTTTCCATATCCTTACTTCACCCCCACATATACTGTATACGTTAGGCTCCTTTATTTTATTTCCGCTGTCAACGAGGATAGTGGACCCAGGTGTATGATTTTTCAAAAAATCTATAGTCAAGTTGTGAGAAAAAAATCATAAAGTTCCGAAAAAAGAGAAAACCGAAAAAGTAATGGTTATTATTAAATGATATAAATATATATTCATATGGCTTGTATGGGAGGAAAAAAATACAAGCTACAGGGGTGAGTTTTATGGAAGAAGAGTATAAATGGTTTTTACGGGATGAGGTCGTTGATACCGGGCTGTGTACATTCTGCGGCGCATGCGTTGCCGTCTGTCCAAACGGCAGAATTGAGTTTAGAGAAGATGGTCCCGCACTGAAGGAGGAATGCCCAAGAAACGGACAAGGCGCATGTAAAGACGTGTGCCAGCGAGTGATAACCTTTGCTTCGAAGATCGGACCGAATATCTTCGGATTCAAAGCTAAACCGCCATCACTGCTCGGGCAGTATGAAACCGTTGTGTCCGCGCGTGCGACCGATGCGGCGATTCAGGAAGCAGGTGCGGATGGCGGCGCTGTGACTGCTTTGCTGACATACTGTATGGATCAAGGATTGATCGATGGCGTGGTTACAACCGGAGATATGGGAAAGCCGAGTTCTCGCGTGGTCAGAACAAAGGAGGAACTGCTTGAGGCTGCTGGCTCGAAATATGCATCAGTTCCAGTACTCTCTGCGATCAAGGATGCTGGAGATATAACGAATGCCGCGGTGGTCGGGCTGCCGTGTCACGTTTACGGTGCTCGAAAAACACAGTTCTTCCCTGGGCTGATGGCACACGGATATGAGGTGGGTGAGAACGGCGAGAGGATCAAAGTTCCGAACATAGCATACGTCATCGGCTTGTTCTGTACCGAGAACTTCAATTACGATAAATTAGCCAAATTTATTGCAGAACAAGGTGTGGACATCAAAAAGTACAAACGAGCCACCGTACACCTTGATGAACTGGTCGTTACGACCGTTGACGGCACTTATGAGTTCGATCTCAATGATCTCTGGAATGCAGGATGTGTTCAGGATGGCTGCGTCATATGCAGGGACGCGGTCTCAAAACTCGCTGATATCTCCGCGGGATACATGGGTTCGGGAAAAGGCTGGACCACGCTTTTGGGGAGAACCGCAAAGGGCGTTGAGTTGATCAAGGCTGCGGAGAAAGCCGGATACATTGAGACAATACCAGATGTGAATTTTCACCGGATAGAAGAATTTGCAGGACTGAAGATGCAGCGGTTCAACTGGGAACTGAAGCGCCGTCTTGATGAAGGAAGGAAAGTCAAGTTCTACTGGGCTTCTGACTACCCGGGCGTCATGGCCGAGACAAAAGGCACGTTTTTTGTCAAGATAAAGACAAATTCAGGGCTTACAAATGCAGATTATCTTACAAAGACCTCAGAACTCGCAAAGAAATACGGCGATGGAACGCTCGAAGTTACCACCAGACAGAGCGTTGAGATACAGGGTGTTCCTGGTACGAGTGTGGATAAACTGATGGGAGAGGTCTATGCCAACGGACTTGCAACGATCGGCATGGGCTATGTCTCGTCATGTGTTGGAATGGATTACTGCACCGAAGGGCTCGTCGAGACCAAGAAACTTGCAGGTGAACTCACAATGGCGTTTGCACAGAGGCTGACGCCGCACAAAATGAAGATTAGCATCTCTGGCTGTCCAAATGCCTGCAGCAGAGCAAAACGTCACGACATCGGTCTTGTGGGCCAGGTTCGTCCAGATATCGATGAAGAGAAGTGCAATGGCTGTGGGCGCTGCGCTGAACTCTGCAGGGTTGATGCGATCTCGATCGTGCTCGGAAAGGCAGTGATTGACCGCGACAAGTGCATATCATGCGGATGGTGCATCACAGGCTGTCCGCACGAGGCGGCGATCGATGCGGAGCGAGGATACACGATGTGGATCGGTGGCAACGATGCACGAAGACCCGCTGACGGTATAATATTGAAGTCATTCTGCGCGAAAGAGGAGATTCCTGAGTTGATTGATGCTGTTGCGAAGACATTTGTCAAATACAGAACAAAACCGGGTCGTGAGAGGCTTGGAAACGTGATAATGAACGTCGGTGAGGGCAAGTTCATCAAAGAGGTGTTGAATTCGGCATAATCGGGGGGGGTTAATTCGGTGGCCGAGTGGCGAATGTTCAGAAGTGAGTTTACAAGTTTACCCCCAGATCAAAAAATCCGTGCCCAAAAGTTTCTACCGGTATCTCACTGGCAAAACGCGCTAGTAGTTCTGCTCCAGGTCGACTGCCGAAATCTCGATGATGCCCTTATTTCCCGGACTGAAAGGAGGAAATAGAAAAAGCATAAGAGGAAAATATTGCACGGAAGTCCCTCTAAAAACGAAATACGGGTTTTGGAAGTGTTAAAAGAATACATATTTATATACATCAAAAGGGTAGCATTTAGTAATAATCGGTTAATGCGAGTGTGATGAACATGAGTAAAACTGAGCCGTTCATAAAGATCTCTGACGTGTCGAAGAAGTTTGACGGCAAACAGGTTTTGAAGAACGTGAACGTGGTAATCAATGAGGGCGAGGCTTTAGGGTTGCTCGGACGGAGCGGTGCCGGGAAATCTGTTTTACTTCACATGCTGCGCGGGACTGAAGAGTATGCCCCGACAGAGGGTGAGGTAATTTTCAGGGTGGCTGCGTGTCCTCAGTACATGGAATCCGAGGAGACGAGGGAAGGATTGCATCCTGCCCTTGGCTCCATAGAGCCCCCGAGCAAAGTAGGAGCGGTCTGTCCCCGATGCGGGAGCACGCTGGAATTACGAGAGATGAATTACTGGAAGGACAAAGTCGCGCGAAGGAAGATAAGGAAACGTGTGGCGATCATGTTGCAGCGCACGTTCGGGCTCTACGGTGAAGATACCGTCATGTACAATATCTTGCAGGCGTTGGAGAGCAGGAACTATCCAGAGGATCAGCGGTTCCGAAGGGCGTATGAGCTGCTGAAAGCCGTGAAGATGGTGCATCGGGTTACCTTTCCTGCGATCGATCTCAGTGGCGGCGAGAAACAACGCGTCGTGCTTGCGCGACAGCTCGCCTTAGATCCCTTTGTGCTCTTAGCTGACGAGCCCACGGGAACATTGGACATCAAGACGGGGCAGCTGGTCCATAAAGCACTGAGAGAGAGCACGGAGGAAGGAATGACCTTGATTGCCACCTCACACTGGCCATCGGTCATCGAGGAACTCACTGAGAAGGCAATATGGCTCGACCACGGTGAAGTCGTTGCCTACGGCGACTCAAAGTCTATTGTGGAAGAGTTTGAGAAGCAGGTAGGGAAGACCGAACGCGAGGAACGAGTAAAGCTCGGTGAGCCGAAGATCAAGATCGAGCACTGCAAGAAGTATTACTATTCCGTCTGGCGGGGCATGGTCAAGGCGGTGGACGATGTCTCGCTCACGATCTACGAGAACGAGATATTTGGCCTTATCGGGATGAGCGGTGCGGGCAAGACGAGTTTGTCGCGCATCATATGCCAGGTCGATCCGCTCTCTGATGGGTCAGTGCAGATACGTGTTGGCGACCGGTGGATCGAAGTAGGGCGCGTTGCGGAGCTCGGCGTCTGGATGTCCTGGGCGGCAAAGACCGAGGGCACCGGCGAGCACGCGGCAACACGGGTGGCAATGTTACACCAGGAATTCTCGTTATATCCCGAGAATACGATCTTGGAGAATCTCACTTCCTGCATCGGCCTGCGACTGCCCATGGAGCTGGCGAGCATGAAGGCGAAGTTCATGCTGCAGAGCGTCGGGTTTACTGAAGAAGAGATCGAGGAGATCCTTCCCAAGAAGCAAGCGGAACTGAGCGTTGGCGAACGGCAGCGTATCGCACTCGCTCAGATCATGATGAAGGAGCCGGCAATCGCGATACTCGACGAGCCCACCGGGACGATGGATCCGATCACCAAGAAGTTCGTTGCTGATTCAATACGGGCGGTGCGTGAGAACTTGGGCATGACGTTCCTCATTGTCTCTCATGACCTTGATTTCGCGTATCTCGTCTGCGACCGGATCGCGCACATGCAGAATGGCAAGATAACGAAAATCGAGGAGTTACGGGTGGTTTAGGTAGAATCTATCAGTTTGGGGTTCGGAATCTCTCAGCTACCGCTGTTGAGAGAGAAGTACAAAGATATGACAAAAAGCCCCTTAGACCGCTTCATTTATACCAAAACCGTTTAGTAAAATCACCGCTTTAAAAAAGATGGAGCAACAACCATGGATAAACCAAAATCCAATCTTGATTTTAAACTCATGTCTCTCACCTACAAATTTCGCGATTTATTCTTGCCCCGCATGAATATCTTGAAAGAGGTGGGAATAAAACCAGGGTTTCACGTACTCGATTATGGCTGTGGACCTGGGAGTTATATAATCTCTCTTGCTGAATTGGTAAGCAAATCAGGGATAATTTATGCGTTGGATATCCATCCACTCGCGATTGAGAAGGTTCAGAATATCGCCTCAAAAAAGCAATTGAGGATTGTGAAAACCATTCATTCCGATTGCAAAACTGGATTACCCGATAAGAGCATAGATGTGGTTCTCTTATACGATACCTTTCACGACCTGAGTGAACCTGACAAAATACTGGAAGAGTTACATCGCGTATTGAAAACAAATGGACTCCTATCCTTCAGTGACCACCACATGAAAGATTATGAAATAGCGTCTAAGGTAACAACCGGAGGATTATTTCGGCTATCGAGAAAGGGCAATAGAACGTATAGTTTCGTAAAAGAGAGCTATTGATAGCTGAATCAAACACCAGAGAATTTCAACTGACTACCGGGGTATCTATTAACGTATCGAAATTTATCTCCTTATCCCATCCCGCACGCTTAAACGTGTTCATGAAACCAACGCCTATGACTTTCGGTTTCTTCTCGCCGGATATCTCGTCAACCAGTCGAAGGACGTCCTCTGGCGAACATCCAAACTTTGGCATTGCCAGCCCCCCAAGCACGACAATCGCATCAGGGTTTCTCGGATCGGCCTTTTCATCTACCACACTATATCCTATATTTTTTATCTCCTTTATCTTCCGCGCCTCCTTCGCATCGGCTCTCGGCACATATAACATCTCAAAACCTCTGTCTCTTACCGTATACGCGAGCAATTCGATAAATGGCGTGCAAACTGCTACCGAGCCGGTAAACACCACCTTAGACCCATCTTTAACCGCAGCGATACTATCCCTAAATGTCCCGGTAAAGTCCACTATCCCATTTCGCTCTTCCCTTTCCTCCCCGGCTATCGCACTTGTGTTAATGTCCTCGATTATCTTGGAGAGGGCAAGAACCACCGGATTTAATCGCTTACATTCATTTATAAGCTCGCATAACGCTTTTTTTACCTTTGCATCCTCTATCTTATCCAAGTGTTCAGATAGCAGTGCAATCACCGGTTTTATGCTGTCCTCGAAAAACCGTTTTGAAAACGTACCAAAAGCATCCGTTAAAGAGGTATTAACATAATAACGCTTATCGCCACCCATATAGATTTCATTAATCAAATTTGCCATTTTCAATTTTCGCAAGTTTATGGTGATCAGTCCTCGGCTGTAGCCCGTGCTTTCCTCTATTTCCTTCTGTGATACGGGACAGGAATGGAGCAGTATGCAGCCCCAGACACGCCATACCGATTCCCCCAATTCACATTCTCCCCCTATCTTCGATAATGAGTCCAACACTTCCGGCATTACAGCTTCTCTCATCTTTTCACCCTTCCAGAGCTAGTTCTAGATTTAATTTCCATAGATGGTTAAATTTTTATTGACAATCACACCCAGTGATACAATTCATGTATCTTATCGAGCGACCCAATCATGGAGATTTTTTTGGTTGTTCAGATTTTCTTTGCAATACGGGCAGAACTTCCAGGATGCCGAAACACTGAAGCCGCACTTCGGACATTTTGTCATCCCGATATCCAAGCCACAGTGAGGGCACGCCTTCCAGTTTTGATCAATATCTCTACCACAATACGGGCATTTGTACATACTGGCTATGTGATTAAGTATACCAGCTCGCGCCAAATACTCTTTGAGCCGTTCATCTATCTCCTTTTCCTGTGGCAGCTTCACACGTACCGGTTTAATGCTCAACCCAGGAGATGCCTTCATGTACGCCTCTTTTAGCCGGTTGACCGTTGGTCGCATGTACGCGCCATCATAAGGAAGCTTATGTCCAAGCATCTCTTCGACATAGTCTGAAGGAACACCTTGATCTCTAAGGATAGTGGAGAAAGAAGCACGTAAGGCATGTATTCCCGCAGTGTTTATGGTTCTCCCTCTTTCGTCTTCACTTATCAGTCCTGCCCTTAGTACTACTGCTTGCATCGCTCTATTAATGCCGCTTTCATAGGCTCGTACGCGCTCCTTTCTACGACGGTTAGATTCTGATATGAAAAGTGGGGAATCGTTTTTTATGTCTTCAGGATCCAGATATCGTGAGCCCTTTCGTCTCAGCTTGACATAACATTTTAAGGTATCAACTGCGTCTTCTCCCAAGAAAGTATAGTACTCTATCCCCTCCTTTTCTCGCATGAGATGTAACGTAAGTGGAATCTCACCTTTCTCTAGACCCACCGCCACATCGCCATAGTTCAGGTTGATAAGTTCTTTCATCCCCAGCCCACCCTGGAATGCGCACAGTATGACCGCTTTGTCCCGCAATCGCTCACAAACATCGAGCATCCGCTTTACATCGTGTGCCGATAGGAACTTTCTGAAGTTCTCTTTCAGTTTTCGTGGTGTGGGTAAATGCAAATTACCTATAAGGATCTCATTCTCCTTATAAAATACCCTTATATCTTCAGTGACCCGCCCCGCGGATCGTGGTGCCAGTCCTCGTTCTCCCTTTCTCCTCCCTCCTTTTTCGGGTATGACATAGTCAGTCCTGAGCCAGTCATAAAACTCTTTTAACTTCAGTTCTGTTCCCTTCACGCCTACTCTTTTCGCTTCTTCTATCAGTTCGCTTGGGCTTAACCCTCTCCAGTTACAGTATAACTTTATAAGACGTGCGCGGTTTTCCCTGATTTTCCTTCCCCTGCCTACGAGCGTTACCTTTACTTCTTTAAATTCGCTAAAGGCATTGTCTTCTCTTTCGAACTCCGCTCGCGCTTCTACCCGTTCCGCTTCAAGCGTTTTCTCACTCACCGCTCTTCACCACTGTATAAAGACCTGCCTATATAAAAAGGGATGGGTGAACAATGCTGCGATGCAACAGTGCTGGGACGACATGAGGAGAACCACTA
>CAYNTR010000096.1:0-8002 GCA_964400255.1 uncultured Halobacteria archaeon
GGATGTAGTCCTTATAAATTTCTTTCGGAAGATGGGGCGTTCGGAAGTACTGATAATAGCGAAATTTTTAAGTAGCCCTAAAGTATCAAATTATTTTTTTACTAACCGAGCAGACCATATTTCTCCATGCCAGATGTCAACTTCTCCGCCAAAACTAACTTCAGGGGAGAGGAAAAGATTTTCGGTATCAAAAACGAAGATCGAAGGCTCCACATGTATATCATCGGCAAGACTGTGATGGGCAAGACCTCTTAGATTTTTAATATAGCCAGCGTGCTACTCATCCCCCCGATAAATCGGCTTCTCGGGCACTAGATAGATCGTCCAGAACGCCAGCAGCGTTATAATCGCTTTGACCGTTATATTGGTAAAAAACATCTCGGTCATGGCCGTCGCGCTGATGATGCCCGAAAAGGCGATGAGTGGAAAGAGCACGCTATCAACGGGAATGGAGATGGAATTAGAGACGAAGACCCTGCTCCACTGCGGTCGATTCTTGCCGATTCCTGTAGTCCACAGATGATAGACGTACGTATCGACGAGCTCGGCGATGACCGCAGTGATGATGGATCCGAGCACGATCCTGAGCTGGAGCGAAAAGATGGACTGCCACCAGGCGCCGCCTTCAGCGGTGTCAACGATGCCGAAGAGGAACTGCCAGGCCGCTTGTCCGCCGGCCTCGGCCCAGCTGGGCTCTGCGGGCAATATCACAACGAGCTGGAAATAAAGCGCGGCAATGAGATTGATCGCCGCAGCCAGCCATATCGTGGTAATGGCAGCCTTCGTGCCGAGCTGCTTGTGGATCAGATCCCGCCAGGTGAAGGTGAGTGCATAGATGAATCCCGCGTCCATCACCAGCTTGCCAAAGAAGGTAACCTTGGTGGCCGCGACGTTGCCCGCAAAGGAGAAGAAGAGGTAGAACCCGCAGAGGATTATCGTGGCCTGGGTCTTGTCTATGTTGAATATTGCCCCTCTTACTCGAATTTTTCGGGATACCTCTTTCCAATTCAATTCTTTTCGAGCCATTTTTGCTTTAACCTGGTAAAGGTTCCGTTACTGATGGACGTTCTTATCTGCTCCATGAGCGTGAGCATGAAATGAAGGTTGTGGATCGACGCCAGCCTGAAATAAGAAAGCTCATTGACCGTGTACAGATGCCGCAGATAGGCCCGTGAGTACCGCTGGCAGGTAGGGCAGGTGCATCCGGGATCGATGGGCTTCTTGTCATCTTTATATTGCCCGGATTTGATACCTATCCTGAACTTGTTTTCCAGTCCCCCGCCTGATTCGGGCGATATGAGCACATTCCCCCTCCGGGCGAGTCTCGTCGGAGCGACGCAATCGAAGGTGTCGATCCCTCGCTCCACACACTCGAAGACGTCCTCGATCTCACCAATGCCCAGTAAATGCCGTGGCCGCTCGTCCAACTGTGGAATAACCCACTCCAGGACCTGGTGCATGTCACTCTTCGAGTTTCCCAGTGAGCCGCCGATTGCGATACCATCAAAGGGTAGGGACGTGATGAACTCTGTGCTTTCATGCCGTAAATCCTCGAACCAGCCGCCCTGAATGATGCCGTAGATGGCCTGCTGCTTGTCGTGGTGCTCCAAAGAGAGGCTGGCCCACTCGTGGGTTCGCTCCATAGCTTTCTTTGTATACTCGTAATCGGAAAGGGGCGAGGTACATTCGTCGAAAGCCATGATGATGTCCGAGCCGAGGTTGGACTGGATCTTCATAGAGGTCTTGGCGTCCAGGAAGCGCCGCGAGCCGTCGTGGGCGGACTTGAAATAGATGCCTTCGTCCGTTATTTTGGTTAAGTTCTCTTTCCTCTCGCCGGCCTCTCGGCCCTCCGGGAATATGCTGCCTATCTTGGATATGTTGTGCTCCCGTCCGAATCCGAGTGAGAAGGCCTGGAAACCGGCAGAATCTGAAAATATCGGTCGATCGAAGGCCATGAACCGGTGCAGGCCGCCCAGCTTTTTGATGATTTCGTCTCCTGGCTTAATATGAAGGTAATAACTGTTGGCTAAAATGCACTGTGCATTCAGGAGCGCTAAGTCATCAGAGCCAAGTGCCCGCACCGAGGCCTGGGTCGCAACGGGCACGAAGTACGGCGTCTCTATGCAGCCACACCGGGTTGTAATCATACCGAGCCGAGCCCTGCTCTTTGTATCTTCCTTAAAAACTTCAAAATGAAACTCCTTCATTCCTCTCACCTGCCAGTGCGTTCCCCGAGACTGGACGTCCACCTTACGCCTACCTCGCTATGAAGGGCTACCGGCACAAATCCTCTGAACTCCATCGCTGCTCGTCAAACTATCCTGATCACTGTTGTTGCTTTAATCCCAAACTACTTAAATCCATTTTGATTATACTAGCAGGGGATCTTACGCACGTCAGAGTGTAAAAAGCAGCATGCGGGTTTTAAAAATGAATACTGATTGGATACCGGCGATACGGCTTGAATAAAAGAGTGAAGGGGCCAACCCTACCGTTTTTTGGATTGAACCTTTTTCTGAAAGGTTTGTCTTATCAACCTTCCCGCCTTTGATGGAAGTATTAAAAGCATTTAAACCCCTAAAATCATCCTGAGCGTATTTCTCACGGCAGGTGCGAGGCCAATGACGATAAGCGCTAACAATACGAGATTCTTGAGCTCCTTCTCTTCTTCGGTGAATTGTGTCTTGAGGAGGTATAGTAGAGGGACAAGTAATCCGAGCTTGAGCAGAAACAATCCAGCGGCAGTACCGGTGTACGTTACAAGAAGCCCTTCGATCACATGTTTTCCCATGTACCCAAGTATGTCTATCCCAATAAACGAGGATGATGCATCGAGCAGATGAGCGGATAACACGGCAAGATTTAGCCTGTCGGTGAGAAATTTGATACCAAACTTTTCGGCACTACCGTATATCACACCGACGAGTAACCCTGCAATACCAATGACCGCAAAAAGCACCCACGGCACCATTACGTCCCCACTCGTAAATAAGATAGTCAAGGTTGCACTAGCCCACAACAACCCGAATAGACCGAAGACGAGCGTGTAATCATGTTCTTTGAGTCGCTCCACTCGGGATACGTTCACCGAAAGGACGAGGAGCGCAATGCAGCATATAAAGACCAGCAAGAAGATTAACGGGGTGATCAACAGATAGCTCAGGGGAGGTAAGACTAATTCAGCATCTTCTATTACCCGAAGGCTCGCACCCACTATAATGTATGGTGCAACAGCGGCGATAAACCGGCGATTTATCTCGATTTCGAGTTTTCGAAGTAATTTGTAGGTTAGAAAGAGACCTATCACCAGGACAAGAGCCCATGTTATGGTATTTACCGGATTGTAGCCGGTATCATGCGTAATGGGATGGATATAGTAGGTATCGATAAAGTGTCTGAGTGCTTCGGTCATGGTCGCTAAAGGAACTATAGGATGAGAGATGGAAAAGATTAAATAGTTCCCTGTGGATTCTTAGTGTAGCTGTAAGACTTATACCACTGAGCAAAATGCCCCTCACAATTCCCACACTGCATACAATAAAGGAAATAAGAGATGAAACAAGCACGGTTAAAACCTTTACTTTTCACTCGAAAGCGATTGCCAAAGAGAGCAAGCCAGGGCAATTCGTGATGGTTTGGGATCCAGGTGTCGACGAAATACCCCTATCAATTGCCTATGCCTCTCCCAAAGGGGAATTAGAACTCGCAATCGCGGACGTTGGCGATTGCTCGCACAGCTTGCATCAGAAACAGGAGGGGGACAGGGTTGGGTTACGAGGCCCGTTCGGTACGGGCTTCTCACTGAGTGGCGACAACATGTGCATGATTGCTGGTGGCTATGGTGCGGCGCCGCTGCGGTTTGCCGCGACCAGAGCGAAAGAATTAGGCAAGCATGTCGTCGTTGTGGAAGGTGCGCAGTGCAGTGCAGATCTCCTGTATGAAAAGGAATTCCGCGAATTGGGCTGCGAGGTCCGAATTGCAACGGAAGACGGCTCGAAGGGTTATTGTGGCATGTGTACGGACTTATTGAAAGAGCTGTTAGCCTCAGGAGGAGAAATCGATCAGGTGCTGACCTGCGGCCCTGAATTGATGATGGTGTGCGTTAGTGATATTACGCGAGAGAAGAGAATACCAACGCAGCTCTCAGTTGAGCGCATCATCAAGTGCAGCCGTGGTGCGTGCGGTGCGTGCGACCTTGGTGGGTGTCTGGTCTGTAAAGACGGTCCTGTCTTCGATGCAGAAGCGCTTGACCGCACGGAATTTGGGAGATGGAAACGAGCAAAGAGCGGTAAGCGAATCCCTGTTACCCCCGAGGTCATCACGAGGGGAGCATATGACCTTGTATCACCTCCGTCTTCGCGGTTCACGCCTGAACACGACCCGTTATTAGCCACAGAAGTCTGTGGGATTGATTTCCCCAATCCGTTTATGAATGCAGCGGGATTTGGCGTTTCAGGTAAGTTGTTGTATCGTTATGCAGTCGCAGGTGCAGGTGCCGTGGTAACGAAATCGATCGGGGTGGACGAGCGCGAGGGGTATCCCAATCCTACCTTTATTGAAATCGAACCACGAAGTTATGTGAACGCGATGGGACTGCCAAATCCAGGGATAAAGAATTACAAGCTGGAACTCGAGGATGCGAAGTATGCTGATGTGCCGTTGATCTTGAGTATCTTTGGGAGCAGTGTAGAGGAATGCCGTGACGTAGCCACGATTGCGCGAGAATATCCCGTTGATATGTTTGAATTTGATGCTTCGTGCCCGCATACCGAATTCGTCGCGATCGAGAATAAGCCGAAACTGCTAAGTGAGATCGTAACGGCGATAAAAGAGATCGTGCAGCCAAAACCGTTGTCGGTGAAAATCTCCCCGAACATTGGCGCACCGGTTGGGTTGGCATTGACAGCACAACGGGCAGGTGCTGATGCAATTACGGCGATTAATACCGTTATTAGTAGGCCAGTGGAAGAAACGTTCGAGATTCCCTATTTAGGCAACCCGATGGGTTATGGCGGTAAATCAGGTAAAGATCTGACTGTGGGCGGAAAGCGGATTGTCTATGAGCTTTACCGAGAGTTAAAGATCCCGATATTGGCGGTTGGAGGGATCTTCACCGTTCAGGATATCATCGACTATGCGCGGAACGGCGCATCTTTGTTCCAGATAGGGAGCGCGCTGATAAGCGAAGGTGTTGAGATTTTTGAGCGGCTCAAGAAAGAGTTAAATGAGTATCTTTGGGCTAACGATTATAAGAACATCGAAGAACTGGTGGGTGAGGCGCATCGGAGCTGACGCCGTTAATCAAATCGCTTCGTTTCCTACCGTTTTTGATCCACGGATTAGAACGAATAAAATAGCAAGGAATTTACTAATAGAAAAACAATAGTTATTTTGAGAAAGAGTGGAAATGGGCGAAATCGATGCGATTTATGAGAGCGGGGTATTGAGGATAGTTAAGCCGGCGAAGATAGACTCAGATGTGGTAACGGTGAGAATCCTGAACCGCGACGAAATGTTAACAGAGGAGGACATGAAGGATATTCTAGAAGCTCGGGAGGAACGGGAGAAGGGTAAGTACTACAAGCTGGAAGATGCTTTTGAATGAGTTTTGCAGTTATCCTCTCTCCAAAGAGCTATAAGCAACTGAAATCGTTTGACGAGGCGTTGAGAGAACGATTGAGGGAAGCTGCTCTTGAAATTGCGGAAGATCCATGGCATAAAGGGACGATAAAAGTAGAGGGGTACGAAAACGTAAGAAGGAACCGCGTGGGGAAATATCGCCTCCTCTACACGATAGATAAACATAGAAGCGAAGTTTTAGTGGTGAAGATCGAGAGAAGAGCGGAATCTACGTATAAACCGTAGCGTCTGTTTTTAAGCCGTCATCGCAGGCTAACGCTCTCTTGTTTAATCCAGGGGTTCGATATGGATTGTAGGTTCGACGTTCAGTTCCTTCCTGATGGCTTTCTCAACACTCGTCGCTAAGTCATGCGCCTCTTTCAAGTTCATGTCATCGGGGAGCTTACAGTGAAGGGTTAATTCGATGTGGTCGCCATATCGGTGTATGTGTACATGATGGAGGCAGGATGCCGAGGGCGCAATATTGGTTATCAAGCTTTTTATTCGCTCTTCAATCTTGGGATCGGGTTTCTCGCCCAGTATAGAACTCACCGCACCTTTTAAAATGTCGTACGTCGCGTACAGGATCAGTGCTGATACGGCGATCCCCATAACGCCATCTATCCACCAGAGATATGCACCCGCTAATGCACCAATGACAATTAAGCCTGAAGCGATAGCATCACTGCGGTGGTGCCAGCCATCGGCTATCAGAGCTTGCGATTGTATCTCCCTACCCGCCCACATCGAGAATTGCGCGAGTCCTTCTTTGATGATAACGGAGATACCAAAGATGAGTATAGCAAAGGAGGCGAATTCTGCTGCCTGATAGTGCTGCAAGCGCAGGATCGATTCTTTTAAAAACGTTACCCCGATTACGGCGAGCAGTGTACCGATGATTATCGCTGCGATCGCTTCTGCCCGGCCATGACCAAACGGATGGTGTTCATCCGCGGGTCGCGCAGCGATCCAGAAACTCACCACAATGATGAGTGAGGTGAAAGTATCTGACATAGTATGCCAGGCATCGGCGGTCATGGCTACGGAATTAGATTTAATACCCGCCCAGTACTTGAGCCCGAAGAGAAGTACGTTAATGCCGACTGAGAGCCATCCTTCAGTGTAGCCCAAGAACTGCGTTTTGTTCTGCATCGATCTGATTTTATCTATCATTGGTATATGCTCAGTCATTAATAAGCACGTCATTCTACGCTATTAGCTCTCCTCCGTAAAGCTCTCTTCGAGTTCAGGAGTCCATGAATAGCAAAGACGTGTCAATCACAGGTACTGCTCAGCAAACCGTTTCAAATTCAGCACCGTGAAATCGACGAGCTTTGGAATATCCTCCGCTTCGGTGAGCAAAAGGTCTGAATACACCAGCGCTGTCGCAACGATCGGACAATCAGGTAAATCCGTTAACTGCTCCGGGAGTTCACGCACTATCGGCAGAGTATCGAGCGTAAAAATCGGTTTAATCTCGATTTGTGAGGATAAGATGCTCTTCATCCCGGTATAAAACCGATCCTTGGCGGTTTCATTACCCGCCATGTGTCTGCTCGCCTTGCCAAAGAGCTCGAAGAGTGAGAGTTCGTTGATGAGCAGCGAATGGTTTGATGAGAACAACTGCTCGAGCACGTCCTCTGGCAAATCAACGTCAATGCCAACGGCAGGGAGCAAATACGTGGTATCCAAGAGCACCTTCATCGTTCCACCACTTCCTCTGCGAGTTCCTTTCGCTCCTTCTCGAACTCTTTTACCGTCGTCTTCGCGAATTTTGGCAGCTTCATCGCAGTAAGGAGGTCCGGGACCGGTTCAACGATCAGTTTTGATTGTTCTACCCGATAGATGACCTTACCGCCGCTCTTCAGGCCGATCCGCTCTCGTAGTTCCTTCGGAGGGAAGAGCTCCCCCTTCTTACCCACAATGCCCTGTACGCTCATACGCTCATCACCGTATATAACTTGATATTTCGAATATTTTAATTTTTCGGATAGATTAAATTTTACCAGAACATAGCACTCAGAGTAGAAGGTGGGATAGTCACGGCGCAGGATGTGATCGACTATGCGTGAACGGTGCTTCCCTGTATCAGATAGGGAGTGCGCTGGTGAGCGAAGGGATGGCGGTTTTTTAAGGTTCAAAAAGGAATTGAAGCACGATAAGATACAAAGTGGCGGGTGTGGATGACTATGTTGGTAAGTACAGGTAAATGATGGGTTTATAAGACAGTGACCCTAGCCAGCGTATTCTTTCGCCACATTTTTAAAAAATTATAAGACCTTTAAAATGAAAACATAATAAACAAGGACGATACTTGTAAGAAGTGATTGTATATGGAAAAGATTCATCGCAGTAGCGAGGGCCTGATGCTTGTCGAAGACCC
>CAYNTR010000097.1:0-7864 GCA_964400255.1 uncultured Halobacteria archaeon
TCTCATTGACGAACATCATTTGGAGTGGAACTGCTACAACCAACCATGCCGGTCTGATCTACGGGTCAAAAATCGAGTGCAAATGTGTGGCTAAGGAGGAAACAGCGTTGGCGATCTTTTACGCCCTTTATGCGTTGCAACATCGAAGGCAGGAATCAGCGGGTATCGCAGTGAGTGGCGGTTCGTACGAAGGAAGCGAAAGAAAACAAAATTAGTGAGCCGGCAAAAGAAATAACGCTGATAAAAGGTATGGGACTCGTTTCAAAGGTTTTTCCCCCTCACCAATTAGCAGCACTCAGAGGGCCTGTTGGCATCGGGCATGTGAGGTATCCGACGACCGGTGCGTCGAGACTAGAAAATGCAGAGCCGTTACTCGTGAACTACAGGAACGGCAAAATTGCTATTGCACATAACGGCAACCTCGTCAACACCGAGGAGTTACGGAGAGCGCTGGAACGAGAGGGCAGGATTTTTCATTCTGATACTGATACGGAGGTGATGGCACAGTTACTTGCGAAAGAATTACTGTACCGTGATCCACTGGACGCGATCCGGGAGCTGATGAGCCAGGTTGTAGGCTCGTATTCGTTAGTTATCTTGATCGATCATACCCTCATTGCAGTCAGAGATCCATGGGGCATCAAGCCGCTCTGTCTTGGTGAACTCAGGAACGGATCTTCTGGGGTTGGTGAGGGGTATATAGTCGCCTCAGAAAGTCCAGCGATAGATGTGATGGGCGGGACTTTTATACGCGATGTGAGACCTGGCGAAGTGCTCATGATAAAGCCCTCTCAGAGCTTACAGAGTGGAACGCCGGAGCCCACCAGAGGGATTGAGTTAGAGAGCTATCAGTTATGCAAAGTGGCAGATAGTGCTCATTGTGTCTTTGAGTACGTTTATTTCGCGAGACCGGATTCGGTTATCGATGGGCGGTTAGTGTACGACGTGAGGATGAAGATAGGAGAGCAATTGGCAGAAGAGCATCCCGTTGAGGCGGATATCGTCTCACCTGTGCCGGATTCTGGCATTACCTTTGCGATAGGCTATGCAAGGAGATCGGGAATTGATTACATGGAGAGTTTGATAAAGAACCGGTATGTAGGACGGACGTTTATCATGCCCGATCAAGCATCACGAGCTAGTGCTGTTCGGCTGAAATTAAACGTCGTGCAGGATAATGTGGCGGGAAAGCGAATTGTTCTGGTCGATGATAGCATCGTGCGGGGAACCACGTCGAGGCGAATCGTGGATTATTTGAAGCAGAAGGGTGCGAAGGAGGTGCATCTTCGAATCGGAAGCCCACCGATACTAGCACCGTGCTATCTCGGGATTGATACGCCGACGAGAGAGGAGTTACTGGCCTGGAGAATGGACCTCAACCTCAATGATATCGCAGCGTTTTTACACGCCGATTCAGTAGGCTATCTCAGTCTGGAAGGGCTGATCGAGGCAGTGGGAATAGCGGAGACCGATCTTTGTTTGGGCTGTCTCACGGGAAATTACCCGGTTGAGGTACCGGGTGAACGGTGTACGCGACAACTGAGTTTGGCACAGTTTTAAAGCTATTAGTATCATTTTACGTGGATATTCTTATTTTATTTCCGGGATTGGCCTTCCTCTGTTGACCAATCAAGAGTTAACACTTGCCGCTTCGTTTCTTCGCGTTCTTCGTTTTCGGTGAAGATGGAATAGAAATAAATAACCCTGTTAGTAACACTTTTTAGTAATATTTTATAACTAATTCATTACTTTCGGTTTACAAAAATAGAATATTTCCTTAGATGCACTGTTTTAGACAGGGCCCACCATTGCTAAAAGAAAAAGACCTAAAAATTTTAGGACCAATTCAAGTTTTAAGATGGTTCTCTAAATGTTCCGATCCGGTACTCCGCCTTGTAAGGATCATAAACCGAATTATTCTGATAATCTACTGATAAATGAATCGCCCAATAGCCATACCGGCCCTCATCCAGCAAGATCTTGATCGTCTTCGTCTCATGAACGCCCAACGAAGTTACGATACGCTCGTCATATTCTTTCCAGAAGGGGTCAATGATGTACCAATTGGACAAATCTCGCCAGTTACCCCCGGTATAGATCATTCCGTACGTATGCACGTCGGAAGACCCCCACGCTATCGTCTTCGGCCCTAAATTCTTGTACGCCAACCTGCAGAGATCACGTGTATAATGAACACAGACCGCATTATCATTCTTTGGCGATTCAAGGCTCGTATAGTGCTCTACCCAGAGGACCGTTCGGTTTGGATTCTGAGGATACATAATCTCATCGAGTATGAGTGTTGCGTTTTTGCCTGCATCTATGGTATAATTGGACAGGTTCCACACCGAGATATTGACTGCCACCTGAAACCGATAGTCCAAAGGAACACGGTCGGAGAAATAATAAAAGTCCTTATAATCACACCGAAAATCGGCATTCAAATCCCACGGAACATACCACCGATATCGCTCGTTGAAGTGTGACTTCAAAATATCTAAGTCCGTCTGATTGATAGCGCCATCGTTGTTAAAGTCGAGATCGGTCAACGCGATGACAGGCTTTTCTTGCTGAACTTTTTGCTCCCCCTGCCCAACGCAGGTCCCCGTAAGGAAGCCATACCAGAGCACAAGCACGAGGATTACTTGCAGCCGTTTAAAAGAACTCTTCGTTTTCATTTTCACATCCCTATCATTACAAAATCTTTTATTTTCTGCTTCACATCTTCTACGTTTTATTCAATAAAGTAAGTATAAGCACTGCTGTATAATTTTTCAGTGAACCCTATTTATAATTCCGCCTTTTCACCCCCTACTCAGAGAAGTGGAGTGGACTTTTTATTCACCAGACAAGAACCGTTTGGCCCTCCCACCATCATCCTTGCCTTACAACCACCACATACCTGCACATAGTCGCACCCATTACACTCATGTTCACCGTATTCATACCTCAACGCTTGTAAATTGTTCCAGATTCTATCAATGCGTTCTTTCCTCACATTGCCCATCTGCACCGAAAGAAATGGACATGGCCACACATCCCCATTTGGCTTAATGTACATCATGCCTTTATCCGCCAGACACCCGCCGACGAAATGACCTAATACCTGTATGAACCGCCTACTATGAATCCCACGACGGTAAAGCGCATAGGCCCAGTATTCAGGAGCAGCAACTGGAATGATTATCCCCCTCCTTATATCACGCTGCTTTTTCAACAGAAGATCCAAGAGAGCGCTAAACTCACCACTTTCAAGCACATCATCTCGAACCGCGTCACCACGGCCAAACGGAACGAAATTATAAATGAAGTACGAATAGACCCCTATTCTATCACCATAGTCTATGATTCGTTCGATTTCATCGAAATTCCGCGTGGATGCAACGATATTCAAGTGTACGTACAGGTTTTCTGCAATGCAGTAATCTATCCCGGTAATCACCGCATCATGGGCACCGTCAACACCCCTTATAGAATCGTGTATCTGAGGATTCATACCGTCCAAGCCGATTACGACACCAACATCGAATGCTCTGAGCACTTTCGCAACCTCTTTTGTTATTAACGTTCCGTTCGTCGCTATGAAAACAGTTAACCCTTTTGATTTCGCATAGGCGACCAATTCAAAAAGATCGTCACGCAACAAGGGTTCTCCACCCGTGAATACAAATGTTTTTATGCCCAACGAGGCTATCTGGTCTATCAACGCCATCCCATCCTCTTTTGACAACTCATCATAAGTCGCTTCGCCGCCGAACGCATGACAATGAACACAGTGCAAGTTACAACTGCTCGTCATTTCCCATACGACGTGCGGGTTCACTCCGAAGCAGCAAATCTGTCGTGCGCCAGCACCTGCATGAAACAGATTGTGCAACTGAACCGTCCATCGCAAAAAAGCCGTTTTACGCCAGCCCGTGAGCCACGCATAGAGCATAATCGCCACTGCCTGTTTCACCAACAAATGGAGGGGATTATAGAACGGTTTTACCGTGGAACGTCTTTTTTCTCCCATTGAGAAAACACACCAACTCCTCTGTTCAGCATACGTCGGCGTATTACTTATGTTTATGGTGTACACATTTTGCAGCAAATGTACCCGCACCAACACCGTTATCGATATTAACCACTGCTAAGCCCGGTGCACAGCTCTGGAGCATAGAAAGAAGCGCGGCAACGCCCCCTCCACCAAGACCATATCCCACAGACGTAGGAACACCAATCACCGGCACGTCCACAAGACCTGCTACGACGGAGGCCAATGCCCCCTCCATACCTGCAACGACAATGATCGCCCCTACATCTTCAGTAATCAAATTTTCAAGGGGCGCTGCGAGGCGGTGTATGCCCGCAATGCCCACGTCATACGCTTTCAGAACCTCACAACCGCAGACTTCGGCAACGACACTCGCTTCCTCAGCAACCGGTATGTCCGCAGTGCCCGCAGCGATTACGCCTATCTTACCTCGCTGCTCAATTGTGTGTCCTCGTCTCTTAACCACAATCGTGCGCGCTCTCGGATTATAATCAATTTCAAACTCCTTATTCTCTTCGTCGCCTACACGCTTCTTGAGCTCCGCTGCATCTTCTTCTCGCGCTCTGCTTACTAACCCAAACCCCTTGGCAGTTGCGTGCGCCATCGCTATATCAGCCACTTCATCACTGCTTTTTCCCTCAGCGAAGATTATTTCTGGTATCCCAGTCCTCTGTTCCCGGCTTACGTCTAGCCGTGCAAAATCTTTTATCCGCTTTATATTCTCTACTTTCAGTTGCTTACATGCTTCTTCGACACTGAGTTCTCCGTGCGCGACTTTTTTCAGTATCTCTTCCATAACACTTTTTCTTTTTTACAAAAAGAAAACCTGTGCTAAAAGAAAAATAAACTCGACAAGATGAGGAACATTACGGTGACATAACCGTTGCCTTGTATTCTGTAACTACAGCACGTGCAATTGTTTTTTAGTGAATCTCAATAAAATCGGTTTTTTATTCTAGATGATAGAAGTTTTAATAAAAAATTGGGAAGCCCAAAGGGCTTACCCACTTTTTCCTTTATTGTCTCCCTTTTCGGTTGCCCGATATTCTCACTGTTACTAGGAATAAACTTCTCGAGCTTGAGGCTTCCAAACTGATCTCCTACGTTCAAGGGCTGCGAGCAGGACGTATGGAACTTTATGTCTTGCAGAAGCGTGCCATTGAGGGCGAAGATCTTCACGTAGGTATCGGCCTTCAGAAGGATCTCACCAGCATTCATCGCATCGATGTCGAACGTGTCATTGAGTCCAACGGTGCCATTGAACCACACCTTAGCTTTTGGATCGTTCGGGTTCGCCTTATCGGTGGCGATAATGTGCACTGGAGAATTGAAGGCAGGCGCCTCGTCACATGACCATTTTTTTGGATTCTGTGAGTTTTGAGAAGCTGTGCAGTCCTCGCCGGTGTACTGCATTACGAGCATCTGTGGCTTCACGCCCTTAGCACAGCCCGTACAGGGTTCAACTGGACACAGCTTCCCACCGAGCCTTTTTCCAAGCTTTGATCCTGATAGATTGGGTACCGTCCCAGATCATCGTCAGCTCATCGATGGGCTTCGCGTCACTACATACGAACGGTCCTGGCGGCGACGGAATGAGACAGGTCTTGTTAATGGTCAGTTCACACATGGGTAAGGTATTCGTGAAGTTAACATTAGTCACGTCGCTTCCCACCAGCTTACCAGTGGTGGTGTTGGTAACGTTGATCGTCCAGTTCGCAAGCGGCGCATCGTCTGGGCTCGTTCCGTTGGCAGTCTTATCCCAGAATTTGTATCCGGATATGCAATAGACAATCCACGTCTTGTTCGCGTCCCAGCTGTTATTCCCTAGCCCGTCCGTCTCACGGAAGAGTTCAAAACCGTCCACCGTCACGTTCGTCCTCCCGTGCACTCGCACCAGCCCCGGCACGCTCGGGGTTATATTAATCGCGCAGTTGCCATCCGCACCGGTGCTGCAGTTATCAATACCGTCCTCAAAGCTCGCACTGCCCGTAACATTCTTGATCGAGAAGTTGATCTGTGTCCCGACCGGTGGCACACCCCACCCGGAACCGTTATTGATCCGTACGCTCGCCAAAATCGTGTGCGTAGCGTTGTACTCGTTCGTTGCATTCGGCGGCTCGATCCTGATGTACGCGTCCACAGCCAATTGATACATACCCGCATCCCAGGTCAGGTCGGTCTCACCGGCCGACAAAGTCGTGCAATTGGTCATGCCGGTCTCGTTGGCGTCGCTGTTTAGAGTATCGTCACCGCCTTGATCCTGTGGACTGAAGACGTAGCCGGAAGGTAGCACGAACTCCACTGAGTAGTTTCCGGGCGTCAGATTGTCGAAGAGGTAATAGCCAGTCGCGTTGGTGGTTGTGTTCGCAACCTCAAGATGAGTGGTGCAGTTGAAGAGGCGAACGAGCGCATTCGCAATGCCGCTCTCATTGGCATCTTGAATGCCATCGGCATTGGTGTCTTCCCAGACATAATCGCCAAGAGCAGGCAGCGGCGAATTGTTGAAGTAGTTAAGTTTAATCGATTCGACTTCAGGATTCCAAAGTACAAACGTTTTACTTACAGTATCATAACATAAAGGGAAGATATTCGTCCAGCCTGACGTTTTCATTCCCAAATGATACATATGCGTGTGTATGTATATAGGTATGTGCTTAATGACAACCCGGATTTTGTGAAGTAAAAAATCGGCTAACCCCGCAAATCGACGACCAAACACCAAATTATAAAAATTTCGCACACAGATGATAATCAAATGAAAATAAGGGAACTCGGCGAAATCGGACTAATAGATAGAATAATAAAACAATTTCCGGCGAATAAACAAATCGTTATGGCGGGAGCGGGTGAGGATGATTGCGCCGTTATTGACATAGAAAGGGCAAAAGGGGGATTTAAGTATCTCGTAGTGACTACCGATACGCTCCAACAATCCACCCACTTTCCGCCGGGTATAACGCCGTTTCAGATGGGCTGGAGTGTCGTTGCCGTTAATCTGAGTGACATCGCTGCGATGGGCGCACACCCTTTTGCGATCACCATCGCGATGGGTTTTCCTGCACAGATCGAGACATCCTTCGTGGACGAACTTGTCGCGGGAATTCAAGAATGCGCTTCTTTTTATAATACTGTAGTTGTGGGTGGCGACCTAACCAGAAGTAACGAGATCATCTTAACGGGGACCTGTTTTGGCTTTACAGATAATCCCGTGAGGCGAACCGGAGCGAAAGTAGGGGACTTACTCTGCGTGACCGGTTCGCTCGGGAACGCGGCGCTCGCTTTGAAGGTGATCGCGGGCGAGATAAAGGTGCCAAAACATGTTGAAGAAGAAGCGAAAAAGGCGCTTTTTCAGCCGCAACCACGAGTCAAAGAAGGCATCGCCATCGCTAACTCAGGCGTGACAACCTCAATGATGGATATCAGTGATGGGCTCGCTCTTTCAATAGGAGAGATAACACAAAGGAACAACGTCGGTGCTGAACTCGACGAGGATAACGTGCCCGTATTGAGCGAGAAGATACGACGCGAAGAAGAGTTGGATTTATCACAACGTGAACGCAGAGAGCTCGCGTTCTATTACGGCGGCGATTATGAACTACTCTTTACGATTGATCCAAAGGCGCTAGAGAATGAAGAATTGATGCAAAGGCTGAAAAGGGACGTAAAGATGAGCATAATCGGCAAAATAGTGCCTGCAGAAGAAGGAATCTATCTGAAGAAAGGCGAAAGGAAAGAAATGCTGGAGATAAAGGGGTACCAGCATTTCTAAAAACTAGAGGCCGTCCCGCAATTCACGTTACCACTCCTTTCCTCCAGAGGTACTGGGGG
>CAYNTR010000098.1:0-7705 GCA_964400255.1 uncultured Halobacteria archaeon
GATTAGGTACAAGCTCCTGGCACCAGAGGCAACCGAAATTCCATGTGCGTGCTGGGATTTACAAAGCGAGTTTAGAGAGTTAGATTCAGTTGCTGATTCACAAATCAACCTCTTCTGACAGCCGACGGTAGTGCGCATACAATGCTTTTCCCCACGAGAGAGCAGTCTGATCATCACTTAGCAGGGCTCGGTTATAGTCGTAGAGCCCATTACGAGCGAACAATCCAAGATAAAAAACACTGTCAGTAAGAGTAAGGGCAATTTTTATAGGTTCATCCACCGCGAAGAGTGCGAAATTAGGATCCTCGAAAAAATCTTTAACCGGTTCCTCTGTTTCTATTAACCCGCCTATACTGTCCAATACTTCATTCGTTACGATAATTTCTACATCGATTTTCTTTCTTCTCACCAAGTCTTTGAGTATTTCAAAATATTCGAGATTAAAGATGGGATAAATACCGTGTACTTCCGTCGCATGTTCAAGTATTTGGATGTACGTTGTGTGAGATTTAAACGTATCAGTAGGCGTATCTGAGAGCAGTACAGATTTGCTCAAATCTCCTATCTTTTCGAGAAGCGCTACGGGAATATCACGGAGGTCATGTTCAAGCCAGAATTTTTCGTGTTTTTTCAACGTGTCAATCGCGTTGATGTAATCTTCTAGTTTTAGTGCTATAATCTCTCCTATTATTGTCAATGCATAAGCCCGATCTTCGCCTTGAAAAATGAGCGTGCCCTTTTCAAGTTCTCTTAAGGCATGTATAGCGGTTGTAGAACTTACTTTTAGATCATCTCGTAATTCACCGAGTTGTTTTTTACCGCCCTTCAAACTGATCATGATATTTCTGCGCAGATTAGAGCACGACGCGAGGTGAAGCGTATTTTTCCTAGGTATTGGATTTTTTTCTATTTTTCTATCTAATTTCATCATTACATCCCCCAACCTCGACAACTCCACTCCTTTACATTGTTTATAAACTCATCACTTTAATCAGTACCGGTTTTAGTTAAGGATTTAGTTTGTTGTCCAAAGGTTACGTTGGCGATCAGCAATAGCGTGGGAAACGAAGAGCGCAAGGAGCACAAGAACTGTAAGACGACCGAGCATACTCATTCGCTAGACGTGAATCGCTTCGGCAAATGCGATGGAAGATGAGCTTGAGAGAAGGAGAAGAAGGTTGAAGTAGGCGTATCTTACTTAGTCATATAAGATAGTGATCGCTCCGGGGGGATATCTGACAAAGGTAGATCCCATCCAAATCATCACTTTATCAGAATTTTTTTCACGCGTGATTAGGAAGGCACCCCTTTTGGCCTCTGTAAAAAGATATTTTTACCTCAAAAATCGTTCATGGCAAAAAGATGGAAAAGAGGATACGAAGAATTAAATTACCGTAGAAGAGTGAAATAAAGAAGCCAAACGTGATGTACAGCATAAATGGTATTTCGGGAGTCACCCATACCTCTTCACCAATCTTCCCTCGCTCATGATAATCCTTTAGCTTTTCTATCAGGTCCTTATCTATCTCGACACCGCCGAGAATCAACTTCCTTTTTAGAGCGCCTTCCTCACCTTCTCCTTCTCCCTCATATGCGTGAAGTGATCTTAGATGCTTATGCGTCCCCATCCCAAGCGTTTCAATTCGTATCTTATAGCCGATAAATGCTAAACCCAGATGTTCTCTGAGCCCTTTGTCGCGTAAATTCAGAACATTATAAAGAAGCAGGAAAGCAGGAACCATTAAAGAGATGACCGTGGCATTAAAAAGCGTCGTGATGGCAAAGGGAAAGGGATCGGGTAGTAAAAAGGTGTATCTGGGATTTGTTGGGATGAGCACGGCAATACCTATAAGACTTTTTGCGTCCGCACCGCCAAAGAGGTAAAAACGGAAAAACAGATAGGAGAGCATCAAGGTGAAGAGAAGCGAGTAAGAGAAACGGCTTAGGAACGGGATACCATAAAGAACGGAGTTGTAAATGACAAGGGGTACCCCCGCGGCAATCATGAGAAGCCAGAGCTCGTTTGCTACGCTTCTTGTCTTTATGTCTGAATAACTCGCGTACATCAAAATAAGCGAGCAAAAGATCACGCTAATAGTGCCTGTTTGAATCATACAATCGGTGTAAGCGTTATAACCGGGACGCCTAGCTGAGCCGACGGTTCCATCTCCATGGCGTAAATTTCAGTTCTCGGCCTCTCGCCATAGAGGCACGGTATCCCCGAAATAAATTTTGTTTTGATGTGCGTTGAGGCAATAGAACCTAATTCTTCTTCTTTGTCGCCCTCTTTTCCTCCAAAACACATAACAACAGCTCGGTGTTCCTTAATCGAGGAGAGCACCTCCATCACCGCTTTATCAGTATCCTCTATTTCCTCTAGGTTGAGAAGGACGATATCCCTTTCTCCCTTCAGCCTCCCCTTGAGATTCTGTACATCCTCTTCAACCGTAATATTATTTCTATACTCCGGTTTTACATAGGGGGTAATCTTGTTTATCAATTCTTTCTGTCCGGTTGAGGTAAAAATAATGGATCGCCCGAGATTAAGGGCGTTTATAGAAAGCACACGTGCTAAAATATTATAGGTTAAGCGGTCCCCTTCAACGAGATTAAAGCTGCCATAGCCATTGATATTCCTGTCCAGGTCTTCTAACCCCGTTGAGATTCTTGCATCACTGAGGTCTGGACGAGGATCTGGTATAGGAGGGTTCTCCATGTCCATTCCCGCACCGTTAAATTCCGTGAACGATTTGAATATACCGTTATCCAATGAGAAGAGTCGAACGGGGTTTGTTATCTGGCATCCTCTTAGTTTCTGCATAACCATTCTTCTCAGGCGACGCTCTTTGTACATATCGCTCTCTAAGACGACAACGCCATCAACAAGATAATCAAGAGCAGTTTGCCCATTGTACTCAACGAGTAGGATAATTTTTGTTCCCGTCTTTCGGGAGAAATCACACAAATTATGCTCCAATCGTTCTCTTTCTCGCTTTTCGTAATACCCGGTATACGAGGCGATGGCATCCCACGAGTCAATTATGATGATTGGATTCGTCATCTTTTCCGTCTGTAAATAAACGGCTTTGAGAAAATCGGGGACATTTGCATATTTAAGTGGTTTTATGGTAACCTCACCCGATCCCGTTACGCGCTCACGTTCCGATAGTGTCGCATCGACAATGTTATCCGGGGAAATTTCGGTCTTTATCCAAGGGTGCTGCATATACAGTGTATCTGAGTCGATCCGCGTAGAGAGATACGCACCGTTTCCTTTCATTGTGCTCAACAACGTCAGAGCAAAAACTGTTTTGCCAGACCCCGGACTCCCCTTTATCAAAAGCGTTTTCCCATAATCATCCTTGAAGAACGTCCGTATTTCTTGCGGAATCCCGAAATAATCTTTCATCATTTGCCCTGCGAATAGTATTCAATTTATCTTAATATATAACTAACGTTTGTATCACACGGTTACAAGCATTATACCAAAATCCAAAAACGGGGTTGATGAAGTTAAAAGAAGCGTTAAAGGGAGTATTAGCTGAAAACGAATTGAATGTGTTGGTAAAATCGTACGACCTCATCGGAGATATCATCATCATTCGAATTCCACCCGAACTATCTTCGAAACGGGAGATAATCGGAGAAGCGCTTCATAACTTGTATCCACGCGTGCGAACCGTCGCTGCAGTCCCATTTTATGCTCGCACCAACGAGCTGTATAGAACGAGAACTACGGAGGTGATCTGGGGTGATGAGCGTCTGGAAACTACGTATAAAGAACGTGGCTGTATTTTCACAGCGAACCTTAAGCACGTATTTTTATCGCCCCGGCTCTCCCATGAGCGAATGCGTATCGCGAAGAAGGTGAGCCCCGGCGAAACCCTAATAAACATGTTCTCAGGTGTGGGCTGCTTCTCCATTCTCATCGCCAAGATGCAACCGCAAACGAAGATTTATTCAATCGATGTGAACCCTTACGCGTATGAATGTATGAGAAAAAATGTGGTATTGAACAAGGTTGGAGGACAGGTGATACCAATTCTCGGCGATGCACGAGAAGAGGCGGAAAAGTTAGCCGGCGTCGCGGACCGTGTACTCATGCCGTTACCCGAACATGCGCATCGTTTCTTGCCCTCGGCGGTACGTACGCTGCATTTGGATACCGAAAAAGTCGGAACGGGAACAGGAGGCGTGATTCATTATTACGCCGTAGCGAGAGGAAACAAAGATGCTGATCTCTATGGCTTTCCGTTTCAAAAAGCAGTCGATTGTATCACGTCTGTTTTTGGAAACACACTACGAATAGAATTAGAAGAGAAGCGGATTGTGCGCTCTGTTGGACCCCGAAAATATCATGTGGTTTTGAATTTACGCGTAGTACCGACTGAATAACCTCAGTTGCACTCAGAGTCATATCGAGCTAACTAGTTCGGATCTGAAACAGAAAACCCACTAAAACTAATATACTAAACTTCTTTCAACTCTTGTTGGATACGAGGGATGACAAAGAAGGAACTCTTACTGTCGGGAACCATTGTATGGGGCGATGAATTTGAAGCGAGAGAGGGTTACTTGGTGGTTGAAGAGGGGAAGATAAAAGAAATCGGCGAAGAGAAGGTAGAAGCAGCCATAGAAGGCATTATCATACCTTCTTTCGTTAATGCGCATACCCATATCGGCGATTCGGTAGCAAAAGAACCTGCTTCTATGCCCCTTGAGGAATTAGTTGGCCCCCGGGGGTTTAAGCACAAGGTATTGGCAGAAACCCCACAAGAAGCGCTTGTCTCCGCAATGAAAGATACCATTGCGGATATCGTTGCCAGCGGGACACAACTGTTTGCGGATTTCCGCGAGGGCGGTATTTCTGGTGTGAAGACGTTGAAAGAGGCTTTGCATTTAGCAGGCGGTGACGGTTGGGTACGCACAAAGATATTTGGCAGACCTTTGGCTGGAGCTGCAGGTGAACCGAAAGATATTAACGAGCTTTTTGAAGCAGTTGATGGAATTGGGATGAGCAGCGTTGCAGACCACCCTTTAGAAGTGGTAAAAGAGTTAGCGGCAGAGACGAAGCGGAGGAAGAGGATGTTCGCCCTTCATGCGGGTGAGCGGAATGCCGAAGATATTATCGGAGCGATTGAACTCGACCCAGATTTCATCGTGCACCTCACCAAAGCATCAGCGCAAGACTTCACGAAGATGCATGATAAGCGCATTGCTGTTGTCTTGTGCATTCGATCCAACTTGGTAAGTGGTTTGGGCTTGCCACCGTTACCGCAAATGCTCGAATCTGGTTTAACCGTGGGCGTGGGTACTGATAACGTCATGCTCAATTCCCCGGACATGTTTTCTGAGATGGAATTCATCTCGAAGATTTTTCACCTTGATGAACGAGCGGTGTTGAAGCTGTGCACGCTCAATGCTGCTCAGGCGCTGAAGGAGGAGCAATCCATTGGTTCGATAGAAGAAGGCAAAAAGGCAAATTTAGTGGTAATAAGAACCGATACACCGAATATGAGCAACGTGAGGAATCCGATAAGAGGGGTGGTGAGGAGAGCGACACGGAACGACATTGCGGCGGTGATATATGAAGGGAAAGTTGTGAAGTAAGTTATTGTTTTAATATGGAAAATGTAAATCTTTATCTGAAAGTCTAGGATTAAAGGATGAGACGATGGAGTGGTATGTAGAGATCACGGGAGATGGTTTCGATCTTGAAGAGCTGTCGAAATCTCTCAATTCTCCGGATTTATGCATCACACAGAAAGGAGAAATATTCATTTTGAAATCGACAGACTTTAACATCCTAAAAGATGCCAATGAAGTACGAACCCGAGCGAGCGAGATTCTCTCTCTAATTAATGGAGCAACAAGGTTGGTTATAGGAAAGCAAAAGCCTTTGGCTATGGGTTCTGTTGTCGAGGTCGGCGATGATGGAAAACGTAAGCTTTTCGATTGGGTTGAAGTAGCTGCCTATGGACGATATAGCGTAAGTACAACTATTGTGAAAGCAAACGGCACAGTTCAAGAGCAAGAGATTCGTCAAGCAGATCCAATTCAAGATTGGATTGCGATTGCACGACATGATACAAACGTCGCGACGGTTCTTCGGCTCTTCAACAAAAACCTTGATTGGGTAAATCTCTACCGTATCTATGAAGTAATTGAAAGCGATATTGGAGGCATTAACAACATCATAAAAGAAGAATGGACAACAAAGAAAACGATCGAACGTTTCACGCGTACTGCCAATAGTCCAGATGCCATAGGAGATCAAGCACGTCACGGTAACGGAGGAAGGATAACACCACCGAAAGATCCTATGACACTTCCCGAAGCAAAATCTCTCATCGAGACGTTATTCCACCAGTGGCTCCGCTCAAAAATACCATAATATCGAGGTCTATCAAGAGGAAAAAAGCTCCTTACTAGTTAAGACTTCACATTCACGAAAAATCTAAAACGGGATAAACCTCAGGCACTGATGGTCAAAATAAAATCAAAAAATGAGAAGTGATAATGGATCCAAACCGGATTAAGGAATTCCTGAAGAAAGAGAACGTCTTCGCTGTTGTCGGCGTTTCACGCAACCCTGAAAAATACGGCCATCAAGTATATAAAGACCTGAAAGAGGGAGGTTATACCGTTTATCCCGTGAATCCACATGTTGACGAAGTTCTGGGAGATAAATGCTATCCTTCGCTCAGGGACATACCCGAAAAAACGGACGTCGTTGATACTGTTGTTCCTCCTGCAGTAACAGAAAAGATCGTTGAAGAATGCAGGGCTTTAGGAATCGATAAGGTATGGATGCAGCCGGGCTCGGAATCTGAGAAGGCGATCGAGTTCTGTGAAAAGAACGGCATACAAGTCGTGCATGACGTCTGCGTGATGGTGACGCGGCGGGAGTTTGGAATTCATTGAACTTGTTATAGCGAGATGTTCCATCTAAGGCGGATTCACATCCTGCAAGATGGTGAGACGTGTGGGAGAGTTACTCATTCCATCAAGCTTCGTGCCACCCTCAAATCACCATCGGTATTCACATTGATGGCAAGCAGGGGATCCGCGAATACAAACGGTATCGAATTTTCAGAACGTGTCACGGCGTTAATACCGCACGAAACAAGCGTTTTACCTTCGTATTCGAACGTATGACTCGGTATGATGCCTTCTGGCAGCAAATCCAGGGGAACTGCACCCGTAATACTGGTACGATGCACAAGGTAAGCGTTTATGATCGTATTGATGTGCTCGCTTCGTAAAAATGGAATATCACAGGCAATAGAGACGAATTCTGGATGGTTGGGAAGCAAATACCATAAATCTTCAATGTAGCCTTCTCCCGGTGTCTCTATTGTCTTATAATTCATGCGCTTGCAATACTCCGCTGTTTGCGGCGTGTTCTTTGTAATGGCTACCAAAAAATCGTCCACGTTCGATTCCCTGACGCTTTCGACAACCAAATCTATGAGCCGTTTCTGGTTCTCCGGTTTGCCTATCGTTATCAGCGCCTTCTCGGTCTTTCTGCCATTTTTTCCTCGAAGCCTGCTGCTTTTTCCGCCTGCAAGGATTATTGCGATCATAAATCATTTTAGGAAAAGGTTTATCAAAAACGCTTCGCTACTTCGCGAGAAACTTTTAGGGAAAGCGAGGCCGTCCCGCAATTCACGTTACCACTCCTTTCCTCCAGAGGTACTGGGGG
>CAYNTR010000099.1:0-7694 GCA_964400255.1 uncultured Halobacteria archaeon
ACAAAGTTCTTTTCTTTATATTACAGCACATACGGGCCTGCCAGCATAATAACAATAGACGAGAAGATGAAGAGTGCTATCAGTGATGCGATTGCCTTGGCGACTTTATCCTTTCGCTTCTCCTCCTTTATACCGATCCGTAACAGGGAGTTCAACATCTCTCGAAATACATAGCCGCCATCAAGCGGGATGGCAGGCAGACAGTTGAACAGTCCAACATAAAAATTGATCCACCCTATCCAGAACAGCACGTCAGCAAAGAGAAAGATACTGCCACCGAAGATTGATGCGAACCCCACGGGCTCGTATAAATGCGAAAGCACAGGATAGAACCCCCCGAATCCACCAGCGGAAAGCGGCGCAATTGGCATTATGGTCAACCACAGCCACGTGTTTAACCATTGACGTGGTGAAAGAGTCATAAATGAAGAAGGTATGCTCTTCAATCCGCCGAGGTATTGTCCTGCAGGGAATCCCACTATAAACATTCCTAAAGCGTTATTGGCAACGAGAACGCCTAAGTATCCGATGTCGCCGAACGGCGAGTCCGCTAACTCTATAGTAACAGTCCTGTCATCTGTTTGTATATCTATCCTTTGTCCGGGTTTCGTCTGATCCATGAACGCACGGAAATCCTCATAATTGTTTATGCTCATCGTATCCATTCTCGTTATGCGCATGCCTTCGGTTAAACCCGCGTTATCCGCAGGCAGGCCTTCTTCAACCAGTAGGAGGATCACCCCCGTGCTCTCAAAACTGTCATTGACTAAGATTGCCCTTTCTTTCCCGCTGGTATCCAGGATCGTGAGCACCGTCTCACCTTCTGCTGCCAGTGCGTTATTCAATTCTTCTGTACGCGTAATCGGTGCGCCATCTACTGCGGTGATGAAAATTTCAGGTTCTATACCTAACTTCTCCGCGGGACTCTCTCCTGCAATATCATAAACATACAGCACGTTATCACTCATGGGCTGAACGGAGGACAAAATGGTAAAGAATAAGAGAAACGCAATGAACGCGACACAGAAATTGCTGGTCACACCGGCAGACAGTATGCGCGTTCGTTCACGTGACGTTGCTACTTTCTTCGTGTTCTGCTCTCTTTTGTCTGCTTCGATCTTTTCTCTTCTCTTTTCACCGCGGCTTTTTTCCTTTTCACCAAAGAGTTGCTCATTATCAGGCTCTGCAAATGCTCCTATCGGCACTAAAGCAACCAGGAGCCCCATGGACTTCACTTTTATCTTCTCAACCGTGCTCAATACGGCATGAGAAAGCTCGTGCACCACTAACGCGATCACAAAACCAACCCATGCGGTAATGGGAATAAATTCGTTTAATCCTGGTATAAGCAGCCAATTCCTCGGTTCGTTTATCTGCGTTGGTTCTGGTTGCGTTATGAACGTGGCATACGTGCCGTATGCGACAAGAACAAACATAAAAATCATGGCTATAAGCACGAAGACCGTGCCGATGTTAGCATAAGTCCTCCAGAATCGTTCCCTTCTCGCACCAGTTGCCAAGCGCCCTAACAATTGCTCCCCTCGCTTTGTTCGTATCATTAGAATGGGGCCGTAGGCTGAGATGTTGTAGCGCTCCAAAATGCCCTTCCTGTCGAGCGCTAAAATGATGAGCCAGTAAATTAAGAATAGATACAGCACCAACGTCACGTTAAACAGGTTCATTTTTGGTTCCTTAAGCCTAATCTAAATATAGAACGAGCGTAGAGGTATATATAATTTCGATGCAGTATGGGGCCGAGCCCCCTTACCAACCCTCCCAACCCAATAAAAACCAATAACACTAAAGTACGCTCCTTGAGGCCTGATTCCTCTTACCAATCAAACTTTCTTACACTTTCTTTTAGAAAAAGAACCGGTACTTAGAAAAGCAGTTCTTTCAAAATTATTCTTTTGATAAACCTTTTCTTCTTTAAGAAAAGGTTTATGATCATCGGAATCGACGATACGGATTCGAGAATGGGAATGTGCACCACGTATCTCTGCGCGGTTCTAGTTGATGAGCTCATGGAGTATGGGGACGTTTCAACGCCACGATTGGTACGACTCAATCCGTGCATTCCCTTTAAAACACGAGGTAATGGTGCAGTATCCTTTGAGCTCAAGGTGTCCGAAGGAAAAGAGAGAGTGGTAAAAGGGCTGGTCAAATACCGGGTGAGTGAGCTCTCGGAGGTGCATGACGAGGAAACAAATCCTGGTGTTGTCTTCATTGATGATTTCGCTTTACGTACGATGCAAGGAGGAGAGAGCAGTGCGAAGGAAGACTGCATGGTACAATTAAAGAATTTTTACGAAATGGCCGTGAAAGAGGTAGTGTTGCTAGAGGATGCGTATGCACTCCTGTCTGAAATGCACATCGATTACTTCGGCTTGAAGGAGAAACGAGGGCTCATAGGCGCTTTAGCGGCTGCCTCGTTTTTAATGGTACAAAAACGCAACCCAACGTATTACG
Organism: uncultured Halobacteria archaeon; assembly: GCA_964400255.1. Taxonomy (GTDB): domain Archaea; phylum Halobacteriota; class Syntropharchaeia; order Alkanophagales; family Methanospirareceae; genus JACGMN01. The sequence goes on from CAYNTR010000099.1 coordinate 2,470, forward strand.
ATTTTACATATGAGTTGATGGCATACCGTCAGAAAGAACGATGGAAGACGCCACGGGTAATCGAAGAAGCGAGCGTCTGGAAGGCTGACGAAGCTACGTATCCGTTAACCTGGGATACGGTGGATCGTGCGAGTACGAAACTCGTTCTTGCACCGCACTCGCCCTGTCCCGTCCTCTTTGGGATACGAGGAGACGACGTCCCTGCTCTTTACCGAGCTTATAATCTCATCCATGCAGAGCCTGCGGAGCGGCAAATGTTGTTCGTAACAAATCAAGGCACAGATTCTCACTTGATTACGTGGGAAGAAGCGAAGGGAACACTGGATGATTACCAGTCTTATATTTTAGATGGCGTCGTAGAATCCAATCCTCGAACGATAGCGGGCGGGCATGTTGTCTTTGCTCTGGCGCTCTCAGACGTAGGGAATCGTATCGAGTGCATCGCCTACGAGCCGACGAAGGGCTTTCGCGCTATCATCCGGGGGTTACGGGTTGGTGATGAGGTTACCGTCTATGGGTCGTTCAAGCACGGGACCATCAATCTTGAGAAAATAGAACTACGGAAGCTAAACGTGGAGGTGATGAAGAATCCGAGATGCGAGCAATGCGGCAAACGCATGGAATCGGCCGGGCGATCACAAGGATACCGATGCAAGCAGTGTAAGACCTATTGCCGTGAAAAGGAGATCGATATTGAAGATCGAGGACTAGAGGAAGGCGTATATGAAGTCCCACCCGTCGCACGAAGACATATCTCAAAACCGTTAATCCGTGCGTGCATGGCAGGTGGAATCTGTCGAATACATCCAAGCAGATGAGTTTGTAACTTAACGTTCATGCAGACGAAGCTCCACCGACCAATATCTTCGTCACGCGCACATGGGGGGCGTATTCCGAAACAGGGACATCCTGGCCATCTTTACCGCAAAAACCTATTGTTCCCCGCTTCTTATCGTTCCCTACAGCATCTATGTTCTTCAAGACTTCTAACGTTCTCCCGGAAAGGGATACATTTTTCAATCTCTTCGTAAGCGCGCCATTTTCTATCAGGAACGCCTCCTCTGCACTGAACTGAAATTCCCCTTTGACCGTATCCACCTGCCCGCCGCGCATGCCCTTCGCATAAATGCCGAACGGAATGCCCGAACGCATTTCATCAAAATTCCAGTCTCCTTCCTCAATAACCGTGTTGCTCATCCTGACCAAGGGAGTGTCTGAGTAATCTGCAGCTCTTGCGTTTGACGTTGGCAGTGCGTCCAGCCTACCTGCAGTTTCTCGGCTGTGCAGATAGGAAACCAACACGCCATTCTTTATTAATTCTGTTCGGCTTGACCTCATTCCGTCATCATCATAGCGGTAATATCCATGGGAATACTCAATGGTGGGGTCGTCCGCAACGGTTAATCCCTCATACGCTATCTCTGCGCCTAATTTCCCCTTGAGTATCGATTCCCCGTAGAGCACGTGATCAGCTTCAGCGGCATGGCCCAGCGCTTCGTGCATAAACACCCCGGTGAGTCTGTTGTCCATAATCACGGGCAGCGGACCTGCAGGTGGCAGTTCAGCATCAAGAAGGCGAACAGCTTTATCTGCAGCTTTTAGAGCCACGGTCGTCGGATCTTCTTCTTTAATGAATTCGAAACCCGCTACAGCGCCTATACTCTCTCTCCCCTCTTGCAAAACAGTCCCCTTTTTCGCGACCACTCCTGCACGCATAAAAACGGCAGGCGTTTCTACTACAATATAACTCCCATCAGAATTCGCATATATCTTCTGCTCGTAGCCATCGAGGTACAAGATGGAAATGCTTTTGATGAGTTCTGAATGGTTCTTTGCCGCGTCATATGCCTCTTTAACCATGCGCTTCTTCTCGTCAATGCTCACATCATCGGGGTTTATCCGCGGCTTCAACGCAAAATACTCTGTGTTTGACGGTGCATCAGCCAACGTTATCGGTTCCCCTTTCGTATCCGATTCTGATAGCGAGAGTGCCTTTCCGATGTTGAAAGCGTCTTCAAACCTTTCCTTTAGTGCGGAGCTGGTAATACTATTGGAGGAAGAGAATCCCCATGAGTTTTTATAGAGAACTTGCACACCCATGCCGTGATCAATCCCATAACTCATCTCTCGAAACACATCGTCTCGGAGATCTATTACCGTTGCGTAACCTTTTTCCAGACGGATATCCGCGAATCTCGCGTGTTGGGCGAGGACAAAATCGAGTGCTCTTCTAATCTCTTCTTCCATTACTGAGCTAAATAAAGTGAGAAATATTTATAACTTGTGAATGGAAATAAGGTATACGAGATGGGACCGTAGCTCAGACTGGGAGAGCGCTCGGCTGAAGACCGAGTTGTCCCGAGTTCAAATCTCGGCGGTCCCACTGACTTTCAGTAGGCAGTTGTTTAGGGAGTGCATACGTGCCATATCGAATTGAAGTTCAACCTCCTTCATGTTCTGAAACTACCGGACGACAGCTATAGAAATTTAAATAACGTGCGTTATCTTTAGGTATTGACGAGGTGTGGTGGCATGAAGAAAGAGCTCAAAGTAGTGCCCATCAAAAATGGAACGGTTATAGACCATATTGCGGCAGGGCAGGCGCTGAATGTGCTGAAGATACTGGGGATCTATGCGGGGACGGATGCAGCGTTGAGCGTTGCGATGAACGTACGAAGCAAGCAGATGGGCAAAAAGGACATCGTCAAAGTGGAAGATCGGGAGCTTAAGCCTGAAGAGGTTGATAAAATCGCGCTCATCGCACCACAAGCGACGATCAACATCATACGGGATTATGAAGTAATAGCAAAACATAAGGTTTACCTTCCCGAGTCAATAGAGGGCATTATACGCTGCGCGAATCCCAGTTGCATATCCAATGCTGAACGAGAGCCGGTTGTATCGAAATTCATTACGGTGAGCGAGGGTCCTCTTCGGTTCAGATGCTTTTATTGTGAGCGGATAATAGAGGATGTATCACGGTATCTGTAGGGCCGGTAGATCAGTTGGAAGATCGCTCGCTTGGCGTGCGGGAGGCCTCGGGTTCAAATCCCGACCGGTCCATCTAAGATGGCAGAACGAGAACGGGGTCCCCATCCCACCCTGCGGATAAAGGGGACAAAGAGTCATTCGTTATGGGGGAAGAAGATCGTTTTAGGTGTGACGGGCTCGGTCGCGGCAGTAAGAACGTTTGAACTCGCACGCGAATTGATACGGCACGGTGCCGATGTGTATAGCGTGATGAGCAAAGCAGCGACTGAGATAATTCATCCATATACCCTTCATTATGCCACGGGGCACGAAGTGATAACGAAATTAATGGGTGACATAGAGCATGTCGAGTTCCTCGGTATGGAAGGTTCGGCAGACCTCTTTATCATCGCGCCCTGCACAGCAAATACGCTCAACAAGATAGCTACGGGGGTATCAGATACAACCGTGACGATATTTGCAACCACAGCGTTCGGCTCTGGTATTCCGGTCATTATCGTGCCTGCGATGCACGAGTCGATGTATAACAGCCCAATTCTCACTGCGAATCTTGAGAAGTTACGAAGTCTTGGCGTAACGGTTTTAGGACCGAAGATTCAAGAAGGGCTCGCGAAAATCGTGTCGATCGGAGAAATGATTCTTGCCGTGGAGCACATCCTGTCACCCAAAAAACTTGCGGGGAAACGCGTACTTGTAACCGGCGGCCCCACTGCTGAGCCCATAGATCCTATACGGATATTGACAAACAGGAGTTCAGGTCGAACGGGGATTGAACTCGCGAAGGAGGCGTATAAACAGGGTGCTGAGGTCACACTCGTGCACAGTAAAGAGCTGAATATGATGGGAATAAACGAGCTGCGCGTGGAGACCGCAGATGAAATGATCGATGCATGCATGAAGGAGCTTCGAAAGCGCTACGACGTGCTTATATCCTCAGCTGCGATCTCTGATTTCTCTGTTGATCCTGCGGACGTCAAAATCTCATCCGGTGGGGATTTACATCTCCATTTCACCCCCACGCGGAAGTTGATAGAAGCAGCTCGGAACGAATTTCCTGAGCTTGTGATCGTGGGCTTTAAAGCGGAGACGAACGTTTCAGAGGATGAACTGATACGGAGGGCCCGGACGAAGATGGAGCAGTATAACCTTGAGATGGTCGTTGCAAATGATATTGGCAAGGGAGGCATAGGAACAGTGGATAACGACGTTTATATCTTGCGAAAAGGCTCGAATGACTTGAAGCACGTGAACGGTAAGAAGCGAATAATTGCCGAGGAGATTATGGACGAGCTCGCGGAGCTGTTTTAGCTTGCGGAATTATGGCTTCATGCTTAAGCACGGAATACATAGTTCTTTGTGGGAATCTGTGTTTCTCACAAGTCAAACAGATATGAATGAAACATGACAAATGAGGATGGCATATGGGTTAAGAGATATACAGAGATAGCCAAGGATCCTTATACTTGGCTTGGTAAGGCAACAGGCTTAATTTACGCCGCGAATAAAGTCTTGATTAAAGAAAAGGAAGGGCCATTAAAAGGTCTCTATCAAAATGTTGGAATATACATGATGCTGAGTTCATTCGCAATTGAAAACATACTCAAATGTATCATTATACAGAAAACCTCAACAGTTGTCAATAATGGGAAACTCGATGAGAGCGTACTAGGGCATGATTTACTAAAATTGTTCAAAAATGCCAATATAAACTACACATCATCTGAAGAAAACCTCTTAAACCGATTATCTAACTTTGCGATTCAGGCAGGAAGATATCCTATCCCCAAGAACTGGGTGAGTTATAAGGACTCATTATCAGGCAAAGGAACTGGAAAACATCAGTCCATATTTATGTCTAGCGATTTAGATACTATTGTAGACATTATTAGCAAGCTTCAAGAAGAACTAAAACGAATGGGTATAGATTATGATATCTACGATATGAGCTATTCCCACACCAAAGATGGAAAGATGATCTTTGTGGAGAGACGTATTCACCCCCATCGATTTTCCGCCAAACCACGGGAATAATCATCAAGGTAGGAAAGCAAAATATGATAGCAGCAAGAACATTGCTTCAATCTACTCTAAATTATTCGAGTGTGACATGCTTAGTTACTTTTATACCTTTGTACTTCGCGAACTGCGAAGCGCTCTTTTGTAAAGCTTTTTTTAGAATAGTGAGGCTGTCCAACAATTATCGCATTGCCGCCGGCAGCAGAGCCATTTTAACC
>CAYNTR010000100.1:0-7642 GCA_964400255.1 uncultured Halobacteria archaeon
TCCGTAATCGTTGCACTAACCATAACCGAAGGAAAGAGGCGATAATAAACCTCTTACCTTTTTCTCTTTTTAGCTCTAACCACGAGGTAAAGAACTGAGGTCAGGTTATCTAACGGGAACTCCTTCTCTTCGGGTATCTCATAAACGTTCTGAAAAGGTTCATGAATAACTATAATAGGAAATGATCGCGTTAAATTGGTACGATGAGGTGTTAGGATGAATAAAACAGATGATATTAAGGTTGGGGATAGCGCGCCGAGTTTCTGCCTACCCGACAAGGACAATCACAAGATATGCCTGGACGATTTCAAAAACAAATGGCTCATTCTCTACTTCTATCCTCGGGACAATACCAGTGGCTGTACACGCGAGGCGGTGGAGTTCACCAACGCCCGCGATGAGTTTGAACAATTAAACGCGGTTGTTCTCGGCGTGAGCGCCGATTCGGTGGAAAGCCATAACAAGTTCGCTGCGAAGCACAAGCTTGCAGTAACCCTGTTGAGCGATGTTGCGCACGAAGTTCTCGAACGGTATGGCGTATGGCAGCAGAAGAAATTATACGGCAGAGAGTTCTGGGGCGTTGTGAGGAGCACATTTTTAATCGATCCGATGGGGAACATCGTGCATGTCTGGCGCAAGGTGAAAGTCACGGGGCATGTCGAAGCGGTGAAACACCGACTCTTAGAACTGCAGAACGCAAAATAAGTGTAGGAGTCACTTATCCCGCTTCGGCACGTGGAGATCACGTACAATCGTTAGCAGTGTTTATCCGGCGTGCAACTAAGAAAGGAACGGAGAAGAGGATTCATGTATCCAGATTTTCAAGCCGCATCCTGAACTCTTTTCGGTGCCGTTTCTCCTCATCCAAGATGTGTTTCAGAACGCCCACCACTTCCGCGTCATCGATCGTATCAATCTGGTGCTGGTATTTCTCAATGCCCTCTGTTTCAAGTGCGATTTGCCGCTCCAAGATGCTTTTCGGATCGTCTCCTCCGAAATCGAGTTCTTTATGCTCCATACTCGGTTTCCCGCCCCGTTTCACAATCAGGTCTGCGAGCCACCACATATGCCTCATCTCGTCAACGGAAATATCCTCGGTGACTCTGCTCGAGTCGCACTGCTTCATGACAAACGCGTTTCTCACATAGACCATTGTGGCTTCTAATTCGCTGATAAAATCGTCATTCAACATACGGATTATCTCTCCAACATCCACAATTTTTTCCGCCATGTAGTAGTGGTAGGTTTTTAAGTAATTTATTAGTTATTGTTAACAGCGAAAGCGCATATCAGATTCTCTAGGGAACCATGGCACGAGGCGAACTCATTGAAGAACCACGATTAAGAAATAAAACGTTTGTATTTGACGATCGCTCTCATGCAGGTACGTTGCTGGCTGAAAAGATTAAGGCGTATGTGGATCCTGATGCGCTAATCTTCGCTATCCCTGCCGGCGGCGTGCCCGTAGCTGCAGTCCTCTCAACCCGGTTACGTATACCGTTTGATGTAGTAGTGGTGAGGAAGATTCACATACCCTGGAATAGGGAAGCAGGGTTTGGTGCTCTCTCTTGGGATGGAACGATCATTTTTAACAAGCCGCTGTTAGAGCTTCTGGGACTGACGAATGAAGAGATTGACCGATGCATAGCAGAGGAAAAAGAGGAGATTGAGAAGCGGTTGAAGCTGTTTCGAGGCGATACGCCATTCCCTAATATCAAAGGTAAAACTGTAATAGTCGTGGACGACGGCATAGCATCAGGCTTTACTATGCTGGTTGCGCTCAAATCGTTGAAAAAGCAGGAGCCGAAGGAGATTGTCGTGGCAGTGCCAACGGCCTCAATGAGTGCTATCACTCTTGTAAGAGATGAAGCGGACCGAATCTTTTGTTTAAATGTCAGAGAAGGAAGAGCATTTGCCGTCGCGGATGCCTATAAGAGGTGGTATGACCTCGACAATGAGGATGTGGTGGCAATTTTAAAGGACGCACGTTACTAGACCCGTTTAGAGTACTACCTTATGAAGCACGAATTATTTTTTATTCCCGTTCACCGTGCTAAACTTCAAACTATTCACTTCTTTCCGTTCTGACTTTTTTAAAAAAGAGCACCGATTTTCGCGTAAAAATTACGTAACCATCGTTTTCATGAGCCCCCGAATGTACACTCGGGCCCATATGAATGCTACAGTCGTACCGGTAAAATTTGCGGCAACCAACCCCCACCAGATTCCGGTCAAACCCCAATTAAAGTTGAAAGCAAATACGACGGCAAGCAGTGGAGTCAAAATGATCGTTCGTAACAGGGTGACAAGCAGCGCATTCATTCCTTTGCCCGTGCCTTGAAAAACCGAAGACGAGAGCATGCCAAAAGATATTGTTGGATAGAAAATACTGATGATTCTGAGAAAAATGGTGAGATCCGGGGCAATATGTGCCGCTTCCTCCACCTGTGTAAAGACCGCCGCGATCTGCGGTGCTAAAATGAACGTTGCTACTGCGATAGCAGTCTCCATCAGAAACCCAATTTTCACTGCATAGAGATGAGCAATACTTACCTTCTCAAAGGAGCGTGCGCCAAATGCAGCCCCACTTACCGGAACAACGGCAGTAGCAATGCCAATCGTCGGCAGGACTGCCATACTCGCCACCCGCCAGCCGGTGGAATAGACTGCCACACCATCAGTGCTCCCCACCATTACGATGATGACAGTGAGTATCAGCATCGTAATTGACATGGAGAGCTGCATCGCTGAGGATGGTATACCAACGCCAAAAATATCCTTGACTATGTTCTTATCGTATTTGAAATCGCTGAAGGTGATTGATACATAGGTGTCCTTCTTGATGAGCAACCAGTTTAACATGATCATGGATGTGATGCCCAGCGACAGGACGGTGGCCCATGCCGCACCGGCAATACCCAAACCAAGCGTGTAGATAAAAAGCGGGTCCAAGACGATATTGAGTCCCGCACCGAGTGCCATCGCATACATGGCTCGCGTCGCATCGCCCTCACCACGCAGTATCGCATTGGCGATATTGGTGAAAAAGATGAATATGCTGCCAGCAAAGATAATCTGGCCGTAGGCTAACGTCATACCGATCGTTTTACCCGCGCCAATCAGCACAAAGAGCGGTTCCGCAAAAACAAGAAGCGGGAGCGTAAACCCAACGACAATGACCGCCATCATAATGAGTGTATGAACCGCTACGTTATCGGCACCCATCTTATCACGCGCACCAATCCGTCGGGATACCGCCGAGCCAGCGCCGATACCCAATCCGTTGGAGAGTGCCATGGCAATGAAGAAAAAGGGGAAGACGAACCCAATCGCAGCGAGTGCGTCCGCACCAAGCCCTGAAACCCAGATGGCATCAACGAGATTATAGAGTGTTTGTACAGACATAGCCGCTATCATCGGTAACGCAAGTGTGATAATAGCCTTTTTCGGATCGCCGAGCAATGTCTTCACGCCCTTCGTTTCTGTGTCCTGTAACGATGCATCCGAGATGCTGTTTCCGGTTCCTGAGTTATTCACGTACGTGTCCCCTTCTGTTCAGTTATTACGTAGTTCACTCCACCAAGAAATCAGATATGACTCTGTAAAAAGAACATTCGCGAGAAATACGTACGTACGTTTCGATTATGTTAATTCGATTATCGCTCAGCTCACGCATTCCTTACTGCGGGATTTATATCATAAGGAATGCTTTAATAAAATAAGGTGGTTAAAAATGGCAGCTAAAAAACACGTTACCGAAAAGGAAGCAAAGGTAATTGGCGAAAAGTTAGGGATTAAATGGGATAAGTTTAATGTCGATCAATTTCGGAGGGGTATGGATGTAGAGCTGGAGCATGGCTTACGCGATCCTGAAACAAATGTTACCAATGATGACCTTCTAACGACGGGTAAAATTGCGTTGGCGCATCTTAACGAGTTCCCTGATTATTACGACCGGCTCGAGAAGATGGAAAAAGAAGCTGAAGAGTTCTGGGGAGAGTAACAGAATAGCAACGGATTCCAGCTCTCTTCGGAATGAGCATCATTTGGCTTGCACCAAGAAACAAGAGCAATCGCCAGATACTACTGCCAAGAGAATATGCGTTCTTTCTACGCCCAATCGTTTGATACAGCTCATTTGGAAAAAGAAAAGAGATGGGGAACACGAGTATTTTTGTAATGAGCACACGGGGGGGTCCGAACTATGTCTCTCGCTGCTTCTTGACAGCCGCTTTCGGGCGTTTACACGTACCCCTTGTGGAGATCAAAGGAACGTCAAAATCATGCAAAAGAGTAAATTTAGCCCAAATTTACGGGTAAACAGTACAAAATTTATGCGTTAAAGAATAATGTATCACTTCAGAAAAATGAAAATCGCAAAGAACATGCGTTTGGGGATTATCGGTTTTGGGAAGATGGGAGGTAATCTTGCGATTCAAGCAGTCGAAAAGGGTATAGTCGTAGTAGGCAAGGCGCGAAGCAAAAAGCCAGATCTTGAGGCGAAAGGTGTCATGGTAGTTACCGATTACGAATCTTTCATGTCCCTGTTAGAGCCACCTCGAGTCATTTACCTTTCCCTGCCTGCCGGACCCACCGTAGATACGGTTCTGGAGGAACTTGCGCCCTATCTTCAAAAGGGGGATGTGGTCATGGACGGAGGGAATTCCTTCTATCTTGATTCGATTAGAAGAGAGCAGGAGATGTGGAATCATGGTATATACTTCCTTGACTGTGGAACAAGTGGTGGTATTGATGGTGCAAGAAACGGTGCCTGCTTTATGGTCGGCGGCAAGGTGGAAGGTGTTAAGCGTGCGGAGCCGATATTAAAGATGCTGGCAGTTAAGGATGGTTACGTGCACACGGGAGAGCCAGGAAGCGGCCATTTTGTAAAACTCGTTCACAATGGGATCGAATTTGGGATGCTTCAGGCGATAGGTGAAGGCTTTGCATTGTTACGGGGAAGCGAATTCACCCTGGATCTTCCGGAGATTTTTAAGAATTGGTCCCACGGCTCAGTTATCAGGAGTTGGCTTGTTGAACTAATGGAAAAGGGGTTGAGAGCGCAAAACGTTAACGCGATAGAGAGTTATGTTGAAGACACGGGAGAAGTAAATTGGCTGGTGCAGGATGCACTGAACAAGGAGATCCCGATTCCGGTAATCTCGCAGTCGATTATGGAGCTCTTTAAGTCACGAGAGGAGAAAAGTGATGCGTACAAGGCAATTGCCTTGATGCGACACGGTTTTGGCGGACATCCATTTGGTAAGGACGAATACATAGCGAAAGAGAGGAAAATGAGCAGACTCACAAAGATTTGATGAGTCTTCAAGCCTTCAAATAAACACTGGTGTGATCGAAATGAAAGCCGTTGCTGTCACCCCCAAAAAGAAGAATAGCGTCCAGATTATCCATATCGAGCCGCCTCGTATCAGAGACGATGCTGTTTTAGTACAGGTAAAGCTTGTGGGGCTCGACGGAACGGATAAAGAGATTAACGAGGGGTTATATGGCGAAGCTCCGGAAGGTGAAAATCAGCTTATTATTGGCCACGAGTCATTAGGGGAAGTTGTAAAAACCGGAAAAAAGGTGCGCACTCTAAAACCAGGCGATATGGTTGTTGCGACTGTTCGGAGACCTGATGATTGTATAAATTGTCAAGCGGGAGAATATGACATGTGTTTCAAGGGCGAGTACACTGAGCGGGGAATTAAAGGCCGACACGGCTATCTCTCAGAGTACTACGTCGAAGAAGAGCAGTTTTTAGTAAAGATCCCCAAAGAGCTTGGAGATCTTGCAGTCCTCCTTGAGCCCACAAGTGTGGCAGAAAAAGCTATAAGAATGGCGTACAGCGTTCAGAGAAGATTGACATGGGCGCCCAAAACAGCTCTGATTACCGGAACGGGCTCACTGGGCCTTCTCACTGCCATTGTGCTCAGACTTCGCGGCTTCGATGTTATTTCCGTTGACCGGTCTGATAATGAGTATAAGGCCGCTATTTTTTCAGAATTGGGTGTTACGCATTTCAATATCCGAACAATAAACGTACATGATATTCCAGGTGAGATTGGCACGCAGATCGATCTTATCATCGAAGAAACCGGAAATTCTTCGGTTGCTTTGCACGCTATGATGATCGTTGGTACCAACGGTGTTGTCGTGTTGACTTCAATTACAGGAGGAGAAAAGCAGATTTCAATTTGCTCCGATTGCTTTAACCGCGGGCTTGTATTGGGCAACAAAGCCGTTGTGGGAAGCGTTAACTCGCACAGAAAAGATTTTGAGCAAGGAATTAAGGATTTGTTAACTGCGGAAAAGAAATGGCCCGGTCTGCTTACCAAACTGATTACTGCACGGTATCGTCCGGAACAGATTCAGGAAGCCTTGTCATCGATGAAAGATAACATAAAAGTAGTCATTGCATTTTAATTAGTGTAGGGGTATACAAATGGCGAATATAAAGGTTTATTCAGCGCCGGGGTGCCCGTGGTGCAAAAAGGTAAAGGATTTTTTGAACCAGCACAACTGGGTGTTTGAAGACATGAACGTAACCGAGGACAAACACGCGTTGAATGAATTGCTCGAAAAAACTGGCCGGATGACCGTTCCCGTTATCGATATCGATGGGGCGATCATTCGCGGCTATAATGTAACCAAGCTCCAGGAAGCGCTGAACATACTTCAAATGACTGAGAATGTGTACGATCTCGTCATAATCGGTGGCGGCGTATCGGGTCTGAGTGCCGCGATTACGGCAGGCAGGATTCAAATGAAGACCGCGGTTGTGGCCGAAAAGCTGGGCGGCATGATCGTGTTAGCAGAAAATGTTGCAAACTATCCCGGATTCAGACAGATAACGGGATTAGAGTTGACGGATAGGATGGCAGAGCAGGTCAAGGATTATGATGTCCATATTATGGATAAGACGGTAACCGAGGTTGAACAGTGCAAGGAAGGCTGCTTTAAGGTCTTCATGGGCGACGAGTATCTGCATACCAAAACAATCGTTTTTGCGACGGGCACCGAGTGGCGGAAATTGAACGTTCCCGGCGAAGCGGAATTTACCGGCAGAGGAGTCCATTATTGCGCCCTGTGCGACGGTGCATTTTATAAAGATAAGATAATCGGCATCGTTGGTGGTTCTGATTCGGCAGCCAAAGAGGCGTTATTGCTGGCAGAGTATGGGAAGAAGATATATCTCCTTTACCGGGGCGAGAAGATTCGACCAGAGCCCAGCAATCTGAAACGGGTGATGGAGAACGATAGAATCGAGGCGATCAACGCCGTCAATGTGGTGGAGGTCAAGGGGAAGGACTTCGTTACCAGTGTCGTCCTTGATAAACCCTACAAAGGTTCCAATGAACTCACACTCGACGCCCTATTCGTTAAGATTGGAACCGTGCCGCTCTCACATCTGGCACAGGCGATGGGCGTTGCAGTCACTGAAAAGGGTGAAATACATGTTGACCGGGATGCAAGGACCACTATTGCAGGCGTTTTCGCTGCTGGTGACGTCGTTGATTCCACCTTCAAGCAGGCGATAACGAGCGTGGCTGGCGGTGTAACAGCCGCTTACTCGGCCTATCACTATGTTAACTACGACATGACATAAATAGTGAATCATATTTTCTTGGGATATTCTACC
>CAYNTR010000101.1:0-7437 GCA_964400255.1 uncultured Halobacteria archaeon
TCAAGGTGTTTCGGACGGTCTCCCGAGATGGAAACGCGGAACATTGGGCGACGGACGACCTTCAGATGGAGGAAGCAACCCGGAACGATCTGGAAGCGCGGGGCTGGGGTATAGAAGTCTACCATCGGGGCATCAAACAGTGCTGCGACATTGAACAAGCCCAGGTGAGGAAAGCTGCAGAGCAGAAGAGCCATCTGCTCATGGCGTTGCGAGCATTTCTCCGGTTGGAGGCACACCGACTGCGAACCGGAATCAGTTGGTATGGTGCAAAGTCGTGCATCATTCGCGGGGCAATTAGAGCTTATCTAGCTCATCCTCGGTACACGCTCGGTTCAAGTGCGTAAGTCCTAACAATGATACAACTGCAGACAAACAAGAAATGAATCAACAGTCACCTCTTACAAGTTCCACGAGCGAAAACCACCTTTTGGGATCGGTAAACCACCGCTCGACTGACAAACCTGCCCTTGAAAACATTTTTACAGCGCTCTTTTCACTGAACTTGCGGCAAATCTCAGTGTGAATCGTTTCGCCCTTTTCAAACTGTACCGATAAATCTAAATCCTTTATCTGAACTGATGTTGGTTGATTTGCCCGTAAATGCATCTCGATGTGCTCTTTATCTTCGTTAAAGAACGCGACATGATCAAATTGCGAGGTTTCAAAATTTGCGTTCAATTCACGGTTAATCACCTGCAAAATATTCTTATTAAATTTAGAGGTGACCCCTTGCGTGTCATTATATGCTGCTTCTAAGATATTTTTCGGCTTGACCATGTCAAGACCGATCAAAAACCGATCTTCTGGCTGCATTGCATTCGCAACGCTTCTAAGAAATTCTTGACTTTCAGCATCGGTTAAGTTGCCGATTGTGCTCCCGAAAAAGATGATCAACTTCGCAGAATCGTCGGGGATGACATCCAAGTGTCGTGTGAAATCGGCAACGATGCCCAATACTCTTAACTTCGGGTAGTTAGCAAGTAAATCCTCGGATGCGGCATCAATAAGCTTACTTATCTTCCAGTTCGCGCCCGAGCCCAGTTCCACCAAATCGCCCTTTTCAAAAGGCTCCATAATCGTTTCAGCACTTTCATTTGAGATAGAAAGCTCAGTACGTGTGAGATAGTATTCAGGCAGTTTACAGATTTGCTCATACAGCATCGAGCCGCGCTCATCATAAAAATACTTACAGGGAATGAATTTTTGTTCGGCGGTCAAACCAGTAAAAACATCGTCGGACAGTTCTTTTTCAAACGAATCGGTCAGGTAATTGCAAATCTCAAATCGCGAACTTTTGCTGATGTGTCCGTCTCCCATTTTTATGTTCCTTATTTATATATGGTTAAGATTTAACGGCAGACCGCAAAGCGCACGATAGTCTTCTCTTCTTGAAGAATTTCTTTTAGTGCTGCGAGTGTACGGTCAATTTCCTCCTCGGTATTTCGAATCCCTAAGGATATACGAACCGAGCAATGTGCTTCTTCTTCAGTTAAGCCCATTGCCAGTAGCACGTGCGACGGTTCTGGCGAGCGGAATGGCATGCGGATCCCGATGAGATGCAAACCCCTTTTTGATCCAACGCGAGGACTATCGACTCCCCCCGAAAGCCCGGAAGCGTCATATTGATCGTATTTGGGAGCCGTTCGGTAGAATGCCCATTTAATTGCGCGTCTGGAACGAGTTCTTTAATACCCCGCTCGAGCCGATCGCGCAGTTGACGAACATTTTCCATTTCCGGCAGATGTTGTCCAGCTAATTCAAAAGCCTTGCCCCATCCCACGATGCCAATGATGTTCTCAGTGCTGGCACGCAAGCCTCTCTCCTGCTCACCGCCATGGATAAGCGGATCAAGCGCAATGCCCTTTTTCATATAGACCGCACCAACTCCTTTCGGCGCATAGATCTTGTGTCCCGAGAAGGTAACGAAATCAACGCCTAACTCTGTAACATCTATCGGAATCTTGCCGATTGCTTGTGTGGCGTCGGTGTGGAATAGCACGCCGTGGTTTTTGGCAATGCGTGCCAGTTCGGGAATCGGCTGGATGGTGCCCGTTTCGTTATTCGCCGTCATAATACTTACCAGCAACGTTTCCGGTGTAATAGCCGCCTCTAAATCCTTAGGATCTACCCGAGCATTCCGATCTACCGGCAGATAGGTTACGTGAAACCCGAATTTTTCCAGCCATTTACACGGTTCAAGTACAGAGGAATATTCAATAATAGGCGTCGTGATAATATGGTTCTTTCCGTTCCAGTTGGCAAAGGCTAAGCCTTTAATGACGTAGTTATTGGCCTCGCTACAGCATCCGGTAAACACAATGCGCTTTGCCGTGCAATTGAGTACTTGTGCAATACTTCTGCGTGCGGACTCCAGTGCCAATTTAGCCGCTCTTCCCTCTTTATAAATACTCGAGGGGGTTCCCGAACTGATTTTCAATTAACTCTGATATCGCCTGCTGTACCTCTGGATCAATATAGGTGGTCGCGTTGTGGTCCAGGTAAATGCGATTGGTTACCGCCTCGGTTGGTGTGGAAATCTCTGCCATTTCAACAGCGGCATCGTACTCGCCGGAATCGATGGCTATCGTTTCTCTGCCGTCCGCCTTAACCACATCGCATAATAACGCCTTATAAACCGGGAACCCCGAAATCGGGTCGTATCGCTGCAGATCGGTCAACTCATTCACATTGCCTTCCTGCCACGCTTTTTGGCCGACGTGACAACCTCCGCCCATATTTGCCTCCACGGCGCCTTTTACAATAGCATCCGTAACTATAGCACGCAAAAGGATCTTGCCTCGAACTGTTCTGACCCACACACGATCACCATTCGCAATACCACGTGCTTCAGCATCACTTTTGTTAATCGTGACCGTCGGTTCGAGGCGTTCTTTAAGTAAACTGGGAATTCCGTGGTGCTGCGCGTGAAAATCGGTCGTCACCCGTGCGCCGGAATTAAAAACCAGTGGAAACTGCTTTGCGCGTTCAGGTTGCGAAAGAGGACTCTCCTGCGGCTCTGTATACACTGGTAAGGGGTTGTAGCCATGTTCTTCAAGAATCGTGGACGCGATCTCAAACTTACCAGTAGGAGTGTCAAAGCCTAGTTTGCCATCCGGTCGAAGCAGTCCTTTTTCCCACTTCTTGTATTGCATCATAACGGTTGGTGATTTAACCGTGCCGCCTGCTTCACGCACATCTTCAAGCGTAAATCCAGACCCTTTGAGCACATGCTGTAACAGTTCCTCCTCGTTTTGGTGATACAAATGGCCGTACCCAAGGCGTTTGGCAAGTTCCGCCATGATAAAGAAATCGTTGCGAGCTTCTCCAAGAGGTTCAATCACCCGTTCCCTGATGCGGAAGATCGGACCGTAGGCGGAAGATCGGACCGTAGGTCATATACGATTCATTCTCATAGAACGTGGTTGCTGGTAACACGATATCCGCATATGCAGCGTCTGAAGTAAGGTGGCGGTCGATACAGACTAAGAACTCCAAATTTCTCAACGTGTCCCGCCAGATCGGGGTCTGCGGCCAAGAGATTAATAGAGATCCGCCCAAGATAATCAAGGCTCAAATCTTATACGGCTTTCCTCTCAAGACAGAATCGGGAAGTGCAATCGCATGAGACTCTTTCCGATACAGGGTATACACAGGAAAACGGTCCGCGCCCAACGCCTTCTTCAAATGAGGATTTGCGATATATTCTGATCGGTTAATGGGAAAGTGGTTCTCGCGCATGGTAAAACAGCGTCCTCTAGGGACGTCCAGTTGTCCAGCGAGCGCCCAGAGTACCATCGTTGCCCGAATCGCCTGTACGCCACTGTCGCTGTATTCAAGCCCGCTGTACATCGCTGGCGCGGCACCCTTAGCGACTGCAATCCGTCTGGCTAATGAGACGACGGTAGCAGCGGGTACACCTGTGATTCGTTCGACAACTTCCGGTCTGAAATGCTGAACATAGGTATCAAACTGTGCAAACCCCAGGGTCCAGTCTCTGACAAAGGACTCGTCATAAAGTTCCTTCTCGATCAATACGTTGCACATGCCCAGTGCGAGTGCGCCATCTGTTCCGGGTCGTATCGGAACCCAGTCTGCATCGGTGAGTTCAACCGTCTTCGTGCGGCGGGGATCAATAACGACCACCTCGGCCCCTCTCCGATGCGCTTCCATGATTTTTTTGAGGGTGAGAGGAGGGAAATCGGTAGCGGGATTGGTGCCCCATACTACGATAAGATCGCTATTCTCGAAATCAGAGAACATGTTGATGTACATTCCGCCCATCGTGACGTGCGGCGCGATCATGGCAAACGATACGTAGCACAGCGCGCCAACTCCCATGGTGTTGGGTGAGCCAAAAGGGAACAGAACGCTCGATGCTGAAGAAACTGCTACTCCTTTCGGTTGATATACGTCATAGAGAGAAAGTTCGAAACTTCCGGAGCCAGTATATATCGCCGTGGCTTCTGGTCCGTACTGTGTCTTAATATTGGTCAGTTTATTGACAATACGGTCATAGGCGTCATCCCATGAAATTCGTTCGAACTCATACCCCCCCCCTTTTTCGCCCACCCGCCGCAACGGATATAAGACGTGATCTTTAGAGTACACAATTTCAGGGGAATGCTCGCCCAGTTTGCAAATGATGCCAAGCTCAGAAGCCTCATCCGGCTCTACTTTGGCAATTCTACCCTCATCGTCATAGGTAACCACAACCCCACAGCCGGCCGAGCATATACCACATAAAGCGCGACGCTTTTTTGTGGTCAAATTCTTCGGTCTCTTCAGTCCCATTTTAATCCTCGATTAAGCAACATATCGCTTGTTGACGGTTTAGATCGAGTAAAAGCCTACATATCTTAATAAATACCTCCGATCTCTTCCATACTAAGGGCATTCGAGCCTATAGGTCATAAAAAGGTATTCTTTTATACCCGTCAGGAATTATTATATATGTGTATATAGCACTTAAAATACCTTTAGCAGAAATTATTTGAGAAGCAAACAAGATATAGGGGATGTTTTTGGAGATTTCCTCGAAGAGTACTGGTAGGGGGATGAGGTACCATAAACAAAGATTTTTTATCCTTGTTTTAGGTTTGGGCTCTAGATATAGCAAAGCCTTAGTTCAAACCAGAGAAGCCGAGAGTTATTTAAAATCGTGCGATTGTCTTCATACCCCTTGCGATACCACCTGCGTTCTTAGCCCGATATCTAATATTCCTTTCATCCTATGCTCTTCAACTAATACAGATCTCACACGCTCTTCAGATACGCTGAGTGCAATGACCTTTGTTCTGCCATAGCGGCCCTTGCTCACAATCACCGCTTTTACTAAACCCAAAAAGTCCAATTCAGTGACAAAATCGGTAACACGGCGAGGGGTTAGTGCCGCAACACCCAAATGGGTACACAGACCCTGATACATGTTGTAGACTTCGCCGCTGGAAAAGTTCTTTTTGTGCCTTTCTCGGCTTAAAAAGAGCAAACTGCTGAGTACAATCTTTGAATGGAGTGGTAGTGTCTTTATCACTTCGCCAACTTTGTTCATTTCTAACTTCTTAATTGCGATACTCACATGTTCTTCGTTCACCTTCTTAGATCCCGCACGTTCAGCAATTTCTCCTGACATTCGGAGCAGGTCAAGCGCATGCCCGGCATCCCCAAGGCCCGAGGCTGCGGCAGCACAGAGTGGTAACACCCTTTCATCGAGCGTTGAACCATTAAACGCCTCTTTCGCTCTTTCACGTAAAATATCGTTTAATTGGTCTGCCTTGTAAGGCGAGAATAGTATCTCTTTCGTGTCTAACGAGGATTTTATCCCTTTGTCCAAGAGGTCAGTGAAGGGGAGGTCATTCGAAATCGCTATCAGGCTCACCTTTGCTTTGGTAAGCTCGTCGTTCATCATCAAGAGGTTATCTAACGTGTCATCTCCTTTACTCGCCAAATTGTCCACTTCATCCAAGATGATGATAATGCACCTTTTTTCAGCATCTATTCCGTTCTTAAGCTCCGAATACACTTTATCGGTGGGCCATCCTATCATTGGCACACGTTTATTGAACACCCGTGCAAGATAAGCAAAAATCCGATACTGCGAATCAAATATACCGCTGTTGATATAAAGCAGAGAACAATTTATGCATCTCTTCAGTACCGTCTCCCCCAATAAATTGCATACATATTTCACGGTGGAGGTCTTCCCTGTCCCGGTATTTCCACATATCAATAGATGAGGAGGTGCCTTCTTCTTTAAGGTCACCGATAGTACATCCGCTAAATCTCTTATTTGCTCCTCCCGATGAGGGAGCTTGTCAGGAACATACGTGGGGCGAAGCACCTCTTTATTCGCGAATATCGTACCCTCGCTTATCCGCTCATCGAACAGGTATTCCATATTGTATCTCATTCTAAAGAAGGATGGCATATATAAAACTTTCGATTTACTACCCTGCTCCTACGAGTAAAGGGTAGCGATGATGGTGCAAGAGTAACGGCATTCAGGCGTGCTTCTCAAAGAAGTTTAGTAGTTTCATATGAGCTTTTCCTGTGCTTCACGAGGTATATTCAGTAGGTTTATAGGTGATGGTAAGGTCAGCGCCTTCGGTATCCGCGTTGCTTCTCTGGTAATTTCTACCGAACGTGCAGCAAAGATAATCCATTTAGTCGAGGGGGATAGTATGGCTCAAAAGAATGCAAAAATAGAGTGATTCCGAGAGGCGATCGGGAAACGATACGCTTAGCATTGAATTCGGACGTACAAAGAATTATAAAAAGGTGAGATTTTGATTCACACAACCCGTACCATAATCTTTTTCTACACCAGACTGGCATGTTCTTGCTTTTGAGCGTTTTTCAGAATCCACTTCCATAACGGGGTGGCATAGAAGAAAGAAATGCAACTGAAAAAACTATTGGACGAGATCATAGCAAAGGAGGTTTACAAAGAAGTAAAAGTAAAACGTAAACTTCACTATCATTCATCTGAGATACCAAAGGATATTGTAACAAAGATAAAAACGGATAAAGATTTTTTGAGGCTATACAAAGGAGAATTGAATAAATTTCTCCAAAAACTTGGTTATGAAAATGCCGAGATAATTGACATCGATCCGCTATCAAATAGTTTACTGGTCAGTTATACCGCGCATTATTCTGGGTGTCGGGAATTTCCAGAGATCCATTTAAAAACTCTATTAATTTTCTATGACGAAATGGGTGTCGATGTAAGCGATCCAGCGGTTTTTGATGAAATTGTGGAGAAAGCGAGACGAGATTAGGTGGAAAGAACAACAAAACGAAAGAGGAGAGACTCCGTCGTTTTGCCACGCTATTTAAGCAAGCCATTAGTAGGGATGTGGATATCGAGTAAATCAGGGTTCTCAATGAACGAAAAAAGGGTGATGTCCTAATTTTCATGGCTCACTTTGAACATCAATA
>CAYNTR010000102.1:0-7308 GCA_964400255.1 uncultured Halobacteria archaeon
GGTTAAAATGGCTCTGCTGCCGGCGGCAATGCGATAATTGTTGGACAGCCTCTTTGCTTCCGAAAAACACGAGTAAGGCAATAATAGCCAAGACTACAATAGATACGGCGATGTAGACTTGCGATACATTCATAATATGACGTTAGTTTATTATAGTATATACATTTGAGTATTTTGATTTACTTTTCAAATCCTCCTTTTATTTATATACTTTATGGGTATTTTCTCCTTTTTCGAGGGTTTTTCAAAATCCTCATTTATTGAATTGCATTCTTTTGGGCTCCAGATTTATTTCACGTAACTTGGGTATAGCTGCCCTGGTTTTACTTGACGAAAAAACGGTACAGTGGTCTGATTGCCACCACAAGTGCTGCTGCAAGATACCAGTACCAGTCCAGCGATACGATCGCAGGCCAGAATTTAACGATCAGCAGCGTTGCAAAGAGCACGGTCAATTTTGTCAGGCCTATATCCCAGATGTCCATATTCTTTGCCTTTTCATTCGCCCACCCCACAAACCCATTTTCCCCTATCCTCCTTTTTTTCTTCTTTTCTTAAAATACTACTAGTTGAGAATCTCTTTGACTCGTCCGATTTCGCCGGATTTGAGGCGGACCTTAATGCCATGCGGATGGTGTTGCGAATTGGTCAGAATCTCTTTAACGATACCTTCCGTGAGCGTTCCAGAGCGTTGATCCTTTTTCAGGACAATTGCTACCCGTATTCCCGGTTTAATATTCACTCGTTCGTTCCCGCCATATATTATGAATAGCTCCTGGTTAATGTGAACCTTTCCTCATGCTTTCTTTCGCTTCTTCTCTTGACTATACATGTATGCTGCTGTGGCCACCTCTTTCGTTCGCTGGCTACGCTTAGTCATATCTTCCGCGGTGAAGTATATGAGCGGATAAAAACGTAAGGGAAGTGACGAATCCAAAAGTAGGGTGGAGCGCACACACCGACCGGCCATTACGAAATCTGGAGCGGCTGTGGAAAGAGGCGGTGCGGATAAAAGTATCCCCGGCTTTTTGCATCTAAACTATTTAAATACTAAGAGCCTATAATAATATGGAGGTATATAACATGGAGAGAACAAGGAATTTTGACAGCAGAAGACAGAGTTTTGCTCGTTCCCCTCGTGAGATGCACACCGTTACGTGTGCGGACTGCGGGACAGAATGTCAAGTACCATTTAAACCAGATGGCACTAGGCCTGTTTACTGTCAGGAATGTTACCAGAATCATCGACCAAAAAGATTTTAGTCGACGGAATCCGTAGGAAAGATTAGTCTGATTTTTCCTCGTGCTAAAATATCTTTAAAAATCGAAAAGAAACTGTGGCGATTGACCAAAAAAATAAAAAAGGGGTGATTTTTATTTTCCCCCTTCTATCTATTCAACTTTTTATTTACTCCACTGCTCGCAGGATGTCTTCCGCTTTCACCGTCTTCCTTCCAGCATGCTTCGCGAGGCTTACCGCTTTTTTGGCTATTTTCGCGGCTTTAGCCTCTAACAGCTTCACCATTGCTACAGTGGCATCTTCGCTAACTCTCTCTGCTCCTGCGTTCTTAATTATCTTGGTTACCGGTGCTTTTGGTAGTTCAGCCATTTTTATCACTACCGTGAGATAATAGGCGGGCATATAAAAGCTTTTCGGTTATCTGGCCTCGGAAACATCATAAAATTTGATAAGCTGAGGTATCATGCTTCCATCCTTCAAACATACCAAATCAACAACTCTGCCGCACTACATGTACCTATCCTTTGTCGATGCAGCATTCAAAAGATTTCATGTCGTCTTTTAGCTCATACCGGGATTTGATGCCTCCTGCACATAAATTTATAAACCCAAAAAGTATCTTGTCGATTATGAATACGTTCATGATGAAATGGGGGTTGACCTTCAAAGTATTGGGCTTTGTTTCCATATTGATTATCATAAAACGAGTGGTTGATATCTTAAACCTCGAGGTGGCTACGGGTGAATGGCCGCGAGCGGTAACTGCTCTTGTAGGCGGGGTGGTTTTCACCATTGCCATTATCTTTTCAGGCACGCTTACCGATTACAAAGAAAGCAAAAAGATACCAGGAGAACTGGCTGCGGCTATTAAAGCCCTCAACGAGGACAGTAGAGTTATTTACCTTAACGATAGAAAAATCACCGAAGACCTGCGCGTCCATATCCGCGAACTCCTCCATACTATAAATGCAAATTTCAGAAATAATGTCTGGGAAATCGGAGAAATAAACGCGGCCATGGATGCAATAAACGGGGATATCAGTCACCTCGCGGAAAAAGGTGCCGCTCCTCAATTCATTGTTAAGTTGAGGTCTGAGCTTATCAACATTGATAAGATTTCAAATCGCATAAAGACCGTCACGGAGACAACATTCATTCCCGCGGCATACGGATTTGCAGAACTGGCAGTCGGCGCGGTTTTGTTACTCTTGCTTTTTATTAAAATCGAACCGTATTACGTAGGGCTTGCTCTTATCGGCGCTACGTCATTCCTGCTCATCGGCA
Organism: uncultured Halobacteria archaeon; assembly: GCA_964400255.1. Lineage (GTDB taxonomy): Archaea > Halobacteriota > Syntropharchaeia > Alkanophagales > Methanospirareceae > JACGMN01. Next base: position 2,525 of record CAYNTR010000102.1, read on the forward strand.
TCATAATGCTGATAAAAGATATGGATAATCCATTCGAAGTGGGAAGAAACACCTACGCCGATGTGGACCTGAGCCTTCTCTGGAAACTTGAAGAAGATTTGAAAAATGAATAATGTGCAAAGATAGTAATTGGACTTATTTCGCTTACGGGGGAGGGGAATCAGCACATCGTGCGTTACCAAATCCGAATGTCGTTAAAAATGGTTGCGGGCATCAATTTTAGTTAGACATTAATCTTCCTGAATAGCGCAGCTCCCAAGACCACCATAAAAGCCGTAAACCCGGCCAGCACCACAAAGCCGAAGAATGGATTTAGTTGTGACGTTCCCGATAACCCGTACCGTATCCCTTCGACACCATAGGTCAATGGGTCGATCAAGGTCAGTGACTTCAACCACGAGGGCAGACTATCGATCGGGAAGAGTGCTCCGGACAGCCCGAATATCGGAAAGATGACGAAATTCATAATGAGCTGGAAACCGTGCATATCCTCCATCTTTGACGCGATCGCGATGCCAAACGCCGTGAACGAAAGCCCGATGAGCACCATAAAGACCGATGCAATCAAAAACCCCGCGACACTGGTGATGTTCAGGCCTACGAACAGGGACAGAGCGAGTATGATAAACCCCTGGATAAACGCAGTTGTTGCGCCGCCCAGTGTCTGCCCAAACATAATCTCCATTCGTGAGACTGGCGCCACCAACGTCTCTTTCAGGAATCCGAACTGCTTATCCCAGATGATCTGGATGCCTGAAAAGACGGACGTGAACATAACACTCATCGAGATGATACCGGGCACAATAAAGCCCATATACCCCTGCCCCGTTCCCGGAATCCGCACCACGGAATTGAGGCCGAAGCCGAGTACGAGCAAAAAGAAGAGGGGCATGCCCAGACTGCCAATGATCCTGCTCTTCGAGCGCAGGTACCGTTTTATGTTCCGTAACCAGATCGTGTACACAATGTCCATGGTATCTTATCCTCTCTTATCTTATCGCCTCCACATTCGATGCATCATCCGCATATGCTCTTTGCCGCTGACTTCCTCTTCCCGTATCGTTCGCCCGGTGAACTGCAAAAAGACGTCCTCAAGTGTCGGCTTGTGAATGGAAATCGAATCAATCTCGATCCCATTCGTGGCTGATAGCTGAGCAAGCTCTGCAACGTGTTTCTCTGCATTTTCCAGATTGATGGTAACAAAGCCGTCATGAGACTCGACATGCTTAACCCATGATAACGTGTTGAGTTTCGCATACAGCTTCTCTCGTTCGGCTGACTTTATGGTGATAAGATCCCCGCCGATCTCTTCTTTGAGCTTCTCCGGCGTATCCAATGCGATGATCTTGCCTTTATCAATAATCGCTACTCGATCACAGAGTCGGTCTGCTTCGTCCATATAATGGGTGGTGAGGATTATCGTAATCCCTTTTTCCTTATTCAATTGCTCGATATACGCCCAGAGATGGTTCCTTGTTTGCGGGTCCAGACCAAGCGTCGGCTCATCCAGAAACAGCACGGTAGGTTCGTGCAGTAGCCCCCGGGCGATTTCCAGGCGCCGTCTCATCCCTCCGGAAAACGTTTTTACAAAACTATTTTTACGCTCGTCCAATTCAACAAGCTTCAACAGGTCTACTATCCTTTGCTGCCGTACAATCTTCGGAATACGGTACAGTCTACCGTGAAAATCCATGTTCTCATACGCAGTTAGCTCCTCATCTAGGCTCGGATCCTGAAAGACGACACCAATCGATTTCCTCACATCGTCCTCCTTTTTTGAGATCTCAAAGCCGTTGACAAGCGCAGAACCAGACGTTGGCCTTAATAACGTTGCGAGCATGGAGATGATGGTCGTTTTTCCCGCTCCGTTAGGCCCGAGCAGTCCCAAAATTTCGCCGCTCAATATGCTGAACGAAACGTTGTCTACCGCAACAAAGCCGTTAAAATTCCTGGTCAGATTTTCAACTTCTATTGCGAACATCTTATTCTATCCCACCTCTTTAAATCGGCAAGACCTCGGTCTCCATACAATCCACCTGTTCAGTATTTTATTTTAATCTTTGATAGATAATTATCGGTAGCGAACTCGTAGCTTAGAGTAGCATCTCGGAGAATGAGAGCAAATGGCACGAGAGGAAGAAACCAGATACAGGTATATCGAGCATCCCTCGGATGTGGGCTTCGAAGCGTTCGGCACCACGTTAGAGGAGCTCTTTGGCAATGCCGCACTCGCCATGTTCAGCTTCATGACCGACGTTGAGGCAATAGAAGGAACGGAGGAACGAGTAGTAACGGTACAAGCAGAAGATCTTTACAGTTTGATGTTCGATTGGCTGGATGAGATGCTCTTTCTGTTCGAAGCGGAATCGCTCGTTATGAACAAATTCGATATAGCCGTGAACGAGTCAGCATTTAGCATAAGAGGAACGTGCAGGGGCGGGGTATTCGATCCTGAGAAGCACGAAGCGGGCATTATTATCAAAGCCGTCACTTACAACATGATGGAGGTCGCGCAGAACGAGGTGTGGCACGCACGAGTCGTACTCGACGTCTAAAAACCCTTTTTAGATTATAAGGTTAAATCAGGGAAGATAGAAGTAACAGATAGAAACGGTTGGTCTATAATTTCACTTTAGGGGTCATGTAAAAGACTCTAATCAATAAGCTTCTCTTATTGACTGAAACGACGGAACCCAAAAACTGAAGCAAAGCAGTTCCTAAAACACCTCCTTCTCCTATCCCCTTTCATGCACCGCCTCTTCCGTGACGCTCTTAATTCTGCTTTAAAGAAGCTCGGATTTCCGTGGCTCACACCGCATCCCACCAAAACCTCCAGAGAGGTCGACTATTTCCAGAAAACCATCAACGGCAATCACTCCGCATAAAGCGGAAACTTTATAATATCTTTGGCTATGATAGCAATATGGGAGGATATACAAGATTTATATGGGATACACTGAAGTTAGACGCAATAGAAAATCAGCAAATTAGGATGTTAAACATAGCAAAATAACGAAGAACTGCACTGAAAAGCTTATCCATATTGATAAAGCCTGTAAGAGAAAAATGGATAGAATATTCAGGAGTCTTATTCAGTTAGGCGAACTGGTTAAACCTTATAAAGGCCCATTTCTGGGCGCGGGGGTAGCATCGTTCTTAACAGCTATCGCTAGTTCATTTTATGAGTATTTTTTTAGAGGTCTAAATCCCTTACCTGCGGTTTTGATACCTCTTGTAATTTCATTAACATTTTTATTTTGTTGGTTTCAAACCTATGAAAAGTGGTATCAAATACTTGCTAGAAGATTGCTGCGGTCGCAATTTAAGAATCCGAAGATTGCTATCCTCTCTGTAAGAGGGATAGACGAAATAGAGACAAAAAAACTGCTACGCTCTACAGTTTATACACCCGAAGACTGGTACAATCGTCTTTGCCCTAATGATATCAGCGCTGAAAAGACAATTGACTTATCAATGAAAAATGATTATTCTATCATACTTAATCCATTTGGTGAGTTATACCCTGAGGAAGATACCACAAATTTGAAGACCTTCCAAAAGATTAAGGAATATATAAAGAACGGCGGAGTTTTTGTTAATACTGCTGGCTTAGCATTCTGGTACATGCAGAATCCAAAAAAAACACACGATGATCTCACAGGTTCAATGGTAGAAACTTACGAAGGGGAAGTTATAACAGAACCAATTGAGTGGAATCCAGAAACAAAATTAGAAGGGTTCTCAGGTCCAAAGTTACAAACTAACGAAGTGGGAGTTAGAACAAAATTAAAAATTCACTTAAAGCCAGTGGTTATCCCGGGTAGTTCGTATTTAATGGATACATGGCTTTACAAAAACTTTGGTGTTCGTACCACGTTAGGAGATGAAAAACGTCTTCTAACGGCTAAAAATGCTGCTCATTTTGACATTATTGAAGGTGAAAGTGAAGTTCTAGAATATCGATCAGCTCTTCGTTGTGAGTCTGCAGAGGCTCAGCTCATCCCTATTATTCAAGGTGAATTTGAATATCATGAAGACAGAAAAGTTGACTGCTATCCTATAGCTGCTGTTAAGTATGGGAGAGGTTATCTGATCCTTAATGGAATGGTACTTGAGAACGAGAAGCACCTGTTACTAGTTGTAGAAGCAATTAAAAAAATAATTGAAAGGCTACGTAAAGAAGGGTCACTCGAACTGTAGCAAGTGAATAATATTTTGAAAAAAGCCAAAAACAAAAGCTCCTCTGAGTGTGCCTTTACCACCCAACCGAAACCGAAGCGAATAAATAGGAAATGAGCGGGTACGCCTTTGTATTTTTAAGTATATGTATGTACATATATGTGTTAGGGGTAAGGTCAATGAAAAAAGCAGAGTTGTTACATCTCCATATGTTATTGGCTAAGTTTAAGAAGTACTGTGAAGAGAAAGGCTTGGACTGCGATTTCACGGAGTACAAAGAGCTGGGTATTTCCCCCTTTCAGGTCCATCGTAGCTTGAAAGAGCACAAGCAGGCCATTTTTGTTCTTGCACTGGCATTAGTGGCAACGAAATCAGAAAAATAAAACGGTTATAGAAGAGGCGAAATTTAGGATACAAAAGTTGAAGTGGAAAAAAATAAAGGGAAAAGATCCCACGTTGAAGTTTAAAATTCTCCATCAAAGCTCTGTGCCAACCAGAGTCCTTGTTTTGGTCACACCTTTGATCGACTGAATCTTTTCAAGAATAGTTGTTGTGGAGTCCCGAAATTATTTCGTCAAGTAGTTTCACCGAACCACATGGTGAAG
>CAYNTR010000103.1:0-7168 GCA_964400255.1 uncultured Halobacteria archaeon
ATATCCTATTTAAAAGCCCCTTAGTGACGATTGCCTTTAATTAGCAACACGTCTATTGTGCGTGGATATGTTAACACAGAATAGCGAGTGATTGGTGAGATTCCCCGCAAAGAATACATTACCATCTGCAATTGCTGGTGAGGTATAATAGAAAGTATCTCCGGTTGAGAGGTTCCATAACTCGGTTCCATTTAAGTCAAATACATGAAGCGTTCCGTTGTTAAGGGCATTGTTTGAAAACGTGGTAATGAAGATTATGTCATTATATACAACAGGAGAGGAAGCAACACCCTTATACGCCGGGCTGTGCTCTATCTTCTCAGTCCAGATCGTTTCGCCACTGGAAGCGTTTATGCAATATAAATTGCCAGGCAACGATCCTACAAATAGTTTATCGCCAGATATTGCGGCCGTCGATGTCCCTCCACTCCCGTCTAAAGAATTATTCCAGAGAATTGCTCCGGTGATTTCGTCCAGACAGTAGAGACCATTTTCACCGCCATACCATTCTGCGAACCAATTCGAAACGAAGACTTTTCTATCCGATATAATAGGAGAAGACTCAACTAACCCACCTATGGGTGTGCTCCAGGATATTTGATTGGTCAGCGGTGCATCACCACTAACGTTTCCCGTCCTTTGCAGATCGTAATGAAACATCGGATAACTTGCTGAGGCCACCATTATAAAAATCAAACTCGCTACGAGCACCGCGCACAGGCTGAGACTACTAATACTCAGTAAAGACCATCTTTTCATTATGTCGTCACCTCACTCTTTGAAGTGGGAGGTGACTTTAAATACCCTTCTTTTTGGGTAACTTATGTAATCCAAATGGGTAACAATATGGGGTTGCCAATTCACATGATGTGAGATGTGCAGGGAACTGACGTAGGGTCTAAATGAATCCGCTCTTTCTCCTGCTTCCAACCAGTTAAAATAAGGAAGGGAAAGAACGCATGCGCTTTTTAACCAATCATCGTCCCTATTCCTTTGTCGGTGAACAACTCAAGCAGAATGGAATGGGGCTCGCGTCCATCGATGATATGGGCGGTGACGCCGCCAGAAGCAGCTCGTAAACTCGCTTCCACTTTTGGTATCATTCCTTCACCGATTACGTTCTTCGCGATCAGCTCTTGTATCTCTGCTGGCGTTGTTTTGGAGATCAAAGTCGCCGTGTTCGAGGGGTCTCTCAGCACTCCCGGCACGTCGGTGAGTAAGATCAGCTTCTTTGCCTTGATCGCATACGCTATTTCGCCAGCTACGGAATCGGCATTGACGTTCAGGCTGTTACCCGCACTATCGACGGCTATCGGCGATATGACAGGGATATACCCCTTTTCACTCGTGATGTTTATTATCTCGGCGTTTATGGCTTCTATTTCGCCTACCCAGCCGAGGTCAACTTCCTGCTCCTCGCCCCCTGTGGCAACCTTTTGGGTTCGCTTCTTCTTTGCCGCGATTAACGTGCCATCGTTGCCTGACAAGCCAATGCCCTTACCACCGTGTTTCCCGATCAGTGATACGATACGCTCATTGACGTTCCCGACGAGCACCATTCGTGCGATTTCCATCGTTTCGTCGTCCGTAATGCGAAGCCCACCGATGAATTTAGGTTTCTTACCTAATCGCTCCATTAACCGGGTTATCTCCGGACCACCCCCGTGCACCACCACCGGGCAGATTCCGACAAATCGGAGCAGCACCAAATCCTGGGTGATCTTATCCATGATGCTTTCGTCTACTAACGCATGTCCGCCCATCTTTATTACTATTTTCGAGCCGTAGAATTCACGGATGTACGGTAACGCCTCTATCAGGACTTCTTCTCGTTTCATGGCACTTGCTTTTAGTAGAAGACGTTACTTTCTTTAAAACTTTCGATTCCCTGCAGGACTAATCTCGCCACGTCACGTCAACGTCATCAGGTCTATAATTAGACCTCACCTGTGATTCTTCAAGTGGGGTTGTGTTACCGCTTTTGAGCATGAGGAGCCCAAGGTACGCAATCATCGCGCCGTTATCACCCAGATATTTGTTCTCGGGAACGTAAAACCTGCCGCCTCGGTCTTCACACATCGTTCGGAGCATCTGCTGCAATCGACGATTCGCGCCAACACCACCTGCTAACAGCATTTCGTCCTTACAAAGATGCCCCATCGCGCGCTCGGTTACCTCGGTGAGCATAGCGAATGCAGTCTCCTGAAAGGAATAACAGATATCTTCCTGTTGGTTGGGATCTCGATCGAACGCGTCCTGAGCAGCTGTCGCCAGCCCTGAGAAGGATAAATCCATTCCCTTTACAACATACGGCATCTCTATGTAATGGGATCCTTTCGATGCCAAGTGCTCGATCTTTGGCCCGCCGGGATGGCTGAGTCCAAGGTAGCGTGCGAATTTGTCCAGCGCATTTCCGATACCGATATCCAGCGTTTCGCCCAAGACGCGATATCTTCCGGCACGATATGTTAAGACTTGTGAGTTCGCACCACTCACGTATAATACCACTGGGTCCTCAGCTCCACAACGGCCTCTTCCGATCTCTATATGAGCGATACAGTGATTAACGCCGATGAGCGGTATGTTCAACGAGAGCGAAAGCGTTCGTGCTGCTGTGGCGACCGTTCTGAGGCAGGGACCCATGCCCGGCCCTTGTGAGAATGCAACTGCGTCGATACGGTTCAATGTAAAACGTTCATCCGCTTCTTGTGCTTTTTGGAACGTATGTGCAACAACGTCTTTGATCTCAGACGCGTGATGCTGCGCGGCTTCTCGTGGATGAATACCGCCATATTTAGGTTTATAGGTCGATTCCGCTTCGGAGAGCACGCGCTCTTCGCTGACCAGTGCCACACTGAGGTTCCATGCGGTTCCTTCCAGCCCTAAGATGAGTGTCATTTTTTGAAATCAGCGTTTACCTCCCCCACGAACAAATTTTATGAAAGATGCAGTTCTTTCCATTCTCACTCTCACCGTGCAGACATCCCTCAGCGGTGCATATAAAGCCCGTTTCCCAGAGCGCACGATCGATTTGCCTGGCGGTGAGATTATAGGTTTCACCAAACGTTCTAATCGCTTCCACCAAATTATTCTGATAAAAAGGAAACTCTATCCGTTTAGCCACTCTCAGCGCTAATCTATCCACAAAAATCAACTCGTAGTAGTTAAGGTCTCTCGCATTAAACAGATTCTCCATTTGTAGAAACAGCAGAGATTTCGTACTTATACCTCTCACCTGTTCCAGAAGTAATCTGATGATTATCGTTCTCGTAGTCTTATCAATCAATTCGTTTATCTTTGAGAAAAGCTCGTCAAAATTTGTTATTGCTGAGTTGTTTAGCAAACAGAGCGTATCATAATAGAAAAATATCTTTGGCTCGCTTCTGTATCTAAGACTGTGGTTATTAATCAGTTCAATCCATTCACTTACCGGGCAATCCGCTCTATATTTACAATTCCCGTAGATTTTTAGATTACACCATTTGCCGCCATTGCGTGAAAATTTTTCTGATTTGTAGATATCATTTATCTTCCTCTTAATATCCTTTTTATCTATGCTATCGAAATTTTCAGCTAAAATAGTGCTTATTGTTGCATCTTTAGAGCTATAATAGGGGCATTTTTCCGGGAGGTCTCTTTTCAGCATGATTAAGTCTCTAGCTGCACTTGTGCACATTTCTGCGACTTTGTGCAGCATCGGATCGGTTTTACCGCCAAAGGTTTGTGAAAACGCAAGATACCAGAGCGCGAGGTCAAAATCGTCAGTATAATCATAGATAGCGTGGAACGATTTCTTAAATACGTTGTCTGGGTCTTTATTTGGGTTAAGGAGCCACTCACGGTCAACATCGCTTTTCGAGTACTCGCGAATAATCTCTGCGATCTTCCATTCCCTATCCAAAACATTCATATTTCTATTCATTTTTCTCTCATCCGAAATCCGGGTCTACGCCCCACCTTATCCTCTCTGAAGCTGTTTGTTGAGCTAATAGTAATAGTCACTTGTGTAATACCCAGTGCGCAGTAGACTTTTGATCTGCCTCATATCAAGGCTCAATACGTTCTCAAGTTCCAACTCAGCCATATAACGATTGTTCTCTTCCTTGTAATCACAAGCGATGCGAATATCATATAGAAGAACAGATATCATTGTGTCGAGTTCCCACACCAACTGAGGCACACTATCAATATTCCATTTATCGTCATAAAGCCAGTCTACGATTTCAGAGTATTCTTCGTTCAATGTCGAGTGTCTTGCCTGAATAGTGTCCCATTGCTTCTTCTGTAACGGCCCCTCCAACTCGACTACGACTTTTTGGGCAAAAGCTATCACCCTTGCTGTATCGTCTTCACTCCACTCAACAGATTCTTCAGCATCCGCAATCGCAGGCTCCGATGTTGGCGTAGGTGCTTCTTCTTCTAAACATCCCGCAAATATCGCCATCACTACAATTGCTGCTACTAATATGCACCTCATAATTCTTTTACCAGCCCATCAGCCCCCCTCTAATTGCAACTAAACAATTGGAAAGATAGATTTAAGTATCTTTGCGGTCACCTTTAACTACGTAGCATAGAGCCCATGAACAAGGAGAAATACGACGTTGTGGTGGTCGGTGCAGGACCCGCAGGCAGTGTAACGGCTAAAACGGCTGCGGAAAAAGGATTAGATGTCTTATTAATCGAACGCAACCAGGAGATTGGTGTGCCAGTGAAATGCGGGGAGGGTGTCAGTAAGGAAATCGAGCAGTTCGTTGAGATTGACCAACGCTGGATCTGCACGGAGGTGGAAGGGATCACGACCTACGGCCCTGACGGTACAAAAGTGACGTTATCCGTTGAAGGCTCTGATGTTGCGGGCTACGTACTTGAACGGCGGCTCTTCGACAAGTTTCTCGCGCAGCAAGCGGCACGAGCAGGTGCCGAAGTGCGTGTGAAGACGCAAGCGTACGGCCTTATCCAAGAAGACGGGTATGCAAAGGGCGTGTACGCAAACGCTGCAGGTGAGGATGTGTGCATTCATGCGGACGTCGTTGTTGGTGCGGACGGCGTTGAATCGCGTGTGGGCAGATGGGCAGGGATTGACACGCGGCTACCTCTGGCTGACGTGTGCACCTGTGCACAGTTCCTCATGAGTGACATTGACGTTGACGAGCACTATTTAGAGACGTATTTTGGAACGACTATCGCACCAAAGGGGTATCTCTGGATCTTTCCAAAGGGCGAGCGACGCGCCAATGTCGGACTGGGGATCGGTGGTGATGTTTCCGGCGATGGCCACCGCGCAGTTGATTATCTCCGTGCGTTTGTAAACGAGAGGTTTCCGGATGGCAAGATACTGGCGGAGATCTATGGTGCGGTGCCCCTGAGCGGGCCCGTATACGACACCGTCGCAAAAGGATTGATTTTAGTTGGTGATGCGGCACGGCACGTACAGCCGATAACGGGCGGCGGCATCATACAGGCGATGCAGGGCGGTTTAATCGCCGGTGACGTGATTGCCAAAGCGGTGAAGGAGAAGAACGTCTCGAAGAAACGATTGCAGGAATACGAGAAGCGCTGGAAGCGTGAGTTTGGCAGGGTACTGGAAGTGGGCACGAAGGCCAAGAATATCGTGGTCGACCTGAGCGATGAGGAACTCGCCAAGTTCTTCCAGCCCTTAGCAGGAGAAATGAAGCTGAAGGAGTACAGCGAACGCGCGTTTTTGAAGACGATCATTATGAAAAATCCGAGGATACTGTTCAGTTTGATGAAGACGATATTTTGAGTTCGAGTCGTAGGAATCGAAAAGTGCGGGGAACTGAGGACGTTCGAGGATTAATTCTTCTAACGTTTTAGGCTTTGGCGGTTCTGCATCAGACCAAATACTATTATGTAACGATATTTACTTTTATTCTATCAGTTTTCGTATATTTTTCAGACCCAACATAAAAACGCCAATTTAATTCTACTGTGTATTCTCCAGGAACTGCTTCTTCAGGTACTTCTAAAAGTTTTAATTCTCCATTTTTAGTAGATTTGCCACCCATGGACTTATATAAAATATTTTTTCCTTCAGAAAGTACAGATAACCCTGGAGCAAATATACTAACTCCAATTTCCGTTATCACACAGGATCTTTTGTTCTCCATGGAATAAGGTATTATTATTTCATCTCTTGGAGAGAAATTTTCATCAATAGCAGAAATTACAACTACAAAGTTCCTTTTAGCAAGCGTTTCTGGAATATTCTTTAAGAATGCAGCAACCATAGCGAAAGCCAAACCAATTATCGCCATCAATAATCCAAACGGTTCCGTAATATTAGTATTAAAATACGACGATATTGGAGTATAAAAATGCCACAAAAATAGTACTACTATCAGAACGAACAAAGAAATAACCAATATTATTTTATTTTGACTTATAACCTCTTCAAATCGCTTACTTCCAACAAACAAATAGGATGATACCGCTAATAGAGATATTAGTACTATGAAGGCAAAAATAGTACTATTGTCAAATTTTCCGCTTATCCAAATGCCTATAAGTATTGGAATACTCCAAAGAAAAATTTTTAAAGATATATTCAGTCTAGACCGGCTTCTTTCACTTTGAAAAGTATCCTGTATTCTTGCTAAAGTATTAATTTGATCTCGATAAAGATTTATTGATTCTTCGATTTTCATTGGTTCCTTTGAGGTTAGAGAAGAGTCTATTCTAAGTATACTCTTTTCAATGTCGTCAATTCTTTGTGATAGCGTAAATTGATCTTTGAACCAAAATGCATTTTTCAAATCTTTTCTAGTCATTTGAAGCATAAATTTTGCAGCTTTTTGGTATTGCTGTAATCTCGTTTCATTGACGCTAACCAATATATCTTCTAAATCAGAATATCCGCTTTCATCGTCTCGAACTATTTTTTCGATTGCAGATGCGTATCTGCTGTTCATTCTTTCTAAAAACGTTGCAATCTCAGAAGGTAATGAGACGTTAAAATCCCGTAAAAACGAAATATCCTCTTCCAATATTTTTAATAAAGATTTGACAGTTTCCAATAACTTTTAGGACTTACGCAGTTAAGTATTTAGCTGTTCGGGGTTATCACTATACTTCAAAACGAAAATGAATGATAGGAGAATACGATGGCGATGAACCCGCCAAGATGTGATGCTGTGGACTACATCCA
>CAYNTR010000104.1:0-7058 GCA_964400255.1 uncultured Halobacteria archaeon
CCCCCAGTACCTCTGGAGGAAAGGAGTGGTAACGTGAATTGCGGGACGGCCTCTTTCTTTCTCAAACTTTTTAAAAAAGTTTGATCAAAATCGCTTCGCAGAAAAGAAAGAACCTGTGCTAAAAGAAAAACGCAAAATTACGCGGTTTTGCAACGAACTGAACATTTAAGGTCAAAAAACAGGGCTTGCGGGGTCGTGGGGCGGCCCCCACATAAGAAAGGGTTGTGCTAAAAGAAAAGACATGAGGTTTTCCGTAAATTCTTTTTTAAAGGCTTTAAAAAGACTATTCATGGATTTTTAGGGTGTAAAATTCATCTAATCCCCGATTCTATGAGCACTCTCTTTATTCGAATTAAAAATTTATCCGCATCTTCGATCTATTTCTACTTAACGACTATCCAGGTGCTATAACGCCTCCTTCTGTTTCATAGCACTGTCCTTCAACAATCAGCTCGTCGATAACTTCTTCCATCAGCGCTTCGTTCAATCCTTTCGTTTTCAACGTTCGAACTATCTTCGCCCGTTCCATACCTCTCATTCCGGCTTTTTTTATTAGTGCTACTATCTCCTCCTTGGTGGTTGTGTGGTAGTGCTGCCACAAGCTCGTTACGGCGTTTATTGCCATGTTCGCTAAAGCATCGAGTTTATCATTGTCAAGTGCATAATGTTCCAACGTTTCGTCGAACGTAGCGGTATCCAAGAAAGCCGTTTCTCCTCCCTTCTTTGAGGAAATGATTGAACGAATAAGTTCTATCCGCTCCATTGTCCGTTTTGCGGTGGCCAGTATCCATCTACTTCTGATACGTGCCTCTACCGCTCCTACGTCGTCAGCGAGTATGATGAAGCGCTTGCTTGTTCCTGCACTCTCGCGCGCGTGAACGTTGCCGATGAACGCGATAAAAGTCTCCTTTTCTTTTTGCGTGGCTTTTAGCGTGTTTCCGAATTGAATCGGTTTGTTTGTAAAGATAGTGAGGGTAGCGGTTGAGTCGTTCAGTTTTATTCGAGAAATATTTCCTCTTATTTCCGCGTCTTGTACTTCTCCCACGCCAAAGAACCGATTACATTTGGCACACGTGGGGGTAATAAGAAACGTCATTTCATTTTCTGGTACAAGGAAATCGCTCTGCAAAAGCTCGGCAAAAAAAACTCGACAGGTAGGTTCTATGGCATGATTTACGGTTTTACTTTGCATATTCGTAGTAATCAGAAAGGATTAAGGAATTTAGACGATAATAATACCGCCGTATCCAACAACGGCACGATGTTCACCCGTGATATCTCCACTGGTTGCGTATTGTATCACTTGCCCTTTGGTTGCGCCGAGCTTTTTTGCAGCGTACATCATCGCAGCTATCGGCGCAATGCCGCATGCCGTGACATTTCGTTCATATACTCGCTTGTAGAATTTCGCGACATTCAACTCCGTTATCGCCTCGATCACGTATTCGTCCTTCTCTCTCGCTATCCTGTCAGGTTCATAGTGCGTGAAATCTGACGATGCGAGCACCACCACTTTCTTGTCTGTTTTGGCAATGGTGGTAGCAATGTCTTCTCCGATCTCTCTTGCCAAATCCTCATCGGTTAATCCAATGCAAATAGGAACGAAGTGAAAGGCTTTATCGAAGAGGAATTGGAGGAACGGGAGTTGCACTTCAATGGAGTGCTCGAATCTATGTGCGGTCTCGTCCACATCAATAATCTGTTTGGGGAGCGCATCAACAAATGCTTCGTCTGCTTTTACCTCCCCTAAAGGAGTTACCCACGTGTCTTTCGAGACAGCAATAACCGAACCTACGCCCTGATGGTTAATACCGAGAATGACAAAGGTATCCGCGTGCGGCAGTTGAGCGTAGACACTTGCCGCTACGCCACCTGAATACATATACCCGGCATGAGGAACGACCGCGCCGATGATATTTTCGTTCTGCGCTCTTGTTACGCCTGAGAAGCAATCCCGCAGCTGTGCTTCTAATCGGCTTTTCTCTCCTTCATAAAAGGCTCCAGCTACTGCAGCTCTTCTCATTTTTACTTTTTATTTATATTTCCGCTTCAAAATCCTCTGCGGTATAATCGAAGCTGAATTCTTCTGCCTTTCCCTCCTTAAGGTGCCGTTCTCGTAACATCTCGCGTGCAAGCAGCCAGTAAATAGTGGCAAGCGCCTTTCTGCCCTTATTGTTCGTGGGTATGACAAAATCGATATTGGAGGTTGAATTGTTTGCGTCACAGAGTGCCACGATGGGTATACCATTGCTCACCCCTTCCTTCAGCGCCTGTTCGTCAGTCATTGGGTCAGTTACAATCAGTACAGAAGGTTCGACGAAGTGTGCACTGCCGGGATTGGTCAGAGTTCCTGGTATGAAGCGCTCAATGATTGCCGTAGCGCCAGTAACCTCAGCGAACATGCTCGCAGGATGATGGCCATACTCGCGTGCTGATACCACGAGTATAGAGGAAGGCTCGTAATTGGCTAAGAACTGTGCCGCTATCCTCAGTCGTTCATCCATCATTTTGATATCCAAGAGATACAACCCGTCGGATCGTGCCTGGTAAATGAATCGCTTCATATCACCCGTTTTCTGCTGCGTGCCTATATGAACGCCGCTCGCTAAGTAGTCGGTACTGGGTATTAACAGCTCTTCTTTTCCCTTTTCCTGTGCCATGGTGTTATTTCCTCTCTGTATTATTATACCTGAGCCAATATATAATTATGGGTGGCGGGGGTGAAATTGAGGACGTTAAGAAGTTAATAGAGGATTTAAGGAGGAAGATTCACTATCACAATTACCGGTATTATGTATTGGATGAGCCTGAGATATCAGATGCTGAATACGATCGTCTCTTTAGTGAATTAGAGGAGCTTGAGCGCAGGTATCCGGAGTTCGTAACGCCTGATTCGCCAACGCAGCGGATTGGGGCAAAGCCCTTGGAGGAGTTCGGTACCTACGAGCACAGCATCCCGATGCTGAGTTTGAACAGTGTTACTGCCGAGGAGGACGTACGAGATTTCGATGACCGAGTGAGACGGCTGCTCGGAGGGGAGGAGATCGAGTATGTGGTGGAGCCCAAGATCGATGGGTTGGCCATGGAGCTCGTTTATGAGCACGGCGTTTTCACCGTCGGGAGCACACGAGGAGACGGCTATATGGGTGAGAATATCACACAGAATCTGCGAACGATAAAGACGATACCACTACGTCTTTTTCCTGAAGAAGGTGCTATGGCTCCTTTATCGTTGCTGGAAGTGAGAGGGGAAGTTTACATACCGCTGGGCAAGTTCAAGAAGCTAAATGAGGAACTGGGAGCAAAGGGGGAGAAGATGTTTGCCAATCCGCGGAACGCTGCCGCGGGATCTGTACGACAGCTTGATCCAAAGATTACCGCCTCGCGGCCTCTCGATTTTTTTGCGTATGGAGTTGGCAGAATCGAAGGCACGGTATTATCCACGCAGTGGGACGCATTAGAGTATATGCGAAGGATAGGCTTCAAAGTGAGTCCGTTGATCCGGCGGTTTAAGGATATTAATGATGTGATTACGTACCATGATGAGGTAAAGGATAAACGGGATGATCTGGATTACGAGATTGACGGTATCGTGGTGAAGGTCAACAGCATCGCGCAACAAAACGAGCTTGGTGAAATTTCACGGAGCCCAAGATGGGCACTTGCGTACAAGTTCCCCGCGAGAGAGGAGTTTACGCGGGTCAATGACATTCGCGTGCAGGTAGGCCGAACCGGAGCACTCACACCGGTCGCGATTTTGGAGCCGGTACAGATAGCAGGCGTGACCGTAAGTCGTGCGACCTTGCATAATGAGGATGAGCTGCGGCGAAAGGATGTGCGAATCGGCGATACCGTGGTGGTCGAACGAGCAGGCGACGTTATCCCGGAGGTTGTAAGTGTGATCAAATCGAAGCGGACGGGCGCAGAGAGAGAGTTCCACATGCCCGATAAATGTCCGGTCTGTGGCTCGGACGTGATCAAAGAGGGCCCGATCGTGCGCTGTATCGGGGTTGCCTGCAGTGCGCAGCTCAAGGAACGAATCAAACATTTTGCGTCACTGCGTGCACTGAACGTTGATGGGTTGGGTGAGAAGGTAATCGAGCAGCTCGTCGATCGGAACATGATTTCTGATGCTGCGGATTTGTTCTTCTTAACGAAACGTGACCTCATGAGGTTGGAACGTATGGGTGAGAAATCAGCCCAGAATATTCTGGATGCGCTCGAAACGAGCAAGCAGACCACGTTCGCACGACTGATCCATGCGATTGGGATACGACACGTGGGCGAGCATACCGCGTCGCTGCTCGCTGATAATTTCAAGGATATGGACGCGTTGCGGCATGCACGGTATGATGATTTGATTCGTATACCAGACATCGGTCCGGAGGTCGCGAAGAGTATTCTCTTGTTCTTCGAGCAGGAGAGCACACAAGAACTTTTAGCGAAATTGGACCGAGCAGGTGTGCAGTATGAGACAAAGGAAGTAGTAGGAGCCGAGGAGGCGGAGTTCAAAAAGATCTTGGAGGGGAAGACGTTTGTGTTCACCGGTCGGATCTCAATGCCGCGCGAGGAGGTGAAAGACATCGTCGAACGGCTAGGCGGAACCGTATCGTCAAGCGTCTCAAAGAAGACGGATTATGTAGTCGCAGGAGAAGAGGCGGGCTCCAAGTTAGAGAAGGCGAAGCAGCTCGGGGTGACAATAATAAACGAAGAAGCGTTCAGGGAAATGGTGAAAGAGGCTTAAGTGAAGCAGCTTCTGCATACTGGACTTATCAGCTACTAAAGCACTTTTTGGTAAGGTTTAAATATTTCAGAAAGTAATAACTTTTATTGACCATATGAAATATACAGAACTCCGCAACGCGTTAGAAACGGCTGGGATGTATGTGTTCGATATCGATGATGCGTTAAAACTCTTCCCTGCGGACAGAAAGGTTGTGAAGCAGCAGATTTACTATTGGAAGAAGTTGGGTTGGCTAAAACCGTTGAAGAAGGGGCTTTATGAGTTGGTGTATCTAAGAAAGGGGCAGTTATCCGATCTTTTCGTTGCTAATAGACTCTATGAACCTTCATACGTATCGCTCGAAACGGCGTTATCCTACTATAGCATAATCCCAGAAGTAGCAATGGGTGTTACCTCAATTACTACAAAGCCAACGAGAAAATTCAGGAATCATTACGGATTCTTTGCATATAAGAGTATTGTAGAGCGGGCGTATACAGGATATAGAATCGTAGATGACCGGGGACAAAGGGTAAAGATTGCAGAGCCGGAAAAGGCATTGGTTGATTATATCTATTTTGATATTGAATTGGATTTGGAGAGTTTGAGGGTTAACAGAAGAATACTGAAGGAATTAGATAGAGAAAAGGTGATGGACTATGCATCACTGTTCACCAAAAAAGTTCTGAGTACGGTGGAGGAGGTATATGCTCACCTATGAAGGGCTGATAGAGGAAGCGAAGCGGGACGGTATGCCGACCTCGAAGGTCCGAGGCATAATCCGGGAATATGTTCAGGTTCTTATGCTGAAATATCTGTATAAAAGCGAGTGGCAAAGTAACTTCCTTTTCACGGGCGGGACATCATTGAGACTGCTGCACGGTCTCAAGAGGTTCTCAGAGGATATAGCCTTTAATCTTCGCGGCTTGGGAAGGGAGGACTTTGAAAATGCTGCCGTGTTTATATCCCGTGAATTGAGAAGAGAAGGGATCTCATGTGACCTCGAATTCAGTCACAGGCATCCGTTATTTATAGCCGAGTTCATCTTCAGGGGCATACAGGAGTTCTACGGTGTACTTGACAAAAGAGGTGAGATCATCATTAAGGTGGAGGCCAATACACCGGATTATGAGCTGGAGACCGAAGCTGGCGTCGTAAACAGTTTTGGTGAGGTGTTTCTCGTGAATGCGATGTCAAGAGGCGCGATATTCGCGGACAAAATCGATACCTTGCGGAACATGAAGCGCGGGCGGCATGTGTACGATATCATCTTCATGCTCTCGAGGAAATTTCCGGTCAATAAGGAGATACTGCAACTCAGCGGAATTGAAGAGGAACCAAAGGAGGCGATACTCACAATAATCAACGGCATTTCGGATAGCCAGTTGGAGAAGTTATCAGAAGAGGTGGCACCATTTCTCTTTGACGAAGCAGAATCGAAATTAATCCGAGAAGCTAAGATCGTGGTCAGGAATTTGCTGGACAGATTTGACTAAGACTGGTGGGGAAGAGTTCATGGCGGGGGGAGGCGAAGGAGCTCGTGGAGCGGTTAGGCGGGAGCGTATCGTCGAGCGTCTCAAAGAAGACGGATTACGTGGTCGCCGGAGAAGAGGCGGGCTCCAAGCTGGACAAGGCGAGAAAGCTTGGTGTGAAGATAATAAACGAGGAAGCGTTCAGGGAGATGGTGAAAGAGGTGGTAAGTTGAATTGAAAAAAGAATCATAGCATTGAATGAATTTAGCAATCATTTTTTCTTCTTTTACAATAACTTCGATTTGTCATTTCTCTCTGATTTCCAAATTGATTTTAGCTTAAGATATGCGTTGTTATATGTACTCACAAGCTCATTAATAGTCCTAAAAGAACCTTCATGTCATCTCGCTCCTCTTCAAGCTCGAGTGCTGCTATCTCATCGGAAATATCTTCGCCATACAATTTTCTTAGTACAAACTCAAAAATTTTTCTCAAGGTTTCGTCTCGTATTTGCATCTTCCTCAGTGCGATTAGAACATCTGGATCTAAAGCTGCAAGGTAAAGAGCAAGGCCACAGTAAATTATGTCTTCGCTTTCAACTTTGTCTCGTAGGGCAAAGCCAAAAGAAAAAGTCAGAATTGAGTCATCCACCCTTCCGGAATAAAAAAATAAAAGTCCTGCTTTTTTAAAATCTTGTGCTGATTTACCATATCTACCAAGTTTTGAATAAGTAAGTCCCCTATTTCCAAAAGGTTCAGCAAGATTCGGATTCAACTCTATCGCTTTGGTATAATCGTTAATCGCGCTTTCGTACTGCTTTAAATCTGCGTAAGCAGCACCACGGTTGTTATAAGCCTCCGCAT
>CAYNTR010000105.1:0-6938 GCA_964400255.1 uncultured Halobacteria archaeon
ACTAAGTTGAGGGTCTGGTGTTCGGAACCCTATGGTTTCGGAAGTACTGGTGTAACCAATAAATATTTATTCGTTGATCAAACTTTCTTAAAGGAGAAAGGATGTTTGTTAAGCTGTCTTGCCAAGAGAAGGGGTAAACTAAAATGAGAACGGCACACGTAAAAAGGCGGACGAAAGAAACGGACATCGAGGTAGAATTGAACCTTGATGGTAGCGGAACGAATGATATATGCACGCCGATAAAATTCTTTGACCACATGCTCGTTACGTTTTCACGGCATGGTTTTTTTGATTTGGCCGTGAAAGGGGAGGGAGACCTGGGTCACCATGTCATCGAGGATACTGGAATCGTTTTAGGTGAAGCGTTTAAACAAGCACTTGGTGATGGTGAGTCAAAGGAACGAGAAGAGACTGTGCGGTTTGGCTTTGCCACTATACCAATGGACGAATCCATTGCACAGTGTGCCGTGGATATCGGCGGAATCGGCGGTGTAGGCAGGAGTTATACCGTCTTCGAGGCCGATTTCGCCAGCGAACGCGTCGAGGATATCAGCACAGAGAACATACCCCATTTCATCAAGTCCTTTGCCACGCATGCGCACTTTACCCTGCACGTCTCCGCACAGGGCGAGAACGACCATCACAAGATCGAAGCGATTTTCAAAGCCTTGGCGGTCGCATTAGACAGAGCTACGCGGATAGAAGACCGCCGAAAAGCGTTGAAATAAGAGGTACCGCTGTAACATCTAGAGTTGGGTTAGAAACACGGCGCAAAATGTGGATCGAACAGTACAGACCAAAGCGTTTGGATGAGATCGTGGGGCATGACGAGGTGGTGAACCGCATACGCAGTTTTACCGACGAGAACGCGATACCGAATCTCATGCTCTGGGGTCCACGAGGAACGGGTAAAACGTCGCTCGTTTATGCCTTGGCGAGGGAGCTCTACGGCGAGTTCTACGATGAGAATCTGATCCATATCGAAACCTCGGACTTTGTCGAGCAGGGGAAACAATGGTTGAAAGAGAATAACCGCTTTAAATTCTTTTATAACGAGCAAAAGTCTGCACTCGTCATGTTCAAGGAGATGATACGTGAATACGCAGCCTTGGCGCCCATCAACGCCCCGTTTAAAATTATCTTTTTCAGTAACGCTGATCTGCTTCCAAGAAATTTGCAGCAAGCATTGCGACGCATTATGGAACGGAGCACCAGGACCTGCCGGTTCATCTTCTCAACCACGAAACCTGCAGGTATCATTCCCGCCATACGGTCGAGATGCCTGAACCTTCACTTGAGGTCATTAGATAAAAGCGGTGCGCTGGAACGAGTACTAAAATCGATAGCTGAGCGCGAGGGAATTACAGTAACCGCTGAGGGATTGCAAACGCTCATGGAGTACGCGCGTGGTGATGCGGGCGCTGCGATACCAATACTGGAAGCGGCAGCAACCAGAAGATTGGCAGCAACACCTATTGATACGAATCGAATAGACGAGATAGCACGAGACGCGTTTTTTCACCGGAGGAACGCCGATGAGTTGGTCGATCTGGCATTCGAGGGGCGATTTAAAGATCTGCGAGCCCGATTGGAATTCATACTACGGGAAGAGCGGATAGGCGGCAAAGAATTTCTCGTTGAGATACATGAGGCGTTACGACGGAAGATGAAGAAGAGCCTAAAGCCCAAAGTCGAGTCTAATTTATTCGCACGACTTGTTGTATTCGAAGGTGACGCTGATTTAAAACTAAGCAATTCTTTAAATACTATTATACACTTAGAAGAAATGTTTGTGAACATGTCACAGGTGGTAGGGCTCCGGTTTTTATGATCATCGGGCGATAATGAGGATATAACGAGAAAATGGCCTCAACGGCAAAATTCTGGCGCGAGCAAGAATCGCGGTATAATTTAGAGGGCACGCACTGCTCGCATTGTGGGAGTTACTTCTTTCCCCCACGCTCTGTCTGTCCCCGGTGCCGGCGAAAAGGAGCCATTGAGCCGTATAAATTTAAAGGAACAGGCGAGGTGGTCACCTATACCACGGTGTATCAAGCGCCAAAGAATCACAATCGCCAAATACCCTATACCCTGGCGATTATCCAGCTCGATGAAGGTACTCGATTCCTTTCTGAAGTGATATGCGAGCCAGAAGCGATACATACTGGAATGCGTGTTCGTGCGGTCTTCAGGAAATTAGGGGAAGAGGGTGAGCGTGGCGTAATCTACTACGGCACGAAATTTGTACCTGCGTAGAGATAACAAGAGATAAAAGAACAATTAAACAGCAGCGTATGCTCTCATAAACATGAGCACGCTAACAAAAATGAGTAATACCCCCACATAGACTTTCATATATCTTTCTGGCAACTTTGTTGCGATTACGGGCCCTATCTGGCCTCCGAAGAACACACCCGGTGCAACCCAGAGCATTATACTACAAATCGTTTGCGCATTTAACGATAAGACCGCAATAAACGCGGCGTTTAACCTGAATAAAACGGCCACACTATTAATAATGAAAATTATGAGAACCGTTGATCCCACCGCTTCAGCAGAAGAATGAATTCTCTTATGCTCCATGATCCCCGGAAGGATTGTCTTTCCTAATCCCGTGGCTATTAACCCTTTCAGGAACCCTGCTACAGCCGCACGAGTCCAGTATATCTTTTCGTGCCGTTCTATTTCTTCCACGCCTCGAGCACTATAGCGGTAGATCGAATAGGCACCGTAGATGAGAACAAAGGATGCAAAGGTGATGATGAGCAATTGTGCGGGCACATACGGTACTAAGAGTGTCCCGATAATCCCCGCAGGAATGGTAATTTTAAGGTATTGTTTGACAATGTACCCGTTAATTGTTTTTTGTTGTACGTTCTTGATGACGCCCGAACCGAAACCAAAGAGCATGGTGAGCAGTGCCAACCAAAACCCCGTTTTGGGCTCAATGTTCAGCCAGATCAGATAAACAGGGATCCAAAAATTTGCGCCTGATATGCCAGACGACAGTGCTAAGATAGCGATGAGAATCGAAATCGGGAATAAATACCAGTATGTAAAATATTCTATCATTGGAGGTATTTGTCTCTCCCCATTATTACACGGCGCGGGGGTAGTTAGATTTGCTCCTTCACGACTTTATCTCTTCTCCTGTCAAGAGGTTACCAACAATTTCCAAAACTTCAATGGCATCAGCCGCTAATGAAAGCGCATCCGAGGAGGTGGGGAATATCGTTATATCATACGAGAAGAATTCCGATGCTCTTTTGGTCGCATTGAGTATCGATTCGTACATGACTTTTCGATCACCCTCACTATATCCTTTCTCAGGCGATATTTTCAGTGTCTTCCCCGCAAATTTTTGCTGAATTTGGTTGACGACATAAAGAGTAACACGACTGGAGATTAATGCAGACGCGAGATAATCACCCTTTTCGTATTCATTGAGCGCCTCATTGAGGTTAATTTCGAAGTTTATGTCAGGTAGTACCTCTGCTAACGTTTTCATTCGTTCCCTGAGTGCCATAAGTTTGGCCAAATCTTCCTCCGACAGCGGAGTAGCCAGACTCTCTAAGGCACCAATGGCTTTTTCGCATTCGACATCAATCTCTCGTAATAGCGCTTTTTGTTCATAAACCGCTGAATAATCGGTACCTTTTATTTCAATATCCCGAAGGTACGTGTCAAGGTTATGTTCGTATCGTATCTTTCCGAACTGCGCTTTTGCATCCTTGTACTCTTCAACAAGACTTTTGACCTCTTCGATAGGCCCAAACAAAGAATCTCGAAGAGATTGACGAAGTCGATTTGCCTGGTTCTTGATGGATTCGAATTTCTTTAACACGTCCGCAACATCAGGTTTCAGGAAAGTCATTTGTGTTCTAATCCTCCCGTCATTTTCTTCACCCGCGAGTCACATGAATGCTACCTTCGTACTCTGGTAACCGCCATCTCTACCTAAAATAGAGCGGGTATATATATTAATGTGCTGATTCATTCATGACCAGTCACAGTAATACTGAGTTGAAAGGTGGACTCGGCTCTTTTAGATATGATCCCATTAGGGAGAGCTCCATCTATTTACAGGTTACTAGCTACACTACTTACTGTCTTGTAGTGGCTCCGGTAAGCAGGGTCACATTGCTCTTTGTAGCCCGATCCGCGACCTGATGAGGAAGTCTGCGGAGCCTGCCCTTTTGAGGACAAAGGTTCTGTAGTGATTATCCTGATAAGCACTGGCGAACTCTACCAGTACGACTGAGCAATTCTTTGATTGCAGCCTGCTGGTGATCAGGTTCGGCGTTTATGATCATGCTTCGAGTCCATCCACCAGCCCTTCTAAGCCAGCCCGCTTCCGCTCTTCCTGGATCCGTGGAACTTCATGGCTCAAGTACTCGTCGCTCGTGTTATAATCGTAAACATGCGGCAATCCCGCTTTGCATATTGGACATTGCCCATCTTGAAAATCCTCAAAGACCTCCATACATTTCGAGCATACCGGTTTTACCTTTCTCTTCATTTCCTCTCCACTTCCAGAGCGGTGTGTGTAATGAAGCGCTCATAGCACGTATCTCTTTTTTGCGGTTAAAAGAAATGCGACTGTGGAAATACGTGCTCGCTCGTGCTGTTACTGATGCCTAGAAGGCATAGACAATTCTTACGCTCGCGCTTACCTCTACTTCTGACGGTGTTATGGGTGTAGGGGCCGGTACGGGAGCCGGAACGCCCTCAGCAGGTGCTTGAATGCGATAGACTGGTGAGTAGAAATCCCCCACGGAAATTTGTACAGGATAAATGCTCACTATCCCCATCTCTTCAGCCACCACATCTGCTTTACCCTGGGCATTTTTAACCGCCTTGCGCAACGCATCGCTATAAGCTTGCTCTTGTAACCCCTCAGAAAGCTGGAAGGTGATCGAGTCTATTCTATTCGCTCCGCCCATCACCGCTGCGTCTATTACCTTTCCCGCTTCTTCCGGATCGGTTACCACTTCGACCAAATTCGTTGCGCGATATCCGACAATCACGCTTTTTTGCTCTTTCCCGGTCAGCGTTTCCTCTTCAACCCACTTGTAGATCGGCGTGAGTGAAAACTGCCGTGTTTTCACATCGGTCATTCCCGCCTTTTTCAGTGCCTCAATAACGCTCGTCATATTTTCAGAATTCATCTCCGCTGCTTCTTTCGCCGTGACCGCTTCGCTCACTACGGCAATCAGCACGGACGCTTCATCGGGAGTAACTTTAATACTACCGCGTCCATTCACCTCAATCGTTTTGTTAAAGGTTTCCTGCTCCGAGAGCGATGGGGTGAAATAGGCACCTAAGAGAGCGATCACAACCAGGCCCAGAACCAGACCCGCAACAAAGCCAATTTTCTTGTTCATATCCTTAAAGAATCGAGAGCTTTACATTTAAATACTTATTGGTTGTGGTGCTCTAGCGATAAACTCGGCGTCTGCGTCACAGCATGTGCCTTTTTACTGAGGATAAACTCCCGGCACGCTCAGTACCTCAGTCTAGTCCTTCAGATAAGTGCGAAGCAGTACAAACAGCATAACCGCGATGAGGCTGACCAGACTGCCAAAGAAAAAGGTCAAACTGTGGTCAGGCGTAAGATTCCACAACAATCCGGCAACTAAACTTGCCGGTAGCGTCATTAAGCCGATCATTGTATGAAACGTGCCCAACGCGGTAGCCCGTAAATCATCAACGGATAAATCTGATATAAAAGCCCTCTGGTTACCTTCCACCATGGCATACACCACTCCGTAAAGCGGGAATAAGACTACAAAGGCGGGAAGCGAATTGAAAAACGCGAACCCGAGACAGGTAATTGAGAAGAGGAGATAGCCAGAAATGAGCACTCTCCCCTTTCCTATTCGGTCTGAGAGCGTGCCGAACGGAATAGCGAGCAGCGCATAGAAGATGTTGAAAAGGACGTATAAAAGGATAGCAAGAGCGGTTGACTCTTTTACTGGCATGAAGGGTATAAAAGCCGCCTCTGCTTTCAGAATGAAGAACATATAGGTGAAATTAGCCAGCGCAAAGACCGTAGCCACCGTGATGAACACTAGAAGCGGTTTAGACAATTTCTTCAAGCTTATCTGTAAGCTTATCGCCTGCGGATCTCGCTTCCCTTCTTTGACAAAATGAAGCGGTGATAAAGAAATAAAGGCAATAATTGCCGCAATAACGATGATAGACGCAAAACCAAAGTCTAGAAGCCAATATAAGAGCAGAGCCGTTAAGCCGCCAACGATAGCGCCTAAGGTATCAAGTGCGCGATGAATGCCAAAGCCCTTCCCGCGTGCTTCAGGCATGGAATCGGCGATAATCGCATCTCGCGGTGCCGTTCTCAAGCCTTTCCCCACGCGTTCAAAACTGGCGAAAACTAAGACATGCTGCCATACCCGCGAAAACGCGAGGAGCAACTTGAAGAAGGCAGAAGTCAGATAGCCACCGAAGACAAATATCTTCCTTCTCCCTGCTCGGTCAGACCAGTATCCCGAAAGCACTTTTAAGATACTCGATATGCTATCCTGTATACCACCGATTAATCCCACAATGAGACCCGCACCGCCTAACGTGGTGATAAACAACGGTAAAATCGGGATGATCATCTCACTGCTTATATCGTTCAGAAAACTGACAACACCCAGCAAGAGTATGTTTGCGCTTATTCCATTCAGGTGTTTGTTCTTCATTGCTCTTCTTAGTGTGAGAAAAGGGGTGCTCACTGAAATATACCGTCTGCTTACTATAACTTCTAACGAGAAGGAGCGTTCTTTTAATGCTCTTTTCCTCAAAAACAAAAATTAGTATTATATCACAGATACAAAACCATCCGCGCAATACGAGACCTGCGCTGGCACGAATAAAAAATTTATATGCACCCCGAAGTAATAACTAACCACCAAAAAGCGTCGATGGTCTAGTGG
>CAYNTR010000106.1:0-6928 GCA_964400255.1 uncultured Halobacteria archaeon
GTAGTCCTTATAAATTTCTTTCGGAAGATGGGGCGTTCGGAAGTACTGGGAAAAGCGAAAGATTTATAAATACATTCTGGGAATGAGAATTAGCATGAAACTTAAAGAAGAGTTGGTAGAGGACGCGCATGTGTTCTTCCACCCCGTACGATTTAGGATAGTAGAGCTGCTTGCGGAGAAGACGATGCACATTAATGCTATAAGCATCGCGCTGGGAGAAGAAAGACGGTTGGTTTCTTACCATTTAGATATGCTTGAGGGACATGGGTTCCTTACCAGTAAGTACGTAATATCAGAAGAGAAGAAGTCAAAGGGCAAAGCGCTGCGGAAATACACGGTGACTGATAAAGTAGCGAAGGTGATTTCTGAGCTGAAGAAGGAGCTTTAACCTCTCGCTGTCATCTGAAAAATCGCCGAACTCGAAACCCGAATCGGCTCTGGAGGAAGCGGAAGTAGCAACAAGATAAAAAAACAAAAATTGATCTCTTAGAATAGAGAATAGAAAGTTAGCTGTGGGGGTGAATACAGATGTATGCCGAACTATCAAATAAACTAAAAGAGACTTTGGGGCTCGAAAGTTCTCCGATTGCTATTTCGTTCTCTGCCGAAGTCCCTGAAGGCGTTGAGCTGCTGAAAGGCAGAATGAGATTATGTCAAATGCTCGATAAAGTGAGGCTTGAAGGAGAATCGTTCTATACCGACTCCGAGAACCACGAGTGTGATGGAGGCGCTTATAGCTGTGGGTTGATACTGCCGAGTGAACGGCTGAAGACCGGTGAGTTCCTTGCCAAGGATTTGGGTCTCTTTGGCTCGAAGAGCGCTGCGAGGAGATTTATCAGCGCGATTCCGAGAATAGAATTCGGAACCGTCAAAGTGGTTTCCTTTTCACCGCTGGAGAAAGCAACATTTGAACCAGACGTCGTGGTTCTCATCTGCAATGCGAAGCAAGGGATGAAAATAGCAGAGGCATTTGCATACGAATCAGGTAAGAATACAACGGGCTTAACAGGTCCTCCAATATGTTCAGCAGTGGTTGCTTCCCCTTATTTGACCGGAGACGTTGTTTATAACTTGGGCGATCCTGGTGCACGAAAGTTTATGAAACTCAAAGCTGAGGATATTTTCGTTGCGATCCCCGCAGAGCTCTTGTCCGATATTGTGGAAAATCTCGGAAAACTGCGATTTGCATGACCGGGGAATAGAAAAATTATCGTAACTCACTCGTAACCCTAGCATGTACGATTGCATAAATAAACAAACAAAGATAATGTTGGCTGTTTAGAGCTAAAAAAGAAAATAGAGGGAAAAATAAATTCCCCTATCTTGTCTCAATACAACTTCGTCGCTGGAATCCAGTCTGCGTGAGCTTTCCCATTTGCATCCACAAACTCAGTACACGTGATTGTTCCTCAGGTCGCATTAAATGAGCGTTCATAGATGATCGGTGGATAGGAGCGTATCCTCAGAAAAACACTACATCAACCTGCCTTTTGTTGATGCGGAATGTAAAGCGATGAAGCGGTGACGTCTTACGGTAACTATTAATGTGAAAACCTCTTTCTCTTAAGGTGGTGAGTAAGAATGGGTATTTATTTGGTGCTGTCAAAACTGACGGAAAAAGGTAGAAAAGTGGTACGAGACAATCCAGAGAAGATGGAACAGCTCATTGCAGAAACGGAGGGTATGGGGGTGACCATATTAAGCCAGTACGCGCTTTTCGGCCCTTATGATTTCATGACCGTATTGAAAGCGGACAGCCACGAAGTTGTTATGCGAGTAGCGATTGAAGCGACTGCGGGAGGCAAAATGGAAGTACTGACACTGCCTGCGATTCACATCGATAAGTACGTGGAGAGCATGAAGAAATAAAGCGCGAAAAAGCTCTTTTCCCTCTTTTTTACGGGAGCTTGTTCCGGATAAAATAGGATTTTAAGGTTATAGAACCGTTTCACACCAAATTCTGAAGCGGCTCTGGCAGAAGCGATGACGACACGAGCGTGGGCATAACCTTTTATTTTACACGCTCGTCAATCACTCACATAGGAGGACGTGATTATTAAATGTCTGAAAATCCGTTGGCAATTTTTGAGAACCTTGATCCAGAGCTTCTTAAACTCGTCGAAACTACCCGTGAACTCGCTCTGGCGGACGGTGCCTTACCCAGAAAGGTTAAGCTCCTGATCGCGATGGCGTTAGATGCATCGCATGGCGCAGTTCAGGGTGTAACAGCGTTAGCTCAGGCAGCACTGCACGCTGGTGCGACAAAAGGAGAGATCATGGAAGCACTCCGGGTTGCCCAGTACGTTTGTGGGGTCGGGAGCGTATACACCGCTGCGCATGCTCTGAAGGAATTATTCTAGCCTCAACACATGAAAACCGGTAATTCGGAAAAAGCGAACCTGAAACCAAAAGGCTCTGAGAGAAGCAGTGAAAAATGAGATCTTAGTTCACCAGCGTACCCTAAAAATTGTTATCGAAGTAGGAATAACAAGAAAAGATGGAAAAAACCAGAGAATGCCCCAGATGCTGGGTAGCGATGAAGAAGGAGGAAGTGGCGGTATTAGGCCCCAATGTGATCATCGATGTATGTCCGCAATGTCAGGGTA
This sequence comes from uncultured Halobacteria archaeon, assembly GCA_964400255.1. Classification (GTDB taxonomy): domain Archaea; phylum Halobacteriota; class Syntropharchaeia; order Alkanophagales; family Methanospirareceae; genus JACGMN01. The sequence continues at coordinate 2,607 of CAYNTR010000106.1, forward strand.
TATGGTTGGACAATAACGAGCTCAAAAAGATACTCGGCGACCGAAAGCTTGCCAATTACCTCACCAAGCACATCGGCACGCAAAGTAAAAGTAAACTGGTATGCCCGCGGTGCGGGGGCTTGATGGACCTGGAATATGCACAAGATGTGGAAATAGATGTCTGTCTTGTCTGTAACGGGGCGTGGCTAGATGCCGGTGAGTTGGAACGCTTAAAGGAGAAATCAGAAGCAGGGTATACCGGCGATAAAGAGAAAAAAGCTGAAGAAGAATGGGAAGAGCAGATGGCCAAACGGCGTCGAAGAGCGCTTAACAGTTTATTTGGGCGGTTGATACGCTGACATATCGCCAACCTGAAGTCGACCACTATTTTCTCTTACGGTTAGGTAGATAGAAGCTGAAAGAAACCCGAAGCGGCTTTGGGAAAGAGTGTTCTGGACTCCACCAATCGTCTCATGCCTTCACTCATCTTCGTCTCTTTCTTTTACCCACTCAAGCCTGTTGTAGTTCTCGATGACAGCATCTTTGGCGGGATATAACTCTACGAGTATTTCATCGGGCAGAAACCACAGTTTTATCTCTCGCTCAGCATCTTCTTCATTAGCAGAAACATGAATGACATTTTCATAAAGACCTGATCGAAGAATTCTGCCATACGAGCCCCGGATAGAGGTAGAGTCTGCTTCCTCTGGATTGGTTGCGCCGGCAAGTTCGCGGCATTTCTTTATCGCGTCTTCCCCCCAATAAATTAATGCCATCACTTTTCTGCGATCGTGCAATTCACCCCGTAGGTACCGTATCAATTCTTCAAAAAACGGCTGATCCTTAAGGTGCTTATAGTGCTCCTCAGCCAATTCTTTCGAGACACACACCATTTTTGCAGCAACAATCTCCAACTTTGTCTCTGATAATTTCGTCAAAATGTTTCCTGTCAAAGACTTCTTCAGCCCATCTGGTTTGATGAGAATTAATACTGCCTGTTTCATATCGTTGTCTCACCTCTTAATTTATTTACTCTTTTTATATTTTTGCTTCTGCACGCCTCAAATCATGCTATCAAAAAGGTTTACGTACGGAGGTTGTATTGTATACGGTCCTTACCACTGAGAACGTGGATCAGCCCAAAAACTACCGACGTGCAACCTCAAAGCAGCGACGTGTGTGCCGCACAGCCGTAAGCCAGGTACTGAAAATCCCGTGCTCTGCTCGCCAACAGGCTGGGGAAATGATTTGAGAGAATTTTGCTAAGAAAACTATACTCCTTATGGTATCCCCAGGATGTCTTCAATGTTATCAAATATAAAATCAGGGTTTTCCTGTGCCAATTCATCCTTCGAGTATAATCCGGTGGTTAAGCCTATTGTTTTCACTCCCGCTCTTCTCCCTTGGATTATATCCCGTGGGGTATCGCCACAATAGAACGTTTGAGCAGCTGATGAATTGAGCAAATTTATCGCTTTAAGTATCGGTTCTGGATCAGGTCTTGTTCGTTCCGTATCCTCACAGGTGAGTAGAAGATCGTAAGGAAACTGAAAATTCCGTATCGATTCTTCTGCTGATTCTTTATCTTTGGTGGTCACTATCCCTATCTTCATCCCCTTCGCTCGTAACAACTCGAGTGTCGTCTTCGCGTTCGGCACTTCTTTAATCAGACTTTTAAATTTACCGCGCATTAAACGGAGAAAGGCGGAATTGAACTCTTCTGGCGCTTTTTCAGGGAAGAGAATCTGAAAGGCGAGATAACTTGGCACACAGATTATTTCCTTTATCTCGGTATCATGTGGGATTCGTAAGCCGGTCATGGTTGCTGCTTCTTTAATCGAATTCAAAATCGCTTGTGATGAACCAATTAACGTGCCATCCATATCAAAAAGTCCCGTTTTGTATTTCAATCCGTCTATCACCTCTTCACTTCGTTATCTGATTGAGTTTTAATTGTTTTGTTTTATATGAACCCCAAATCGTATCATAGACTCCCTATTTCTTGCGAGTCATGCCGATTTGCCACGCCATCCATTGATCCAATCCTCAACAAGTACTGCGCATAGAGGATGCTACTACACGAACAGAAAAAACCGAAAGTCCCTTTCATGTATGTGCATGTACGTATATATAAAAAGCAATGAAAAAAGAAGAGTTGATACACCTCCACATGTTATTGGCTCAGTTCAAGGAGTATTGCGAAGAGATTTGCGTGGACTCGGAATTCTCAAGGTATGAAGAACTGGGTATTGCCCCTTCAAATGTGCGCCAGAGCAAGAAAGAGCACAAGGGGGCTATATTTGCTCTTGCCTCCGAATTAGCAGCTTTAGCCATCAAGAGAAAAATTCAAAAAGAGCGTCAATAGTTAAGCGGTAAAGGTAAAAAATGGACGATTTAGGCTAAAAACGAGATCCTGCAGGTGCGCCCGCCTCAACTTCTTCACTAGTACAAATATCCGCGAGTATTCGGTCAACGTTCTTAGCAGTGCGTGCAGCCCCAGATGTGCCAGCTCTGTGCACCACTGTATATCTCAGAACGTTATATATACTGAGCATAATTTATAAAGTGAATGAAGAAAGTAGAGCTCTTACATCTCCATACGTTATTGGTCCAGTTTAAGAAGTATTGCGAAGAAAATAGCTTGGATTGCGATTTTACAAAATACAGAGAACTCGGTATTTTTCCTTCCCATTTGCATCGTGGCAAGGAAGAGCATAAGCAGGCGATTTTTGTTCTTGCAGTCGAACTAGCATTAATGGCAACGAGAACCAGACTTAAAACGGTTAAAGAAGAGGCATGATGAGGATACAAAGCTGAAGTGGAAGAAAGCGGCGGCACGCTTGCTTTTCGAATCGATTCTGTGCTCACTGATAAGGCTGCTCACAGGGTGATGGCCGTACTGAACACGCGATTTGACTTTTTAGTGCTCTTTTCCACAATCGCTCATCATGACGTGAAATAATCCTTAAAGAGCGCCACCACGATCTTGCTCAAGACGAGTAACCCGATCAAGTTGGGAATGGCCATCAGGGCATTGGTAATATCAGAGAAGAGCCAGATGTCCACGAGGTAAGTAGCTGCCCCTGGAAGGTCTACCACACCGGCACCGATGACGATCCCCACGAGGAACACCGAATAATAGACCCTGAGGAAGAACCGGTAGAATCTGACATCTTCTGACACCTTTTTCACAAAGTATGCGAGACACTGCTTGCCGTAGAATGACCAGGTTAGTATGGTGGTAAAGGCAAACAGCACCATGCCGAAGGTTATCACCAGATCTCCCGCATAGCCGATCTGCGAGTTGAATGCATGGATGCTCAGCGAGGTACTGGTCTTGCCGGTCTCCCACGCGCCGGTGGATACAATCACAAGACCGGTCATAGAGCAGACCACGATGGTATCAACGAATGGCCCGAGCATAGCAATCAATCCCTGTTGGACGCTGTGCGGTGTCTTTGCCGTGGCATGTGCCATGGGTGCACTACCCAAACCTGCTTCATTGGAGAAGACCCCTCGGGCAATGCCGAACCGCACGGCATGGGCCACGGTAGCACCTGCGAATCCGCCAACCGCTGCTTGGCCTGATACGGCGCTCTCGATTATCAGCAAGAAAGCCCTTGGTACCTCGCTGAAGTTAAGTATCAAAACGACCATGGCCGCTGAAACGTAAAGAGCTGCCATGAACGGTACCAGATTTCCGGCCACATAGCCCAGTCTCTTTATGCCGCCAATGACCACTAGCCCCACCACCAATGCCAGTAGTAAGCCCGTGACAATTCCGGGAATGTGGAACGTATCTTTTAATGCAAGAGAGAGCGAGTTAGATTGGGCCATATTGCCGATGCCAAAGGACGAGAAGACGCAACAGGTGGCAAACGCCATACCCAGTGCCAGGCCCAATCGCGGATTTCTCAAGCCCCGTTCAAGATAATAGAATGGCCCACCTATCATGGTACCGTCTGGCAGGTCTTCCCTGAACTGGAGGGCGAGTGTGCATTCGACGAACGTGGTTGCCATTCCCACCACCGCGGTCAGCCACATCCAGAACAGCGCTCCTGGCCCGCCCAGTGAGATTGCCGTGGCAACGCCTGCGATATTGCCCGTGCCAATGGCACCCGAGAGTGAGGTCATAAAAGCACGAAATGGCGATATGTCTCCTTTGCCCTCTTCTTTACGTCTGAGTATGAGGCGAAAGGCGTATGCCAGTTTACGCGCTTGAAGTCCCCGTAACCTGAACGTCAGGAATATGCCGGTCCCGATGAGCAAGCCCATCATCAAAGGACCCCAGACAATATCATCTACTGTGGTGAGAATCTGGTGTATAACGGTCAATGGTATCA
>CAYNTR010000107.1:0-6925 GCA_964400255.1 uncultured Halobacteria archaeon
TTATAATCCTTTCTTTTCGGCACGATATAGTTAACAGAGGTAATCTTTTAATCAAAGGTTGGTGGGGATTCAAAGCAAAAGATTAAGGCTTGATCAATTTTTCCTTCTTCGCTTTTCGCATATCAGTAAAAGCGTGCAAAGATTTTGAGAAAAAACGAGGTTGTCAAGTTAATGGGGATTGCGGCAAATTCAGCTCAAAAATTATACCGTAATGGCGGAGAACACAATTTAAAAAGGTGAATTTAATCATCGACCTCCAACAAATTGACGGTCCCCAAAAAAACGAAAAGTTTAAATGGCAAAACAAAAAACAGTTTAACATGAATCTATTGATTGATTTAAGCGGTTTGTTACTGACAATTTTAGTATTTATTACCGCTTGTTACTATACTCTTTGGAAATCATATGAAAATGCAGGATTAAATGCTTTTCTGAAAGTCGACACCTTCTGGAATTTTGAAGCTAAAAAATCGGATAACAAAGAAATAGAAGAAATATTTATAAAAAACGCGGAGAAGCTATTACAGTCAGCAAACCATTTGAGATGGCTATACAACTCTAATTGGGTAATTGTAAAAAGACTTTTTCGCTCCACTGTGCTATTTGCAGTTTTTCTTTTTTTATCTTTAGTACTTATGGCCACATTCAGTACAAAATTTAGCTCTTATCTCTGGTTATTTTTTATATTAGTGTCTGTTTTTATATTTTTTTATTTGCTTGATGCGTATCGTGTTTTCAAAATTATCAGGGATAGAGGTGAACAAGGGGATCTCTCTATCGATAAATTCTTTTTTAAAAAGGGAAAATTTAACCCCTTGGATCCGATATTAAATGAAAGATTTGAACGCTTAAAAGAAAGCGTTAAAGGGGGTCAACCCTTAAAATGGTTTGACGACAATGAAAATATAAAAGGCCATTACTAAATTAACTTGTAAGAGCCGGAGCTGTTAAAAGTGTTCATTGGCTATTATAAGTATCCCTTTCTTGCTCTTCTAATATTTTTCAGTTGTCTAAGCTCAAAGCCTCTTGACTTTCCCTTTTAACGTTTTTCAGCGATTATATGTCTTTGCAAACAACATGTGTCTTAAAAAGTCAGTGCGCGCGTTGATTATTGAAATTGACCACTAGACCCTATTGGTATAAAAGATGGCTATATTCCCATCAGGAACGACACGAGAGAGCAAAATAACTCAGAAACTTTTTTTTATTACACAGCTTAATTAAGAGCAGGTGGTGAAACTATGGCTAAGGTAACACGTGAAATGGTGGAGAGGTCGGGGGTCAATGTTGACGAATTGGTAGAACTTTTGGTCAAGAACGCCGCAGCAGAACTAACGACATACTACTACTATACTATACTTCGGTTCAATCTCATTGGACTGGAAGGCGAAGGGATCAAGGAGATTGCGGAGACTGCTCGCATTGAAGACCGAAATCACTTCGAAGCCATCGTGCCGAGAATTTATGAACTTGGAGGTCATTTGCCGAGAGATATGAAAGAGTTCCATGATATCTCAGGATGCCCGCCCGCATACTTACCTAAAGACATTAACGATGTGAACACAATTTTGAAGGTTCTTGTGGAAGCTGAACGATGCGCAGTTCGTGCCTATACGCATATCTGCAATCTAACGGCGGGCAAGGATCACCGCACCTATGACCTAGCTCAGGCGATACTCAACGAAGAAATCGAGCATGAGTCCTGGTTCTCGGAGTTCCTGGGCGAAGGACCTTCGGGACATTTCCTGCGCAGAGGTGAGACCTCTCCGTTTGTGTCAAAGTTCCTGAAATAGATACGAGTCGTCAACGTGGAGTCCTATTTTAGGACTCTTTTTTTTCTTTTTCACCAGTCGAGCATTGTTAATAGTTACAACGATGCGAACGTTTACGAAGAAAGAACTTGCCCGGTATAACGGCAAAGACGGAGCTCCTGCATACGTAGCCTTCGCTGGGAAGGTATACGATGTAACCGGAAGTTTTCTCTGGCGTAATGGGAATCATCAAGTCACCCACAAAGCTGGCGACGATTTGACCGATAGCCTTGAACAGGCCCCACACGGTGCTGAACTGCTCGAACGGTTTCCAGTAGTCGGTACGCTCGAAGAAGAGTGATCGAAGTGCTTGCAGTTATGGTGCTAAGGACCTTGCGTGACCTACCATCAGTAGGAGCAGATCGATTCAGCGCAAAACGTTAAGCCATTTACTGCTTTATAGAGCTGAAAGAATACAAAAGAAAAGAGAGAGCAGAATGAACGGGATCACCATATTAGTGATTGCAGTTGGACTGGCAATGGATGCCCTTGCCGTATCGATTACCAGCGGCCTCACGATAAAAGACCTCAGAATCAGTAACGCTGCCACGATTGCGCTCTTCTTTGGCTCGTTCCAGGCGTTTATGCCGGTGATCGGATGGTTGGGAGGACTGAGCGCACGAGCGGTTATTACGGGCATTGACCATTGGATCGCCTTTGGACTTTTGTGTTTGATTGGTCTCAAGATGATTTACGAATCGACCCGGATGGAGTCAATTGAACGCGAAATCGACCCTTTGAATATTACGGTGCTCTTGATACTCGCGCTTGCAACGAGTATTGACGCGCTGGCCGTTGGTGTGAGCCTCTCATTCTTAAAGATGGCTATCGTGACTCCCGCCATCATAATAGGACTGGTAACATTTGCGCTCTCATTTCTCGGCGTTTTCGTCGGCAATATCTCCGGGCACTTCTTTGAGAATAAAATAGAGATTATCGGTGGGCTCATTCTAATCGGTATTGGCGTAAAAATAGTGCTTGAACATACAATTCTCGTGTAAAGAACGCCGATTTAATAAGGGGTTTATTAGTGTTCATTTAAAAGAGAGAGTGATGAACTCGAAACGGCTGCCGTTTGAGGTTATCTACATCGACGATCTGTATCCGAGGCCGGTGTTCTAGGAAGTCGGCACGCTCTCGATTAGTATCAGTGAAAAATAGAAAGATTTATATAAGTATAAAAAAGAACATAAGCACAAGGATAGCCGCTCCTGCACAAGAAGGGCTGAAAGAGAAGTGGTGAAATGGGAACTGAGCTGATTTTAATAATTCTGGGTATATGGTTGTTGTTAAAATTTTATTCTGCGGAGATAATTTTAATAATTGTGGGTATTGCGAGCTTTTTAATTCCGCTGGTATTGTCCTTAAGAAATAATTCCGCAACTAAATTAAACAAAGGTGAAGTAAGAAGGGCTTTAGTAATTTCCCTGACAGTTATGTATATCATTCTGCTGTCGCAGTCGTTTGCAGGAACAGGCTATTTGCCATCATCGAATGTTACTAGTGTGAATAAAACTTTATCCAATTCAACCTCTAATATGATGGTATGTGATACCGTCAAAAATGACACATGTAACAATCAGACAATCGTCAATTCGACAGTTACCATAACCAATTATGAGATTGTTACGACCACAAGTGCACCAATAAGTGCAGACATAATTAAAAATTTTCTATATGTCTATGTTATTATTATCGGCTTTTACTTTGGTTCAAGATTGACGGAGCGGATACAAACAACTAAAGCATATAAGAACTTAAAGCCGCTGGATATATTACAAAAGCGCTATGCAATGGGAGAAATTGACCGGAAGGTTTTTGATGAAACGGAACCAGCTATTCGAAGATTAGAAGAAGAAGAGAAAAGTAGAGAAAATACCGCAAATAATGAGAAGAAAAAAGAGATTGAGTATCAAAAAGAAGTAGAACTTTTGCAAGACCTTGTTAGGAAACAGATAATAAGCTCCGGCGATTATTCAACCAAGAGAGAGGAATTAAAAAACAAGTACGGGTATAATAGTTCATAAATAATAGAAAAATGTTTGAAGGATTAATTTCGGTTATCAGCGCTTTTGCAGCCATAATTGCAGCAGCAGTCACCTATTATCTCTACACTATAACGAAAAGAAATTTGGTGTATCAGGTTCTTGTCAATTTACAAATGGAATATCGCAAACCAGAGATGCAATACGCAATTCAAACTCTCTGGGAATTCTACAGAGATGAGTGTAATGAGAATGAAGAAACACTCATGGAGAAATTTGGCAAAAAATACGATGAAGAAAAGAGAACACTCCAAAAAATGCACGGAAAGCCCGGGGAGAAACCCTTGGAATTTGTAAAAACAACGCTTCATCACCAAAGGAGGTTAGTTCACATGTTTTATTGGCATTTAGCATCTCTTTATGCTAATAAGATAATACCACCAAGAATTATTTTTGATATTTGGAATGAAGAGATGTTAAAAATTATCCCTAGGATTATTATACCGATGGCTAAAAACTGGCTGAAATGACCGATACAAAACCCCCAGATGAAAGTAGCAAATTGTGCCAACTCTACATCGATTCTAAAGATTATGCGTGACTTACAAGAGCGAAGCACGCGGGAAGAAAGGCGGTAAAATCAGCACAAAAGGTAGATTTAACGTTCGTTGATCGAAATTTCTTTCGAAGAACGTTCGATTAAAACTCAAGAGCCTCTCTTTACTGCTGCATTCTCTTACGTTCACGTATCGTCTCAGATCCCAAGTTCTTGCTGTGTTCGTTTCCAACTCTGCTCGAACTCCTTTCTCCCTATCGCTCCCCCTCGGAGCATGGTGATATTGTACTTGGTGGCGAGTAATTGCGAAAGCGTATAGAAAAATTCGGCATGTAACCGATCGCCTGCATGTTTACAATAATCCTCGCTGTTCATTAATTGATCCATTATTTCCTCATTTCTGCCCTGGTCCATTTTATCTATCAGGTCTAACACGAGATACAGGCAATAACTCATACAATCGGCTAATAAGATCCCTTTTGGTCGGTTCATCTGGCCGGAATTAACATACTCAATTTTAATCTCGTTCTCTAATCGAACGATATGCTTCGCCAGTTCGACAAGGTATATTTCTTCCATTTTTACTCGTCACTCTACCTTCAATCCATAATCACTCGCTCTCTTAAATAAGGTACCGATATAAATAGGTTGTGCGTTATTGATACGAAACCGCTGACGCCAAAACCCGAGGTGACTCCTCGCAGTCTTAAGTACAACGTGCCAAAAGAAAAGACTTATAAAAAGGCGTGCCCTATTCTCTACGTGAAGGGTACATGCATGGAAACTGCACCCGGTTCGTACGGGAGTTTGTAGAAGGCGAAGCTATTGAAATCGAGCGTTTATGCCGCAGTCGTGACCGGAACGTCAGGGACAGAGCAAGGGTTATCAAGCTGTCGTCGCAACGGATGCCCGTTCCGGAGATTACCAATGAACTCAAACGGGGGCGGTCGTATGTCCTGAGATGGATTGATCGATTCAACGACGAAGGACTGGAAGGGCTGACGCCGCGGCCGAAAACGGGGCGGCCCCAGAAGTATACGGTGAAGCACGATGACCTGATCGCATCGCTTATTTGCGAGCGACCTGAGAATCTTGGACTGCATTTCACCACGTGGTCAGTGCGGAAACTGAGCGCATACATAACGGAGAAGGGCCATCCAATTAGCTATCGAACGGTCCATCGTCGGTTGACCAAAGCGAAGCTCACGCTGAAGAACGCGCAGAAGTGGATGGCGAGCAAGGATCCCTTCTACGGGGATAAAAAAAACGAATCGACGAATTGCGGGCGAGCCGACCGAGGAAAGGGCGAGTGGTGTCCTTTGACGAGAAGGGAACAATAGCAGTGAAACAGTACGGGGGAAAGGTGTATACCAGCGTACCACCGAAGATAGATGCCAAACAGAATGTACGTGGGCTCTTCGAGCTGATCTGTGCCTATGATGTCCACACGCACGAGGTCCTGCACGCATTCTACGACCAGAAATCGCACGTAGAGGTTGGCGATGCCCTCACCCGATTCAAGCAACGAAATAAGCACTATCGGTTGTATGCGATCTTGGATTGCTGGTCTGCGCACGTCACGAAGAAACTGCCCGAAATGCTGAGGGGACAAGCGATTGAACTCGTCTATCTTCCCACGAACGCATCCTGGATGAATGACGTCGAACGAGTATTCGCCGATGTCGAGAAGAACGTCTTAGCAAATTCAAATAGCCCAACCGTGGAGCAGTTGCAGGAGCGAATTTCAAACTACTTCGCGGTCGAATATCCCAAGAAAATATGACCCAACAATTATGTCATGTAGTACTTAAGCCAGGTGGTGGAAATCCAGTGCACTACTCGATAAGGTAAGAAGCTGCGAACAACGCAATATTTTTGTCCCTGTGGTTCATACCTTAATGTTAAGGGAGATGCAGAATGGAAGAAGATCTTGAGCGCGAAATAGAAGAGATCGTTGGTGGCATGAAGTGCCCCAAGGATTTTCGATGTGTGAAATCGGGATTACAAAATCTGTGCAGAGCACGAGACATGGGGATAGAAGCGGTTCTCGAGTGCTTGGAAGAGAATCCTGAAGATTGCAAATTCTCGTTCCGGTTTGGGGGTGCCTATTTTTGTGAGTGCCCGCTCCGTGTCTATATCCTCAAGAAATTGAAGAAATGACGTGTACTGCACAAGAAGAGAGCTAATGTCCACAGCAGTTCGATGGTGTAATCAGGTCAGTGTAGAGGATGTGCGCTCGGTGCTAACGAATAGAACGAGCGTGATGTATGTATGCTTTGCTCCGCACTTCTCTAAAACGTTTGGTTTGACTTCGTGTGAATCCTAAAAAGTGTACATGATGTGTCTAAGCTGTTATTACTATCGTTTGAGCTCACACACGGCTAAACTGCCTCTTGCATGAACATGGAAGGAGATGAGTTCTAGTATGCGTTACTGATGAATAGTACAGCGGGTGTCAAATCCAAAAAGTGAAAATAAACCTCCCTTGCCTTGATATGATATAATTGTACTACTGGTGGAGGCTGTCCAACAATTATCGCATTGCCGCCGGCAGCAGAGCCATTTTAACCTCA
>CAYNTR010000108.1:0-6911 GCA_964400255.1 uncultured Halobacteria archaeon
ACATCTCATCTACCTGGACTTCAGTAAGCCCAACATCTCGAATCAAAAAGTCCGTTACTTCCCTTGCGTGTCTTGCTAAGTCTTCTACGATGTCTGATACCGTGTCGCGATGGATCTCCATTATGCGTTCAATAGCTCTTATTCCGTTTTTCTCTACCAGCAATTTGCAGATCATGATGATCTGTTCTTCTTTGAGGTGTCTTTTGTAGAATACCGTGCCTTTGGTCTCAGGGAATCTCACACCGCAGGTCTTGCATTTGAACATCTGGTTGCCCTTGGCATTAAAGCCTTTCTTGATGATGGTGCCCGTATTCCTCTTTCGGTAGTCCAGACAATCCGGATTCAAACATATCTGGTCTTTTGAATTTGCTCCCGCCATGGAGTAAGTTATTAGATCGGGTACTTATAAAGGTCATGGTTTATGGGACATTGCTGATAAATGCGGTTTTTCATTCCATGTGAACGTACAACACTGTTCTTCAAGCTGGTTTATGATATTGGTATCAACAGGACTCGTGTCCTTTGTGCCATCGGGCAGCGTGCTGGTGAGCGTCAGTTCTTTTCGATCCTCTGTGTACTGAAATTCCGCATGATAAACCACGGGCATACGCATCACTGCTATAATTCCGGAATATCCTTTGATTCATATAACACTTTCGCATTCTTCCACAGTTTAGGCTAAGGTGCGATATGCTAATCACTGAAATAATGATGGAATAAAATCTATCGTGCACTCAATCGCTCAAATGAGCTCTGTTACGTGTAAATAGAAGAAAAAAGAAAAGAAACAGTGGGAGTCCCAAAAAACGCAGGACTCACTCCCCTACAACCGATTTCAGCCGTTGTGCCTGTGCACCGGCTTTTGCAAGCAACGCGGGCATCGTTTCCTTCGTGTAGAGCTCCGCATTGAGTGCGAGGTTTCTGGCCTCCATATACGCCTTCTGTAGCAGCGGCTTTATGGTTTCCGACGTTGGATACGCGATACTGAACGCCACGTTTCGTGCTTTGTCACTCGCCTCGTAGAGCAGATCAGTAATCGTGAACCGCGTTGGATAGCCATACTTGAGGTGCGTTGCAAGTGAGAACGCTGCTTTCGTCGCGTCCTGCACGTTAGACACGTACTGCTCGACATCGATATGCAGCACATCAGGTGTGAAGAGTACGCTCCCGTCGCGATCATACACGGCACTCAAGTCCAACCCTTCCCTGATCGGGTAAATGCCAAGTCGAGCGAGGATATCAGCCATCGGCGCAGCTACTTTTTCACCAGCCTTCAGCACGACCTTACGCTGCTTGATAACGACTTTACCCCCCTCAATGCCCGCCGGTATGCCCAGGCTCTGTAATTCGCCGACGATCGGTCCCGGCTTGAATGAGGTCGGGCCGCTTTCCACTGCGATTTCAAACGGAGCGACGGCACCTGCTTTGAGCGGCGCGGGCACCTTCCCCTTTTCCAGGACGTTATACAGGTCAAACGGATCGAGTTTGGTAAAGATCAACGCCATCTGGTCGTCGATTAAATCAACCATATCATTCATGCCACTTTCTGTGAACGAAAGCGAAATCAGGCTATTTTTCGATACGCGTATGAGTGCCCTCTCCTCGAAATCCTTGCGGATACGTTGTAACTGGTGAGAGCCTAATCCTCGTATCTTCGCGATACCCACCGTGGGGTAGGCGTCCATCAAACCCGTGAGAGCAGCGATCTGCTCCTTCTTCCATTGCTTGGCTCGTTTTACTCTCTTCTTCATCGGTCTTCCTCACGCTACCTTGATGGCCGGGCCCATGGTCGTTTTCATATAAATCGAGGCGATATTCTGCCAGCCCCGTTCCAACTTTGATTCTACCGCTTTGAGCACCGCAGCGGCATTCTCCGCGATGTCCTTCGCAGCCATGTCCCTTTTACCGATATTCACCCATATCGTCGTCGTTTTTGACTTTACCTGTGCGATCTTGGACAATCGCGCTAAAATCTGTGCCGGTTCAACGCCCGGTGGGAGCGGTTGCGGCATCTTCCCACGCGGCCCTAAAACAGTACCTAAACTCTTACCAACGAGCGCCATCAGCGCGGTATCAGCAACGAAATAATCGTATTTCTGTACCAACGCGCGTGCTTTCTTCTTATCCATTCGCTTGAGTTCTTCCGGATCTATCACGTCCGCACCTGCCTGTTTCGCTTTTAACGCGACTTCTCCAGACGCGAAAACGCCAATCTTCGGCTCTCTGACCTTCTTTGGTAGCACGACATCCACATTGATCCTGTTCTTCGGCTGTTTCAGGTCGATATTCTTCAAATTAATGCAGAGGTCTACGCCCTCAAGGAATCCGTGCTCCTTTGAACTTAAAACCTTCTGTACAGCTCCGACGAGCTCTTCTGCTTCCATTTTATTCGCTTAACACCTCATCGTAGACACCTTTGTCTATCTCTTTCTGTACCTCTTTTGGATCTTTTCCTTCTACTTTCAAGCGCATTGACACGCACGTGCCTACCAGTTCTTTCAGAGCTTTTTTTAACGACGAGGCCAATAATCCCTCGCGCTTCTGTATCGCTACTTTTTTGAGTTGCTCTATCGAGATATCGCCCGTGTAATCAGTGGTCGAGTCGGTTTTTGCCTTCTCAATGCCTAATTCTTTCTTGATTAACGCTGCAGTCGGTGGTATGCCCACCGTTATCGTTACCTTGCCGCCATCAATGAGTATCTTCACGGGGACGACCATTCCCGCGTAATCTTTCGTATGCTCATTTACCGAACTGACTATTTCCTTTATATTAACGCCAAGCGGACCCAGTGCAGGCCCTAACGGTGGTCCCGGGTTCGCTTTTCCCCCTTCGATCAAGACTTCAACGACGTCCATTTTTATCCTCTTCGGCTACGTTTCTGGTTAAGGTATCCTGTTTGAGTGCTACGCACATCTGAGACCTTTAGTACTATACAAATACCTTATTTTATTTCTTTCTCTGCTAAGATAAGTGTAGAGAAGCGAAGCATAAAAATGGGTGTGAATATTGGTGAGCTGTTTGAGCCAAAACAAACGACACTGAAAGCGCTTTCGGGTAAAATCGTTGCGGTTGATGCATACAACACACTCTACCAGTTCTTGAGCATCATTCGCCAGCCAGACGGCACGCCGCTGAAGGATTCCGCGGGACGAATAACCTCGCATCTCTCCGGATTGATATACCGCACGACCCACTTGATCGAGGCGGGGCTAAAACCAGTGTTTGTCTTTGATGGCAAACCCTCGGACTTGAAAGCCGCGGTTATCAAAGCACGGTCGGAACGGAGAAAGGAGGCGACGCGGAAATGGGAAGAAGCAAAGGTACTCTACCCTGAGGAAGCGTTAAAATTCGCGAAAGCATCTGCACGAATCGACGAAACGATAATTACGGATGCCAAGACGCTTTTGAGGTATCTCGGCATACCCTGTGTACAGGCGGAAACGGAAGGAGAGGCTCAGGCCGCCTATATGGTTCAGAAGGGTGATGCAGAGCTTGTTTCTTCGCAGGATTACGATTCACTGCTTTTTGGCGCACCCGTTATGATAAAAAACCTCAGTGCTCCGCGAAGGAAAGCGCAGCTCGAAGTGGTGACGCTTAAGGAACTCGAAGAGAAATATGGCATAATCCGAGAGGAGCTGGTTGACCTTGCAATTCTCATCGGTACGGATTTCAATCCTGGTCTAAAGGGTATAGGAGTTAAGAAAGCACTCAAGCTGATAAAAGAGCATCACAGCATCGAACGGCTCCTGTCTGAGGCCGAGATAGAGGCGATTGAGAATTACGAACTCGTTCGAGCGATATTCTTGCATCCCGCCGTGAATGAGTCGTATGAAGTAGTATGGGGAACGCTCGATGAGGAGAAAATAAAGGAATTTCTGTGCGAGCAGCATGATTTCTCGGAAGAACGCGTGAGTAAGGCGTTGGAAAAAATTTCAGCACACAAACTTACCACCTCCCAGAAGCAAATCGAACAGTGGTTGTAAACGCATTTGATGAGGTCACACCTCCCGCTATGCTGGGTGAGGCAATCCCAGAACTGTAAGCAACTGGTTACAATGTGTAAGCGTGAAGAGATAAGTAGTGTTACACGATCCAAAGTTGAAGCCCAGGAAACATACGATCGAATAAGCCGTTGGTATGATTTCTTGGAGGGAATCTGGGAGAAAAGAGCGCGAGACGCGGGCCTACAGCAACTGGACGTGAAGGAAGGGGAGATAGTTCTTGAGATTGGATTTGGGACGGGCCATGGCGTAATGAGTCTGGCGCAGTCAGTCGGTGAATCGGGAAGGGTTTACGGAATAGACCTCTCGCCGCGGATGATAGATATCACGCAAGCCCTGGTACGTGAAGCAGGACTTTCAGAGAGAGCGAGGTTGACACGTGGCGATGCGGAACACCTTCCTTTTGAAGACGAATTCTGCGACGCCATATTCATGAGTTTTACACTGGAACTCTTTGATACGCCCGAGATCCCAGAGGTGTTATCAGAGTGCCAGCGAGCTCTTCGACGCGGTGGGCGAATGTGCGTCGTTTCCTTATCCAAAACGGGAGGTTCAAGGTGGATGAAGAACCTGTACGAATGGGGACATCGAAGGTTCCCTAAGTTCCTGGATTGCCGCCCTATGTATGCCAAGAAGGCGATGGAAGACGCTGGCTTCCAAATCCGTGAAGTTACCTTGATGTCACTTTTTGGGTTGCCGGTTGAAATCGTCCTTGCAGTAAAAGGTGAGCGTCAAAATGAGCAAGAAAGAAGATTATAAACGTGATTTAGCTCAGTTATTCGATGCATTTCTTCAAACCGATGATGAAAAGAAGCTCATCGCGTATCTCGTTTCACAGAGTAATCTGCCCGGGCGTCGGGCTAATTTAGAATACGCATACGCATTTGCTGAGGTAGTTAAAGAACGTTACGCAAAAGAGCCTGAAAAGCTGTGGCAGCTCTGTCTGGACTTAATCCTGTTTGCTGCAGACGAGGCACCCGTAAACGATCCAAAGGAATTTCTCCCGTTCTGCGGCGCCTGCGCTCTCGGGGCTGTTGGCTCAGTCTCAGCACCATATTTCCAAGAAGCGTTATCGCGTTTGAAGGAATTAGCAGCTGATCCACGATGGAGGATAAGAGAATCAGTGGCTATGGGCATTCAAAAAATGATAGAGAAAGAACGGCACAAGACCCTGAACGAATTAGAAAGTTGGATTCTGAATGGCAATTGGCTTGCCATGAGAGCGGTAGCAGCAGGCGTGGCGGAACCCGCCTTGCTGCGAGACACGCAAACTGCACGAACGGCATTAGCACTGCATAAAATGATCTTTGACCGTATACGCACTGCTTGTGACCGTAAATCCGAAGCATTCAAAACCTTGCAAAAAGGATTGGGTTATTCCTTAAGTGTTGTTATCTCAGCAACTCCAAAAGAAGGGTTTGAATACCTGTATCAACTCATAGATTCACAGGACCCCGATATTCGGTGGATCGTCAAAGAGAATTTGAAAAAGAACAGGTTGATCAAGCACTTTCCCGATGAGGTAGCAGCACTTAAAGCGTTACTACAATGAACGCTAATGTACTAACTAAAAAATGGCCATCTCCCTTATAACTGCACTCGTCATTCTGGCATTGACTGGCATAGCTGTTGGCTTTGGTCAGGGGCTTCTCGGTATTGGCGGCAGCTTTATCATGGTTCCCGTGATGTTCTGGCTGTTTACCGCACTGGGTGTTTCGGCTGATATTGCCATTAAGCTTGCGTTTGGCTCCAGTCTATTCGTTATCTTTCCAACCGCACTCAGTGGTGCAATGACCCATGCGAAAAAAGAATCGGTATGGTGGAAAGCAGGGATCATTTTGGGCATTGGTGGTACGCTTGGAGCAATGACGGGCGCTACAATAACGTCACTCTATCTCAGTGCAGAGCTTCTGAAGCCCATCTTTGGACTCATCGTTGGCCTTGGTGCAATTCGAATGCTGATGGGAAATCTTTCAGAGGTTGAAGAAGGCTCAAAAGAGCAGCCACTTCTCTGGATTAGCCTGGGGCTCGCTATCGGCATGGTGAGTGGCCTGATCGGCATAGGTGGGGGGATACTTTTGGTTCCCGTACTAACACTGGGGTTAAAAGTAAAGCTGCATCGCGCGGTTGGCACGTCACTCGCAATGATGATCTTCACGAGCTTTGGCGGTGTTCTCGGGTATCTCATTAACGGTCTAACCGTTTCGAATGTGCCACCATTTTCCTTTGGCTATATCAATCTGCTTGCAGGGGCATGTTTGATCATAACGAGCATTCCAGCAGCTCAACTAGGTGCTCGAACTGCGCATAAGCTGCCTGCAACGCAGCTCCGATATATTTTTATTGCGGTGATGGTTTACATCGCATTGAGAATGGTCGGTGTTTTTGAGTGGCTGGGGTTGCCGCTATAAGAAGGGTAATTCCAGAGCGTTAGTTTTATTATTGCAATGAGCGATCACCCTGTGGGAGAGCTATAGTTGTTCACAATGAACCGCCGTGTGGGAGAAGGAAGAGAGAATGAGGGCATTTTTAAACAGACAAAAATAGAATATACTAGTTGATGGTGGGAGACAGTATCTTTATCGGTAATGTAACCCTGGAGTCCTTTTTGCTCTTCTTATTTAGTTTTATTCTCACCTTAATCGTCGGTAACGTCTCCTACTTTGTAATGCGGCGATTTCTCGATGATAAACTCACCTTGCGCAATTCAAAGTTACTGGCGAGAACAACGCAATATGCGGTTCTTGCACTTGGGATATATTTGGGCATCCATCTCGTGCTCCGTGAAGATTTAACCGCTTTGGCAGCATCTTTAGGGATCATCGGTATTGCAATCGCCTTTTCTTCGCAGCAGAGAGGCTGTCCAACAATTATCGCATTGCCGCCGGCAGCAGAGCCATTTTAACCTC
>CAYNTR010000109.1:0-6797 GCA_964400255.1 uncultured Halobacteria archaeon
TGCTGGTCACCACGGTGCCGAGGGTGAACGTAAAGATGATCTTTACCGCCTTTGGCTTTAACCTCTATCAGCTATGCACACTCAGAAAGAAGGGAGTCGTCTAACATAGCGTGAGCTATCGACAAAAACCAAGAAAAGGTGGAAAATTAGCCTGTTAGGCGGTAAAAAAGCCGAAAAATACGTGCCGAAACTGAAAAAATGGTTTGATGGTTTACAGGAGGGGTCATAAATAGAAGTAAATCAAAATTCTCATGAAATATAAATATGCTTACGTCACATATAAATCTTCCCGTAGTTGCCTGCAGTAATACTGACAACCTCAGTTCAGTCAGTCACTTCACGTAAAGTTACAGACGTCCAGCTCAAACCCTACCACGGGATGATCAAGTCCGAAATTCAGGATGACTTCGGGATGGAGCTCACCAAACACGCCGATGTACGTGCCATCCATCAGGATATCCGCTCGTCGGCCATACTCGAAGAATGCGCCATCCTCAGAGTCCACCAACTCTGCATCGGCCATGCCCATCTCTTTGAGCACTGCATCCACCACGGACTTAACCTCGGCAAAGTTCGCCGTCGCATGTGTTGAAACAGCCGCAAGCTTGTACCGCTCCTCAAAATTCGTTACCACTGGCCCGACTTCAAAAATACGTTGCGGTAAGTCGCGATGCTTGTTAATCCCGAGGATTTCTAACAAATTCGGCAGAATCGAGCACCGCAGCATGGTATGCTCCGTGCTGATCGGCGATGCGACGGTTACCTTCTCGCTTTCTCGTTCCCTTCGCCTCATCAATTCAAACTGCTTCCGTTCAGAGGTCAGCGTGAAGGTAAACACCTCGAAGTAGCCCAATCCGGTCATTATGTTCCGCACCGCTATCTTCTGCTCCTCTATCGGATGCACTTCGCCAATCACCAGCGTCTCGGGAAGCACAGGCTTTATCCGGTCATACCCATACCCGATAGCGATGTCTTCGATGATGTCCCAGGGATGGAGTATATCATAGCGATAAGCAGGGATCTTCACCTCTATCGTTCCCGCGGATTTTATCTCCGCACCGAGCCCCATCCGCTCACAGCAGGTCTTGCATTCTTCCGCGTTTATAGTAATACCGATGAGCGAATTAGCTTCAGCTACTAAGATGTCCATCGTTGACGGCTCTAACCGGGGCGTCTCTTTTACCTTCCCTCCGCTCTCGTCGGGCGAGCGAACCACCACCGATTGAATATCACCCCCGCGCTCTGCAAGGGCCGTGGCTATAATATTGAGTGCAATCGAAACATGCTCATTCAAGCCCGTAACATCGAGGAAGATCTCCTGGGTGGATTCTGTGACTCTCGTCAACTCGCCATTAATAATGGGTGGAAATGAAAGAACGTTTCCTTCTGAATCGAGAATCAAGGGGTATCTCTCTTTACCTTCGAGAATGTAGCGGTATCCAATCCCCTTGGGATGCTTCTCTAAAATCTCCGCCATCGTCATCTCCTCCTCGTAGTCCAGCGGAACAAAAGAGAAGCTGGGGTCCGCTCCTAAGTACCTGAAGGGTGGTTTTACCTTTCCTAAGTCGTGTACACCGACCGAGACATTTTTCCTGTTCCGCCCCAATCCGCGATGCAACTGCTCTTGCAAGAGCATCAGCGATTCTATCCCTCTCGAATCGAAGTGTAAGTTTCTGACCACACCACACACGATATACGGCCGCACGTCCAGAACGGAAGCCTCCACGGTCATGTCGATGCCTGACTTCTCCACGGCATAACTCGCCAAGCCGGGTTCGATATCCAAAAATTGTCTTAGAGTACGAGCAACACCCTCTGCACTAAAGAGATCGGGGCGATTTGGAAAAAACTCCACATCCATATAGTCCGCCTCTATCCGCTCCACATCTGCGCACAGCAGTGGCAAGCGTTCCTTTATCTCTCCTATACTCGCACCGGTAAGATTCTCCAGATCATCGTAATATAATCTTATTACTGGCATTCCGTCCACCCTAGCACAACTTATGGAACTCTTCGTAAAAAGAGTTTTAGTTCAAAAAACCATGCGCTCTCTATAACTGATGATGCGGATCTCTCTTCAAGTGCAAATTTTACGATGCATGCACTCCGTGCTCCGTAAAAATCAGCCCGAACAAATCGCGAGCTAAGTTTGATCTCCCAGCGTATTTGTATCGTGCATTTTCAAAATCCCCCGGATAAGATAGAAATCACCCCATGGATAGAGCGTCCCGGTAAAAATTAACCCCTCTTCTATGTCCGGAATATCGCCCCGCACCTCGTACATCTCTTCTGTTTCCCTATTTTTAGCCACAAATTTAAAGGCGGCTTGCTCTGCACGAACGACCTCAAAAGTCCCTTTAATCGCGTTCCCAAGCCCTTTAATCTTCCCTTTGAGTTCGTCACTGAGCCCTTTCTCGTCCGCATACGCCATTCCCGGAGTTCGTCCATCTTCACGCGTTCTCGTGAATGAAAACCAGTTTAAAAAATCGAAAAGGTCTGCAAAACCAACCTTTTCTATCCCTTCCTCTTCGCGGAATTCCTCCTGTGCGTCTCTTATCTCCTTAACCAAAGTCTTCTCCGTAAATCCGCGTATCTCCTCAATCCACCATACTGCTTCCTGATACTCCCGTGCCTTCTTCGCCTCTTCGCCTTTGAGATTCTTCATTCGCTCCACTCTATTAATGCTTCTCTTCGCGATCTCTCCGAGTTCCTTCCCCTCTCGTCCAATCCGCTCGCAGACCTCAAAACTCTCCTTAAAAGCCTCAAAAGCATCTTCATATCTCCCCCGCTTTTCGAGGAAGTCTCCATAATTCGCCCAGACAACTTCGTCGTCGGTCACGCTTAGGAATCGTTTGTATTCAGCTTCAGCCTCAGCTACTCTGTCTGCTTTTTCGTAAATCTTCACGAGTAATGCGTGAACACTCATCTCGGAGGGGTTATCTTCAAGAATCTTTCTCAAAATTCGCTCTCCTCGCTCCGTATCCCGCTCCACGAGCCGCTCTTTCAGATCCTCGACCTGAGGATCATTCAAGAAAGCAATTATCTTATCTGTCAGGCCCGGTACCTGCGTAAAGTCCTCGGTCATCCACGCCGTACAGACCTCTTCAAAGTCTGCGAGAAGCCACAGGTCAATCTGATTTAAAGGCTTAATCGCGGCTTCATCACTTCCCCCCTCTTTGACAATTGCAAACTCATCTACACCCAAGCCTTTCTCCTCATTCACTGTCTTCAGTCTATGCTGCCCCATATACTTGATAAATTTCCTTCGGACGCTATCGCCCTCTCTCCTGCTTATAACACGTGCTTCTACGTCTCTATACGCCCGTTGGGTTTCGATAAAGAGCGCACACGCTTCCACCATCTCCTCATCCTCGTCCTTGAGGTTCAGAAATGCCTTGATCAGTTCGTTTTGTTTCATTTCATCTTCTATGTACCAACGCGTATCGGATTTGCTATGCGCTTCAGTGTTGCGATTGCGGAAAGGGCGGCCAAATAGCTCGTCTTTGGATTTGTAATCGAAGGGACGTTCTCCACCCGGACCAATAATTTGCCAAATTCACCTCGCGCTTCTAATTCGTGCACGTTCTCCTTCGCTGCGGGGTCCGCAACTATTTTCACCCTCGTCGCCTCGGAACCGATACCCGCAATGCTCAATGTCGCAGCTACGTTTATGTTCTCCGGGAAATGCGCCACCGCTTCTCTCGCAGAACCTATGAATAATGTTTTCTCTTTCGTTATTGAAGACAAATCCACTCCCCGTTCACGAATATACGCATTTCCCTGAAATCCGTGGGGGGGCTTGCTCGTCGTTAATTCCACTGAACGGATTCCTCCAATAGTACCTGATTTAAGTCCATCGACACCTGCAACAGCACCTGAAGGGATATACACACTACATCCTTTCTCCTTGGCGATCTGTTCAATTTCTTGAAAAAGACCGGGATCGCAGAGCAGTGCACCGACACTTAATATCATTATATCTTTCCCTTTTTGTAATGCTGGTATCATAAACTCACGAACCGCAGCCTGCGATGCACACTCGATTACCAAATCAACCTCTTCTAAAATCTCCGCGAGATCTTTGCTATCAGATTTCACGATGGCAGGCTTTTTTCTCAAGTTTTGACTGAGTCTTTCTATTCTCTCAAGATGGGTATCTATGAGGAATATCAGCTCCATCTCTAAGTTCAGCTTTCGGCCGCTCACCTCATCGGTGTCTATTGCCTTGCATATCTCGCTTCCGATCGCACCGCAGCCAACCACACCCACCCTTATTTTTCTCATCTTGTGACAATGAAGAGAACCGTGTTTTAGAGGAATTTGATAAACATTCTTAACTTTGATAAGATAAGTTTTATTTGCCAATGCTACTGAAGGAGATAGAGCGTTTTTTGGAGGAAGATGTAGGCCGGGAGGATTACGAAGAGATTGCGCCCTATACTACGTGTAAAGCGGAGATAACGGTGAAAGAGGACGGTCTTCTTGCGGGTTTGGAAGAGGTGAAACAGATCTTTGATTATTTCTCCGTTCCCTATTCTACGGAATTCGCAGATGGAGATAGAATAAAAAATGGGGATACCATATTGACAATAAAGGGGCCTGGTGCGAAGATATTGGAAGCAGAACGGCTTGTCCTCAATTTCTTGGGTCGGATGAGTGGTGTCGCGACATTAACGAACGCGTGTGTAACCAAAGTGAGGGAAGTAAACGAGCACGTTAAGGTGGCAGGGACGAGGAAAACGACGCCCGGGTTCAGGAAATACGAGAAGAAAGCGATTGCCATCGGCGGTGGTGACCCGCACCGCTTTGGATTACACGGGGCGGTGATAATTAAGGACAATCACATAAAGCTCATGGGGTTGGAGAACGCCATAAAGAAGGCAAAAGAAGTAGTAAGTTTCACACGAAAAATCGAGGTCGAGGTTGAAAGCATAGAGGAAGCGCTCCGCGCTGCGGAATTAAAAGTTGATATAATCATGCTTGATAACATGCCCCCAGCGGAAGTCAAGGAGTGCGTACGGTTGCTGACCGAGCGAGGACTTCGTGAGGGCATAATTTTAGAGGCATCAGGCGGCATTAACCTGAAAAATATACAAGATTTCGCATCTTCAGGCGTTGACATTGTGTCAATCGGGATGCTCACGCATTCAGCGAGGAGTTTGGGTTTTTCTCTGAGTGTCGTTGATTAGAAGAGCCATAACCATAAGACCTGAGACACTGGTTGCTTGCAGGTCTCATTTATCAAAGAACTCCGAGTGATGAATAGGACCTCATCCAACACACATTCTCATAGCTATTATATCCTGAACGAGCACCTTTCTTGTCAGCCACGTGTGCCTTCTCAGGATCTGGTTTGTCGTCTGGCCCGTGCACTAACAGCCGCTGGATTTACTCGATATTAATCAATACCTTCCGTCTAATTTTTGGCAACGTAATCCTGAGAATACCGTTTTTTAATGATGCATGTGCTTCTCCCGGCTCTATGGGCTCGGGTAACTGGATTTGCTTCCGGAATGCTTGAAATGTTATTTTCTTCTGCACGACTCCCCACCGCTCCCAGCAAACGGCATCGCTCATCTTCCCTATTACCTCTAACGTGTTCTTTGTTGTATTTATCGTCACGTTCTCTTTGTTTACCCGTGGTAAGTCAAAGGTAACGAGTATCTCATCTTCTCGATTGTCCACTTCGTACAAAGGCTCTAAATTGCCATTATGGCCCCACGTTGCCTTTACTATTCTATGTTCTATTTCCATTCCTCCTCTTCTCACCCCTTCTCTCTTATTATCAAATCGTGATGCCTCTTCTATTCGCTTCTACCGGTACATGATGGGCATGTCTTGTTCCATACCCTTCTGCATCTCTGAAGCGGAGAGCGTTGTCTGTTGCATCAGGTCTCGAGCTTTGAGTTTGATCTCCTCCGCGTTCTCTAAGAGTTCACCGACGTCTATGGCAAAATTCTTTATGAACTTCTTGATGGTTTCTATTGCTGCTGCTGCCGCACCGGGATCAGGATAAACGGGGTAACACTGGGCAAGCAAAGAGATCGCACTTATCTTCCTGTTAGCGCACTCTCTGAGCATCATTGCATACGTACCTGCGATGAATCCCTCTTCCAAGAGCTCCATCTGCTTGTCTTTCAACTCCGCGACGGCCTTTTCATTGTTCCCAACACCAAACACCTCGGGCTTCTCGATATCCATTCGATTCTTCATCGGTAGGCCTTTCACTGAGATGACCGGCTGGGTCGTATCAATCTTATAAAACCAATCCGCCAAAGCTGTGGTGAGTGGATAAACCGCCTTTGGCGGTACTGCAACTTCGGATAACACCACGAGGATGTCTCCATCATCATCACTGTATATTCGAAACGGATTCTTCAATTTGCCATCGTGTATGACCATAACCGGTGGAAAGAGATCTGATTCAATGTAGCCAATCTCTTTATACTCCAGCTTCTCCACGATATAAGACGCTGCAATTGTTCCCACTAACCCCACATCGGGTAAGCCCTCTATCACTATGGGATTATTATAAGTTGCCCCTTCCTCCTCCACTATCCGAACGACTTCTTCCATTTCTATGGCTTCCATTATAAGATGATTTTTGCACAGTTAAAAAGCCTTCAGTTCTTTTCCTATTATCCGCGTGCGCGTTCCTTACAGGTACCTTTCGCGTCATGCTTCTCTGGTCTTCCGTAACGATTTTTATCACGTTGCTCACTCTTCACCATCAGTTTTGTCGAAAACAGTACTTCCGAACGCCCCATCTTCCGAAAGAAATTTATAAGGACTACATC
>CAYNTR010000110.1:0-6791 GCA_964400255.1 uncultured Halobacteria archaeon
AGTTTTGAGGCTGGTGAAGAGATGACAATCATTGTTCCACTGCTTCAGTCTGACGCTACAATTACCATAGTTTACACGCCAACCAATGACGTCTTGCAACGCGTGAAGGTGACGTAAGCGAAAATGCACGGCAAAACGCAAAAAAGGGATGAGAGGCGGATGCGAATGAATTGAATGATGCCTCTTATCTTACAACTTTTTTATTCATAACGTCCTCATAAGCTTCGCTACAAGTTCCTTCACCGCTTCTCCGTGATCCACTACCGTTTCTGGTGGTAACCAGTTCTCATAGAAGTTCTGATGAAGAGCACTTGCGGCAGCAAACAATCTTGTCAGAAGAATTTTATATTTGAAATAATAAGATAAAATAGAAGAGGGGGTGTAATGAAGAGGCAAAAAACAAAGACAAAAACAATAGAGGTGGTGTATGAGAAAGGTATGTTTAAGCCTTTGGAGAAGGTGGAGATACCAGAGGGAACTAAAATTCACATAAAAATAACAGAAAGAAATCTGCTAAAAGAATACAGAGGCATATTGGGAAAAGGCGATGAAAAGCTGTTAAGGAGATTTGAACTTGAGGCGAATGATATTAATTGATACAAATGTCTTCATCAATTACCTTTATGAAACTTCTCTTACTGACAAAGCAGAGAATATACTGAGTATGGAAGAGCTTAGCTAGCACGTCAGGGATAGTTATAAATGAGACGCTTTTCGTTATCGCAAGGACGAAAGCATTCGATGAACTTGATATTAGAGATGTCCATGATTTCCGAGATTATATCTCAAGAAATGGTTATTCGTTCTGCGAAAGTGATTTTGAAAAGTTTTATGGTCTTTTAGAAGCTGGGAGAATAAGCATATTTGAAGACCATTTTGATAAGGATGAGTTCATTCTGTTAATGAGAACGTATAGGCTTCTTCCGAGTGACGCTTTAATCGCTGCTACATGCAAGCACGATGGAATCACTAAAATAGCTACATCTGACCATGATTTTGAAAGGGTTGATTTCCTTGAGGTAATTACACTATAAAGCCAACCGGTGACATACTGCAGAGAGTGAAGGTGATGTAAGCGAAAGCGCAAAGGTAAAGTAAAGAGAGGAAGGATAAGAGGGTGATTCGAAGAGTCCTCTTATCTCGTTCCCCAATTTTTTAGTACGAATTTCTTTTAAATAAAGCTAGATCATACCGGCTTTGCTCCAAAAGTCGAAAAATCACATGACTTTAGGAGCAGACGCAGGACTTTAGGAGCAAACGAGTGGTGGAAGGTAGAGGGGAGGTAAAAAGCGAAACGCTTTTTAATACACGAAACCGATATAGTAGTATGACCCTAGTACAATCATCTTTCTCTAATAAGGGTGAAACCGTTATTATGGTAGCAGATAGGCTATTAACTTCATCGTTTGGAGGCGATTTCCCAGATTATGAAACTGAAGGAACTAGCCCAAAAATTTGTTTGAGGGGGAATGTTGGGATTGGTTTTGCAGGATCGGCGTTATATGCTGATATGGCTACTTCTGAAGTTACACCTTCTTCAGATTTCGATAAAATTGTGGAAAAAATATCTAAGTTTGTTAATAGCCAAAGAGATATCGAAATCAATGACGAGATCATTAGAGTTACAGGAATCAGATCAAAAGATTTTTTTCCAACTTCTGGGAATGTTCCAGAAGAAGTTAGGGGATATGTCTATGGGTGGCTTAATAATTTTAGGTTTAACTTTCAATGCATTGTTGCTGGTTTTGATAAGAATAATAAAGCTAGGATTAGCTATATAACAGATAATGGGACTATAATATCTGCTACCAATTTTGGAATCGGCTCAATAGGTTCTGGTTCAGCATTTTCGCAAATATTTTTCGACCAATATAACTATGATATCTCAATACCAGAAATTGATGGTTTATTTTTTGCATATAAGGCGAAGAGATGGGCTGAAGCTCTAATTGGAGTTGGTTTAAAAACGGATATTGTAATATTGAGAAAAAATGATACCCCGATAAGAATTAAAGATGAAGATAAATTAATGCAAGAAATCAGAGAAACTTATGATAAGGAAAATAAAAAAACATCTGAGATTAGAGCAGAATTATTAAACCAATTAATTAAAAACAGTTCGGGGATATTAAGATGATGAAACCTGAAATAGTAACTCCCGAATGGAGAAAGAAAAAGAAGAGGATGGCAGATGATTTAATGAAGAAGGGAGAATTATTTTTTGAATTACAAAGACAAAAATTGAAACGCAAAAAACCATATATCTAACGTCAAACTTTAGGAGCAACCGTCATACTTTAGGAGCAAAAGTGACTTTTGGAGCAAAGCCGATCATACCGTTATCTTTATAGAATAGTCTGTTTTTTTTGCACGATGATAATGTGATACGAACATGCTGAAAGACACTAAAGCGGTCAGTCCGGTAATCGGGGACATTATGATGATCGCGGTGGTCATCGTCATAACGGCATTTGTGGTTGCGTTCGCTTATAACGTGCTCCAGAGTGCGACGAAGATGAAAACTGTTAACGTTATCGTTGAAGGTGCTACGGTCGGTTCGGATCGGATCACGGTAGTCCATATGGGCGGGGGTACCGTGGTGGATGCGTTTACCGTCAATTCCACATACCCGTCTTATTTTGTGAATGCCCGGACATTTAACAACCTCGAGGTGCGGATCAATGGTGTGGTTTACGAGGGATGGGGATCGCTGAACAGGAAGGAACTATCAAAGTCCGATTTTGAAGTTGGCGATGAATTGGTGCTCGAGTTAGGCCCAACTCGGCAGCTCTCTTCGGGTGATAGGATCAGTGTCATCTTCGTGCCGAACGGTCAAACGTTGAGCTTGACGATCGTAGTGTGAAACTAAAGGGAATCAGCCCGAAAAGCGCGACCTCTGTCTGCGGCTGAGTTCGGCACGCTAAAGAAAATGAATGCAGGGGGAATCGTTTGTTATGCGCGTAGCTATACAGAAACTCACCGCCCATCTTGGTAGCGGAAGAGCGTACTGACCGAAGCTCAGTAACGATAGCCGCGGTATCTCGATCTACTTTATCCTTTACTTCGCGTATCAGTTCGATGGTTGTATCTTCCCTGTTTCTCAAGTATCCCGTTCTGGTTCTCTCGGAGCTGCATGCCAATCAAAACGGTTTCCTCACTCACTAAGTTCAACGATCCGGTAAAGTAAAGTTCCAAGAGCATCTAACTGCTCTAATAACTCCTCTTCCCAGTCTCCTCGTTTTATCTCAAAATAGATAAATTCGCCCGTTACATCCGCAAACTGCACCTCAATGTCCTCGACCTTTATGGGGAATTTGTCAATCCTTACGTGCTCAATGAACTGGTCTATCGGTTGATCTTCTCCTTCTGCAACGATCCGCTACAAATCCCGTGATGGTCAGTTTTCGAGCTATTTTCTCCACCACTTCTCGATAGCCCACTCGGTTCACGTCACCAGTCGCAATAAGTAGTGTCCTTTTCATTACCTCGCCACTGGCTCAATTTTTACAGCTATGCTAAAAAGTCGCGTAGTATAAACTACCTTTCGCTCAGGTTATCTGACTGACCGGTAGGTAACGATATCAGTCAGGTGTCTTCGTGCTTTTCGTTCTCTTTCATCTTCCATTCTGCTTTTCTCAGTATCCCCCTCAGCGTTTGCACCTCTCGCGCGGTAAGGTCAGCTCTGCCAAGTATTCTCCTGAGCATGAGCAAGGTCTTCTCCTTTTTGTGCTCCTTATAACCAATCTCCTCCATAAACGTTCTTAGATGTGCGTACAAGCGCTCTTTATCTTCAATACCCGCTAATTCCCGCGCTGAAAAATCTGCTGCCACCTCGCGCAATTCATACAGAACGACCGCAACGGCATGCGAAAGATTCATCACCGGATAGCTGGAACTCGTTGGAATGCAGACGACAATGTCACACAGCATAAGCTCCTCGTTTAAGAGGCCAACATCTTCCCGACCAAACAAAAGGGATACGATCCCCCGTTTACCCTCCACCTTCTTTTTGAGTTCTTCCGGTGAGAAGAAGGGCATTCTTAAATGCCTGTTAGCCGAAATGCCAGGCTGGGAGGTGGTGCCCGCAACAAGTGTAGAGTTTGCAATCGCTTCTTCCAACGAGTTCACGACGGTGCATGTGCTGAGCACATCGTATGCATGAGAAGCAACAGATAACGCCTTCTTTCCGATATGAGGCGGATTAACCAAGTAAAGGTCTTCGAAGCCGAAGTTTTTGAGCACACGCGCTACCGCACCTATATTCGCTTCCTTCTTCGGCTCCACAAGAATCGTTCTGACGTTCATATCGGTGCTCGTTCGTTAATCAAAAAATAAGCTTCACTTTCTTTAAACTCCCTTTTTATCTCTTCCTATATAGTATAAAAATCGCATTTAAGAACGCACACTTCTTGAAACTTAGAATAGAAGGTCGAAAATGGAACGAATAGCACTCAAACTTGGTTATCTCGGCACGCAGTATCATGGGTATCAGTTTCAGCCGCAGTCGGGCGGTCCAACCATAGAAGGTGAACTCTTTAAAGCACTCGAGAGACTCGATATCATTAAAGATCGCGCATCCTCGAATTATTTCGCTGCCGGTAGGACTGATAAAGGCGTGCACGCGCTCTCACAGGTGGTTTCATTCGATACCTCGAATTCCAAGGTGGCACCCCGAATGATAAACAGTATGCTGCCCGACGATATATGGGTATTCGCCCTCGCAAAGCCATCGTCAAATTTTAATGCTCGCAAGGATGCGCTCAGCCGCGAATATCGCTATTTTTTACCACGGCCATTAGACGCGGCTCCGAATATCACGCTGATGCGAGACGCATCGGAGCTCTTAATCGGCACGCATGATTTCTCAAACTTCTCTCAGCAGCCGGATAGCAAGGAGCGTGAGGAGAGAGGTTACTCACCACTACGTGAGATAAAGCGGATAGAGATAGCCCCGGAGAGGAGCAATTCATTCATTGTCATTGACATCGAAGCAAACGGCTTTCTTCGCAAAATGGTGCGAAAGATAGTCTCTGCGCTGAAACTGGTTGGGTGTGGTGCGAAAGATAAACGATGGATAGAAGACCTTCTGGAGCTCCGGATCACGGAGCACATAGAGCCCGCACCGGCCTTCGGGCTTATTCTCACAAATGTTTCCTATCCGGATGTCAACTTCGTCGAGGACGAGTATGCGAAGCGGCGAATAACAGCGCGTATACACGATGATTTGGTGTTTCACGCCTCGGTGGCAGCAGTGCTGAATGCTATGATGACCGAATATACGCACTGAGACAAAAGAGCCCCTCGATACATACATTAAAACTTTAAATAGTACGCTTGACCTGTAGTTTCAATAGGGCAACCCGAAAATGGTGAGCAAAGAGAGACTTCTGCAGCAACAGAAAGAGCAGATAAAAAAGCTGTTAGAAACGATGCTCATGGCTTTGGGGTTCTTCATTCTGTTTGGCATTCTTATAATCCCGGGACTTCGAGAAGGGCTGGCCTCAGCTTTGGGTGTTATTCTTGATCCTCTCGCGGCGTCCGTGGGTCGTGATAATTTTTTAATCACTATACTTATCCTCTCGGTCGTTACAGGCATCTACACTTCGGTGGTACAGAAATACACGATGAATTGGGAATTGATGGAGAAGTCGAAGCAGTATCAAAAGCAGATACGCGAGTTGCAAAAAGAGTTGATGGAGGCGAAGCGAGAGAATAACAAGCATCGGATAAAGAAGATCGAAAAGAGGAAGACAGAGATAATGAGTAAGCAAGCGCAATTTTCCGGTGACATGTTCCGGCAGCAAATGAAGCCCATGGCGTATATCGGTATTATCACGATACCGATATTCATGTGGATATGGGCGTATGTCGGAGCAAACCCAATAGGAATGGTGTCTTTTCCGTTAATCGGGGCACGGGAACTTACCGCAAAGTTTGTGCTCGGCCTTCCCTACTGGGTGTTCTGGTACATGGTGTGCTCGATACCTATCGCGCAGGTGATACGAAAAGCGATTGGTATACGGAGCGGGATGTAGCGTCAACGGCTACATTATGGCACAACAGGTGAGTTGCAATGAAAGAGAAAGTTGAAGAGATTATGACAAGAAACGTGATTGCAGTGAAGGAGGACGATTCAGTGCAAGACGTTGCAACTGTGTTCAAAACGAATCACATCGCAGGTGCGCCAGTTGTTAATGACCGGGAAGAAGTAGTGGGCGTAATTAGTGAAGCGGATATTTTAAAGGTCTTGGACACGTTTCGTTGGTATACCCCTATCGTTACAACGCTGGACCTTTTACATATACACGGTGAGAAATCACACGATATACAGCGGGATATCGAAAAAGTGGGCACGATGAGCGTGAAAGAGGTGATGTCACCGAATCCTGAAACTGTAGCGCCGGATACGTTCATTGATGATGCGGCACAGATCATGCACTCAACGGGTTTTAATAGATTACCCGTTGTGGATGAGACGGGTAAGTTGGTCGGGATCGTTACCAGAGCGGACATTGTGGCTTCACTGTATGAAGAATGAGGAAAAGGAGGAAGATGTCAATGCTAACGGGAATGGATGTGAAGGTTAAAGAGCTGATGAGAACGGACGTTATAACCTTTAAGCCCAGCGATACAATTCAGCAGGTTGCAGAGACGTTTAAGGCGAAGAGAATTAGCGGGGCACCGGTGGTTGATGATCGAGGCAGGGTTATTGGCGTCATCAGTGAAGCGGACATTATGAAATTGACCGCAACGATTCCCTTTCCTGATATAGATCCACTTAATCCGTTCCC
>CAYNTR010000111.1:0-6560 GCA_964400255.1 uncultured Halobacteria archaeon
GTTAAGATCCAATAGACCGACTCAGCCAGCTGACGCGCTGTCGCAACGATGGCAACTTTATCGCCTCTTCTCGTCTTGATCTTCTGATAGATTCGCTGGAATCGATTCGGTGTCGAGGAACGCACCGCAGCTCGTGCGCTCTGAATCAATGCCCACCGGAGAAAGCCGTTACTCTGGCGGTTAATATGGCCGTAGCGTACCTGATTGCCCGACTGCGCTACCTTTGGCGCCAAGCCAGCATAGCTGACGAGACTCTGTGGTCTTGAAAATCGCGCAACCTCTCCCAGCTCGCTCAGGATGAGCAACGCGTTATGGTACCCGATACCTGGTATGCTCTGCAGCCACTCCACCTCCTCGGTCACCTCTGCTTTCTCTTGAAGGATTCGTTCGACCTCCTTTATCCGCTCGGTGAGCACGTCCAGCACCTTCAGGTAGTTATCTAACGCCACCCTTTTCGGCTGGCGGAGTTGCACCGCTTCCAGATACTCTCGCCCCCGTTTTCCAAAGAGATCGCTCACCGCCGGAAGCTGCAGCCCCTCCATCGTCAAGAGCGCATGCACACGGTTCTTCACCGAGGTCCTCAAGCGCACAAGGCTCACACGGTGCCGCACGAGGATTCGGAGAGCCCTCAGCTCATTGCCCGGCACGTAGCTCTCAGGGAGATAATCCATCCTGAGTAAGTGCGCTAACACGTTTGCATCCACCTTATCCGTCTTCACGTGTCGTTTTGCAAAAGGTCTGACCAGCGTTGGGTGAGCCAGATGCACTTCTACTTTTTGCTCCTCTAAACATTCATACACGAAAATGCCCGAAGCAGATGCTTCGATCGCCACCTTACTCTCCTCGGATAAATCGTTCGCAAACTCCTCCAGATCCTTGTGCGTTGTTTGAAATCGATCCTTCCTCACCTCTCTCCCCGTCCCATCAACCATCGAATAGTAGCAATTCCTTTTATGCACATCCAATCCTACGTACATGTACACCTCTCCATTCCTAACTATCGAGAGGTGTTTTTCATGTAGTCAT
This sequence comes from uncultured Halobacteria archaeon, assembly GCA_964400255.1. Taxonomy (GTDB): domain Archaea; phylum Halobacteriota; class Syntropharchaeia; order Alkanophagales; family Methanospirareceae; genus JACGMN01. Next base: position 1,027 of record CAYNTR010000111.1, read on the forward strand.
TTTTTGTAAAAAGTGTTTTGTAAAAGGTAATGCCGCAACAACCAGACAAAACGATCGATACGAAAGTGGTGATCGCGCTCATCCTCCTAGTAGTAGCACTCGTCGCTGCTCTCTACTACGTCGCGCACCGTGAAATCACGGATCCGCAGATATTGATCGCGAAAACGGTTGGCGCCTCAGAAGATATACATACCTATCGGTTCGCACTCGTAACCAACCTCTCGATGCCCGAAGGTGATATCGAGATGATGAGCGGCGTGGGATATGTCGATTACCCCGACAAGAAGTTGCGTACCACGATGACGATGATGAATCAGTCATTGGAGATGGTAATCATCAATGATACCGCATACGTACGAGAAGCATTCGGCTCGTGGCAGACCCAGAAATTGGAGGAACGGGGAGTGTGGGAGAGCCAAGACCAGTTGAAGCAACAATACTCGCTCTTACAAAATGCTACGAATGTCACGATGCAGACGGAAGAGAATGGCTGGGTGTTGGATATCATCTCGGACCGGAAGGAGGTGATCGAACAGATGAGACGAATGGGTCGAGAGACGATCAATGAAGACGAGCTGAAGAACTATACAATTAGGTATCGGATCGAAAAAGAGCACTATTACATAACGAAGATAGAGAGCCGGATGGAGCTCGAGATGAATATCCAGGGCATGGTAACGCCAATGCAATTACATAATTTCGTTACGCTCGACAATTACAACGAGAAAATAGAGATCGTAGCGCCTCTTGTGTGATTACTCGATGCGCCTACTCTTTTACCGTACGTAATTATTAAAACTCAGACTATTTTGGTAAACATACGATGCCCGCAACCCAGACCGTAACGCTCGACCTGCATGTGCATACCAATTACTCGCATGACGGCCGCGATTCAGTTGAAAAGGTCGTAGAGAGTGCGATCGCGAAGAAGCTCGATGGGATCGCGATATGTGACCACAACACAATGGACGGTTTCTACGCTGCCCGACAGTACGTCGCAGATAACAACAGGGACTTGATCATTATCCCTGGAATAGAAGTATCAACGTTCCAGGGTCACGTGCTCGTGCTCGGCCTCGACAAGAGAATAGAAAAAGAGGTGCCTCTAGAGGAAACCATACGAAAAGCGAGGCAACAAGAGAACGAGAAGAATGAAACAGTCTTGATTATCGCACCGCACCCATTCCATCCGTTTCGCCATAGTATTGGTACAGATTGCACGCATCCCGGCATAGATGCGATCGAAGTCTTCAATTCCCGATATTTCTTCGGCACGGCGAATGCACGAGCGAGCAGAACCGCTGTTAGGCATCAAATCGCCGCCGTTGCGGGAAGCGATGCACATTCTGCGGAATTCGTTGGGCTTGCAACCGTTGAGGTTGAGATTAATGTTGCCGAAACGCACAACACGGAACAGGAAGCAATACTGAAGCAGATAAAGGAAGGCAAAGTACGAATAGCGAATTGTAAGCGAACACCGTTTTGGATTTTTTTCTCGCAGCTGTTTAAAAAAACCACTAAAAGGCAGGCTTAGGTATGCATCGCCCGGTTATTACGCCTCAACCAGTGATGCGTACTTCTTCAACTCCCCTGGCGTATTCACATTTCGAAAGGTTTTTAATTCCGGATCCAGTGCCCGGATTGTACTCATGGAAAGGAAATTGACCTTTTTGAGTCGTGATAACATGTTAAACATCTTCTCATCCCCTGCTTTTATCGAGTCCTGTATCGCCGCCAGCATTGGCTCCCGTTTGTAAACGGCATGCAAGGGCTCCACCATCCCGTTTTCCCAGCGTGGTACGACTGCATCGTAGGCACCTCGCTCAGCGAGTTCAAATAGGAATTCTACCACCTTTTTGTTGACAAACGGCATATCACAGCCGATAACAAGAGAATACGGAGAAGAAGCACGTTCTAAACCCGAAAGGATGCCTGCAAGTGGCCCGAAGCCGTTCAAAGAATCAAACACTAACACGAAATTAGCTTGTATTTCAGCTCTGATTTGTTCCCCCTGCTGCTCGTCTCGTGCCGCCACGATTAGTTCGTCTACCACACCAGCTAAGCCATCAATGGCGTGTTGTATGAGCGGTTTCGAGTTTAACGTGAGGAAGCATTTATCGAACGACTGGAATCGTTGACTTCTTCCACCCGCAAGAATGATGACTGTTTTTTGCATTGCTCTTAGTGTGGTAGTTCAGAAACAAAGATGTCTTATATTTAAATAGAGAGGTAAAGTTAGATAATTATGGCTATGACTTTCTGAGGGAAAAATAAAAAAATAAAGAGGAGAAAAAAGGGGGAGGAGTATGGAAGCACGAAATATAATATTCTCGGTGGTGATGGTCTTCTCTACCTTTGTGATTACGTTCAGGCTCTGGGGACGATATCACGATACAGCGATTGCATTTTCAGCAGTGATATTGGTCGGCATGTTAGCGCTTTTGTTCTTAAGCATCGATGAGCGATTACGAAAGATAGAGAAGGATATAAGCGAGAAAGAGCGGTCTTTACGGGTGAGTCTGCAATCCGTCGAAGAAGAAGTGAAAGAGAAGGTAGGTACGGCAGCGAGAAGATTAGAGGAAATACGAGAGGATATAATGAAACGGGGTTATCGGTGAGGATAAGATAAGAAAGCGTTCTGTGAATTAGTGCAACGACGCCTTGATTCTGCTTGCCTGCTTTCTTAAAAAGAGACGCAGTACGAGAAAAGAAACGCGATGTGGAAAGAGGTAATAGAGAAGTTTGAAGGATTACCATCGCAAAGAAGGGTTATAGAACTCTTATTGGAGCGAGGATTCCAAGTGAGTCCTGACGGAAAAGTAGCCTCAGGCGGCGTTGAAATACCACATACGCAGATAGCACATGAGATCGGCGTGGATCGACGAGTCGTTGAAATGACCGTGAAAAAGATTCTTACTGATCCTGATTTGAAAAAGATATTTGAAAATATGCGTTCTATAGCGTTTCTTGCTGAAGTTGCCCCGTTTTTGGGGCTGAGCGTGATTATCATACATCCGCGCGATGCGAAAGAAAAAGGGATACTGGGAGAAGTTGCCACCCTTTTGGCGCTACAAGGACTCAGCATACGACAAGCGGTGAGTGATGACCCCTATTTAGTGGATGCCCCAAAACTCACAATTATCACTGACAAAAATATACCTGGCGAGTTAATAGAGGAAATTGGAAAACTCAAAAGCGTCAAAGGCGTGCAAATTCACCCACCATCGTAGAAATGAATTTCAAAATTGTACCGATTGCGGAAATATTGGAAGGAAAAACCACGGATATCTATTTCCTCAGGACGGAAGAGGTGCTCCGGAAGAAGGGCATTAATCCCAAGGTTGTGGCTGAGGTGACCACCAATAAAGGAGGCTGGGGCGTCCTGACTGGTTTGGAAGACGTAGCTCATTTGTTGGAAGGGAAGGACATCGATGTGTATGCAATGCCGGAGGGCACGATTTTTTATCCCTACGAGCCCGTTTTGCAGATTGAAGGCCATTATCTGGAGTTTGCACGATATGAGGCGCCCATATTAGGTTTTCTCTGCCACGAATCAGGGATAGCAACGAAGGCGGCGCGGATAAAGAAGGCGGCCGGCCCCGTACCCGTAATTTCTTTTGGTACGAGACGGCAACATCCGGCACTCGCAGCAATGATCGAGCGATGCGCGTATCTTGGTGGAATGGATGGGGTCAGCTGCGTTGCCGGTGCGGAACGGCTCGGAATAGAACCCGCAGGCACCATGCCCCATGCGTTGATCATATGCTTTGGCGAAGGGAAGCAGAAAGAGGCGTGGAAGGCGTTTGACGAGGTTATTGCGAACGATGTGCCACGCATCTGCTTATGCGATACGTATTATGATGAGAAACAAGAAGCGATAATGGCTGCCGAGGCGCTTGGGGAATCCTTACGTGCTGTTCGTCTCGATACGCCAATGTCGAGAAAGGGCGACTTCAAAAAAATTATAGAAGAGGTACGGTGGGAGCTTGATATTCGAGGGTATAAGCATGTCGGCATCTTTGTTAGCGGGGGGATCGATGAGGAGGAGGTGCTCGCGCTGAGAGGTAGTGTCGCGGGCTTTGGAGTGGGAACAAGTGTTTCAAACGCTCGGTGCATCGATTTCGCACTGGATATCACTGAAAAAGAAGGGGAACCGTGTGCGAAGCGCGGGAAGCGGGGAGGGAAAAAACAGGTATATCGAGGAAAGGGTCTGGACGAAGTTACTACCGATGAGATGAAACTAGCAAAAGAGCTTCCGCCAGAAAATAAGGAGTCGTTACTCAAGCCCATGATTCTCAAAGGTAAAATTGTAGAGGATTTCTCCTTCTCGCTAGAAGAAGCGAGGAAAAGGGTGCTGGAGCAGTTAAATAACGTTTTTTGAGCGTTTCGAGACACCAGCCTCGTCAAACGTCGCCATCTCGCTCAGTATTTTGCATGCCGCTTCTACGATGCTTATCCCCAATGCCGCACCCGTTCCTTCACCGAGCCGCATATCCAGGTCAAGCAGCGGCTTTAGACCGATGTGATCGAGAATCACCGAGTGCCCTCGTTCAACCGAGCGATGCGAGGCAATCATGTAATCCTTCACTGCCGGTGAAATCTTGTACGCAACTAATGCCGCAGCGCCTGAAATGAAACCATCAATAACAACAGGGACTCTCTGCGCTGCTGCAGCTAGCATAACACCGGCCAGACCTCCAATCTCAAACCCACCTACTTTCGCGAGCACATCCAGAGCATCGTTTTTGTCTGGCTGATTGACGCTGATTGCCCGCTCTATTACCTTTATTTTCCGTTCAAGGGCGTCGTCATCAATGCCCGTTCCTCTACCCGTTACTTTTCTTGCCGCTTCTCCGGTGAGTACTGCGGCAATAGCACTACTTGGCGTTGTATTCCCAATTCCCATATCACCAACGCCAACAATATCCATGCCGCGCTCCGCCTCGAGCTCGAGGACCTCGATTCCCGCTTCAATCGACCGCACCGCGTCATCATACGTCATCGCAGACCCTCGTGTCATATCAGCAGTACCATAAGCAATTTTCTTATTGACCAAGTTCTCATTCTCTCTATCCGCAGCGACGCCCATATCCACAATAACAACTCGCGCACCCACGTGTCGTGCTAAGACATTGATCGCAGCACCGCCATTAAGGAAATTATCAATCATCTGCGCGGTCACTTCCTTTGGATATGCACTCACCCCTTCCGCGGTAACGCCGTGGTCACCCGCCATCGTTATAATTACTTTCTCCTTTATCTTCGGCATGGGATTTCCCGTAATTCCCGCTACTTTTACGGATAGATCTTCGAGGGCTCCCAAACTACGTGCGGGTTTTGTGAGATTATTTTGCCTTGCCCTTGCAATGTTCATTGCGCGGTCATCCAGCGCTTGAATTTTTGCTAGTGTAGTTCCCAGATGCATAGTTCTCACCGCGTGTTCTTTATGTTAGTAATGCAATGTCTTAAATGAATTTGGTTAGGACTTACGCAGTTAAGTATTTAGCTGTTAGGGGTTATCACTATACTTCAAA
>CAYNTR010000112.1:0-6259 GCA_964400255.1 uncultured Halobacteria archaeon
CTCTTATCAACCTATCGCTCCTTAAAGCCCTGTTAACGCTTATCATAGCTGATAAAACAGAGCATATCCTATTTAAAAGCCCCTTCGTGACGATTGCCTTTACTTAGCAACAAGTCTATTATACTCTTGGGATCTCGTTCTTATCTCTTCGATGCTTCCGTTTTTTTTCAAAATCCTCCTGAACTATCGAGTAAACCGTAACACAACCGACGTTTCTACCTGCCGTTCAGGAATGTTCCAGTATTTCCGAAGAAGTCTATCCTTTTCCACGGGCGAAACCAAGGTGAACCCAAAACGCTCATAGAATTGTATCGCCCAAGTGGCATCGGCCCACGTGCCGACTAATATCTCAGACGTTTGTGCGAGCTGCAGCAAGTAATCGAGCAGCCTGCTCCCAATACCTCTGCGCTGGTGGTTGGTACATACATAGGCGTGTCGGATCAACGTGGTATCCACAACGGGTTGAATTCCCATGACCCCGAGTAACGTACCTCTTTCTTCCCAGCCGAAAAAACTAACACCAGCTTCAATTTCTTCTGTAAGCTCCTCAGCCGACATATACGGTTCGTTCCATCGGTCAGCGGGAATTACGCCTTTGTATGCATGTGCGCTGTCGTTTATAATGTCCAGTAAAGTATCGAAGTCTGACAGTACGAGTTTACGGATCATTACGGTAATTTTATAGCTTAGAAGTGATAAAAAAGATTGAACGGGTAAATGGTGAACTAAAATTTGGTGAACTATTTCAAATGCTGCGTTCTGGTTTCGCACTTCACGATTGGATGAGGAATCCATTTTTAGTCGCTTTCGTGCCGATTCAAAGCTGATGAAAAGAAGCGGTATTTATATAATATCAGGTAACCAACATTTTCTGCGGTGTTACCATGAGATCGGAAGATAAAAATGGGAACAGATGGATAATATTGGTTGGAGCGCTCATGCTCCAATTATGCCTCGGTGCTGTCTACGCGTGGAGTGTTTTCGCGGCTGAGCTTAAAAAAGAAGTAGCGCTTGGCGGTTTTGGTTGGAGCGTAACCGAAACGCAAATCGTTTTTTCAGCGGCACTCGCAACCTTTGCGCTGGTCATGGTCGTAGCCGGAAAATGGCAGGATAAGCTCGGACCTCGGAAAGTAGCACTCGCCGGAGCACTTGTTCTCGGGCTCGGGTACATCCTCGCGAGTTTCATGCCAAGCAATTTCCTTTGGGTAGTAATAACGCTTGGGATCATTGCAGGAGCTGGAATAGGGCTTGGTTATGTGTGCCCAATTGCAGCGATTGGCAAGTGGTTTCCTGATAAACTCGGACTTGCAACGGGAATAGCGGTCGCTGGTTTTGGAGCGGGCGCATTCTTTATAGCCGTTTTATCCGGGAAAGGTATAGACATGCCTGGATTGAAGGTTGATCTTATCCAATTACTTGAAAACTATGGGCTTGATGGAACATTACTGATATGGGGTGTTGTATTCCTCGCGTTTGGCGGTGTGGGTGCTTTTCTCTTGAAAAATCCGCCTACGGGATGGAAGCCATTCGGTTGGGAGCCCCCCGCAAAATCGAGTAGTGCTACGGTACGAGAGGACTGGGAACGATCTGATATGATGAAAACGCCACAGTTTTGGATGCTGCTGGCCATGTTTGTGTTCGCGGCATCTGCAGGACTCATGACCATTGGTATATTGAAATTGTACGGCATTGATTCTGGTCTCACTGCAGCCGCTGCAGGCACTGCTGTTGGTATCCTTGCGTTATTCAACGGTGCGGGTAGAATATTCTGGGGCTGGTTTTCGGACAAGATAGGGAGAACAATGGCTATGGGTATAATGTTTTTCTTCCAAGCGGGCATGATGTTCGCCCTCATATTTATGCGTCTTGGATCAACCATGGAAGGGCTCACGCTAGCAGCTGCCTGGATCGGGTTAATGTTCGGGGGTAATTTTGCATTATTCCCTGCGGCAACACGGGAGTTCTTTGGTCTAAAGAACTACGGCGGAAATTATGCTATGGTGTTTTTAGGGTATGGTGTAGCAGGTATTTTGGGACCGATCGTGGCTGGGCAAGCAAAAGATATTCTGGGAAGCTATGACGTGGCATTTATTATCTGCGGCATACTGTGTATCCTAGCCGCAGCATTAGCATTCATAACGAGAGCGCCGCACCACGCGAGCGCATAACTTTGGTTGAACCATCTCCCGTCTACCACTCCGCGAGCGCTGCACATCAGTTACACATTCTTGAGGCTCGAAAGAGGTGAAACTCTGGACCGTCGGGACGAGTACGAGGAGCATGAAGGAATTTTTACACGTGCTCAGAGCCTACCAGATCGAAGTGGTGGTCGATGTGCGACGGTTCCCGACGTCCAAATACCGTCACTTCAAGCGAGAGCGGCTCAAAGAATGTCTGGAAGAGCACGGCATCGCGTATCATCACGTCGCTCGGCTCGGCGGCTACCGAAAAGGCGGCTACCGGGAGCATATGAAATCGAAGGAATTCGAGCGCGGGTTGGCGTGCGTTGAAGAGCTCGCGGAATCGAAACGGGTAGCGATTATGTGTGCGGAACTGCTCTTCTTCAGGTGCCATCGGCGGTTCATTGCCGATGCGCTCAAGGATCGTGGTCACACGGTAATTCACATAATCGACGATAAAAAGAGCTACGAGCACAGAGGATTGACCGATACAACTGCTGATAGGACGTTGGATGAGTTTTTAGAGGGGGAATAGAGGAGATAATCAAACCAGGAAGGTCCACGCGTACAGTAGAAACACCGGGACGAAATATAAGCGCCAAACCCATCGGTTCCAGCTTTTTACCTCTTTGCCGTCCATTGGCCTGATTGGCAGCATCTCGAAGACCGCCATGATGAAAGCGATACCAAAACCTGCTTGTCCCACAGAACCCGCGAATCCACCGTAACCTGCGAGGAGCCAGAAGAGCACGACCATGACAAAGCTTACGAGCGGGCCAGAAAGAGCTACTTTTCCACGCTGGTCTGGTGATGCCTCGCCATACAGGTGAGTCATGCCGGGAGTCGCAAATACGTTCCCAAACAGGACGGACGTAATTGCCACGGAAACCATGCCAACGGGTGAAATCCTAAACTCGGACTCGATTCCTGAACGATACGAGGTAAAGTTGTGCAAGAACTCATGACCGACCAACGCCAGCCCCGCGCCGATAAGGTATGCCGGGAGGTTTTGAATAAACAACGATTTGGAACTCACTGCCCAGTCCATAAAAATGCCGAATAATATAAACGAGGCAATTATATGCATCAATTCAACCCGACTCACGCCGAGAATAATCATCTTGCTTACACTACGGGGGGTTTGTTTATGGCTTGTCCGGTCTAAGAGCACCTCCTCACCTATTTCCTCGGTCGCTGTTTTGAGAAATTTCTTGATAAAGTTGAGGAATTCTGGAGCAAGGCCTGCGAGCGCGATACCAGTCGCGACGGCAGCTGCCGGAACAGCCTCGGGCGGTATAAGCGCCATGATTGGCACCCACTTGTCCGAGGTAAACTCAAACCCATAGACGGTTCCGTACAGCACTGCTGCGCCGGCAGAGGTTGCATTCGGTATACCCAGTATTACTATGCGAAGCTTGCTTGTATTTCGATGAAAATCGTAAATACCATCCTCGTAAAGCGCTCTACTTACGCGGTTATGCTTGGGCCCGCCAATTAAAACGAGATTATAATCGTATATAGACCTGCCGTTGTAGGCGGTTTCCGTATCCTGAACGTGAGGTATGTCTGGGAAGTCAGCCCGGATTCTGGGGTAAAACTCCTTCTCGAGTGTGTCAAGATTTGAACCAACAACTAGGAGCGGGTCTGGCAGTGTCTGGGAAAAAGGATCACCTGCAGTGATAACGAAGCTGCTCTCTAGTTCTGTTCTGTACTTTTCGAGGAGAGTAGCTTTCTCAGGGGAAACGGGAACGCCACTATCCGTTTGCGCTGCTACCGTCGCTACGAAGAGCAGTAAAAGAACTACGAGTAGTAACCGGTGTTTCATGGCATATCAATTATAGGTGATCGAATTTAAATCTCTTTCGTTTGTGCGTCGTACGAGCGTTCGGAATGGGTTCTGTGATTACAGCGCCCGGGGCATCGAATCGGCATGCGCACTTATATATACGGGCTGCGCGCTATAAATTAAGGAGTACCGGTAAAATGCTCCTCTGGCTGATGAGGCGGTTAAGGGCGTTAAAATTGGAGAGGTACGGGCATTCGATTCGTGATTCGTATACTCGTATTACTCCTTGTGGTGCTTATTTTTGGCTCCTTCACGTTTTACTATTTAGAACGAGGTGGTGAGGAGGTAAAAGGGATATGGGATGCTGTTTATTGGGTGCTCGTGACCATAACGACAGTGGGATATGGTGACTACACGCCCAAAACTACGGGTGGACGGATTACGTTTGTATTCGTGGCACTGGGCGGAATCGGAACCATTGCGTATGTGCTCGAGCGACTGATCTCTCTTTCTACTCGGGGTCAATTGATGAGTTTGCTCGGGTCCGGAGCGGTAAAGATGAAGGATCATTGTATCATTGTGGGCTGGAATGCTCAGGCTGTAGAAGCAGTGAGAGAACTCAGGCACGAAAATGAGCGGTTTTTAGTTGCCGGAAGTAACGTGAGCCATACCGAGTTGAATGCGCTCGAGATTCCGTATATAAGCGGCGATTCCACCAAAAAGGAGACGCTGGAGAGGTGCAATATTGCAGAAGCGAAGACGATGATGGTTCTACTAGGGGACGATTCCGAAACTATAATGACCGCGCTCGCCACACGGCGGCAGAACCCGCAGATCAACCTCGTGGCGACCTGCGAGGCGCGGGAGCACTTAGAAATGATGCGCAAAGCAGGTATTAACCATGTCATCTCGTATGCTGAGATTAGCGGGCGATTACTCGCTCATGCGGTCACCGAACCGATAGTCGTGGAGTTCATTACGCAGGCGACGACCGCAGTGCAAGGATTTGACGTTGCACAACTAGAGATCGAGAAGAGCACAAAGTTGCCAGAGGTCCCGCTGAAGGCAAATGCAAAGGTGGTAGCGATCTACAAAGACGGGAGGTTCGATTTTAAGTTCCCGAGGGATATCGTCTTGGAGAAGGGTGATTTTTTGATCGTGGTATATTCGTAGTCAAGAAGATTTTGATATCACGTATTTCACGGTGTCGAGTTCCCTCTTACCCTCAAGAAAGCTTGCGTTGAAGAACTCGCGACATCGAAACGGGTAGCGATTATGTGCGCGGAACTGCTCTTCTTCCGCTGTCATCGACGATTTATAGCAGATGCGCTCAAAGAGCGAGGATACACCGTGCTGCACATGATAGACGAAAAAAGGAGCTATGAGCACAGAGGAGGAGAAGGTAAGGGCGTGGATCGAAAGCTGGATGGGTTTTTGGAGGAGGAGTAGATTTTTTCTGCAAAAAATCAGTTCTTTAAAATCTATCCAAAGCAAAGGGGCTTTTCCTCTCGCCAATCGATGGGAGGGTAGCACGTGGAAGAAAGTGTTAATGTCTGGATTTTTATCTTTTACTCCGAAAGAAATTGGATCGAAAGCGCCTTTGGTTTTTTTATTTTTATAATCCATAACATTTATAGATTAACTAATGCAAGTTGTAGTTGCGATCCTTGGGATTCTTACCCCACTGTTGGGAATAGCATGTAAGATCTTTAACGATCATGTTCTGAAACATCAATCATCAAATATATTTTATATGTTGGATAAATTACGGCATCATATGAAATTCCGTATGTTACTACTCCTATACTCTATTTTAGTTGTTTATTGCATATTTCTTATAGTTATAAGTAGAAATGCAAATATTCCATTGACTTTCATAAATATTCTCACGGGGTTGTGTATCGGAGGTATGATAAGCTTCTTATTTTTCTTTTGGAGTTTTATATGCGGTATCGAGATACCAACTTATTTAGATAAAGAAATAATGAGAGATGTATTTAGGCTTTTTATAAAGGATTTTTTATGGAACATGGATAAAACTACAATATTGGATTTAGCAGAAAAACATTCAGACATCCAAGATAATAAGAGAATAAAAGAACTACTAAAAGTATTCCCAGAAGACAAAAGCTTTATTGATATATTTGGAAAGGATAAGAAAATTAAAAAGACGCTTAAAAAACTGGAGATATATCTAGCAAATAAAGCTGTTGAACAATGGGAAAAAGAGTATATAAATAATCAGTACTTCCGAAACCATAGGGTTCCGAACACCAGACCCTCAACTTAGTAT
>CAYNTR010000113.1:0-6175 GCA_964400255.1 uncultured Halobacteria archaeon
TAACTACAAAGGATTATTTCTTAAAGTCTCAGGATATTACTCACATTAAATTTGCAATATTGTATGAAACGCGTGGAAGATTGAAAATGGACGGAACCGATAAAATAAATTTTGATGATCCTAGCAACAGATCTCGGTTAATTGAAGATTTTAAATACCTTTGTAAAACCTATTTTAATCACAAACAATATCTGAGAGTCGATGATAAACCCGTGGTATTTATTTACCTAACCCGATTATTCGAGGGTGATTATAGAAGTGTTTTAAATGAATTGAGAACGGAAATTCGAAAGGAAGGTTATGAATTGTATCTCATTGGAGATCAAGTTTATTGGCAATCACCTGATGAAGAACGAGAGAAAAAATTGATGAAGGAATTTGATGCTATTTCAGCTTATAATATGCATACCTCAGATGCAAACATCGATACAAATTTTGTTGAGAAGGTTTCTAACAAATATGAAGAGTGGTTTAAGATGGCTGGACGCTTAGATATTGATTTTATTCCTGATGTAATGCCTGGTTTTGATGATACCGCTTTTAGACCAAAAGATAGACATCCGGTAATACCCAGAAGTACTCATCGTTTTAGATGTTTTTGTGAAGAGGCCAAAAAATATCTTTCGGATAAAAATATGGTACTTATAACATCTTGGAATGAATGGCATGAATATACACAAATAGAACCAGATCAAGAGTATTTAGAAGATTATTTAGAAGTGATTAAGCAAACTTTAGCAAATTATCGTTAGGGTTTTGGCGACCTTTTCGGTAAACTCTTAGTCGCTTTGCCCCCGTCCCTATCCGGACTTATAATAGTTCGTCTGCGCTAAAGGACTTCGCCAACTTCACATTGTTTCATTCGCAGACGCTCGGAACGTTATATGCAACACATCCAAGTACTATACAGGAGAAGCATCAAGGCTAAAAAACCAAGAGAGTTTTTTGATACGGAACATCAGGTGATAGGTGCCTATTATGATGTGTGTGAAACCTACGCTGGCAGGAGTGCAAAAACCGTAAAAAGGCAACTGAAGCGTTTGATTGAGAAAGATCCCGATTTCTTTGATCCCTATTTGCTGCTCTATGAGCTATTCCTAAACGAGGAAAATGTATTGGAGGCTGAGAGCATATTAAACGCGGCTTATGAACGAGCGCTGAAACTGATAACCGATAAAGAAGGCAACTGGCCTGATGTGTTAGAATGGAGCTGGCTGGAGAATCGACATATCATACGAACCATATTGAACAAAGCGATGGCATTATGGCAAAGCAGAGAAACGGACAGCGCCTTAGACTTATTTTGGAAGTTGCTGAAGACCAATCCCGGCGATAACGTGGGTGCACGCGATTTCATACTGGCAATCAGAATGGGTATGAGCTTTGAAGATTTTGAAACGCGCTTTAATAAAGGCGGCTATTATGATTCGGATTTAGTAGATTGGTTTGAAGAGAACTACAAGAAATTTCCTGACGAGTTCGAGTGGTGGGAGAAAGAGATGGAGAAGTACGAGTAATGGTGCACGTTATACCACACGGTAATATGCTCGCGTCTCACACGTAAATTTGCTCACTACGGTCGCCAACTTCCACATTAACCGATATACCGCGTTAAGGTAAAAGCCGCGCGGTATCTGCGAATAATGAAGGATTTTTTGCGTGCACCAACATCTCGGAACAATAAAATCAACGGTAAAAGAGAGTTATCATAGCAGGTTTCGTAATCTTTTAACGTCCTAAATTATAGTAACAATAGCTATCACAACGCATACAATGTCCACGTTTACAACCGAAGAACCCGGAACGAGCATCTGGCTGAAGGAGATAATATTGGAGAACTTCATGTCCTACGAATACGCACGCATACCGCTCAAACCCGGCCTCAATCTCATTTCAGGTCCGAATGGTGCGGGGAAATCCGCGATCTTACTGGCGATCTCCGTCGCACTTGGTCAAATCTATACCGAACGAGGTAAGAGGCTGAGGGATTTGATCCGACGCGGGAACGAGATCGCGCGAATCACGTTGGTGTTTGATAACGATGAGACGAATGGCAGAAGACCGATTAACTTTTCAGACGCCGATACGTTCCTGCTCTCGCGCTATTTACGGAACGATGGCCATTACTGGTGGGAGGCGGATTATCGACAGATAAGTTACGAAGAAGTTGTTCGGCTCTTTCAGGGGTTTGGTCTCGATCCCAATAACATGCTGATCGTCATGCACCAGAACACGATGGAGCAGTTCAGTTTGACGCCACCGCAGGAGAAGTTGAAGCTTTTAGAAGAGGCTGTCGGCTTCAGCGCATATCGCGAAAAGGTGTTAGACGCAGAGCACCGACTTGAATCAATCATCAGTGAAGACGAATCGATTTCAGAATTACTGGGCAGGGCAGAGGAAAGCCTCGGATACTGGAAAGAGATGCACGAGAAATATTTAAAGCGAGAGACATTGGAAGAAAGACGAAGCTGGCTCAAACGGGAAATTATATGGGCACAAATTAAAAAACAGGAGCTGGCGTTACAAACGCTCGAAGAGCAGCTTCGTATAAAAGAACATGCGCATGAGTCCAATGCAACGGAGATGGCCGAGACGAAAGATAGGATTCGGGAATGGCGCGAAAAGCTCGATTCGTGGCACATTGACTCAAAAGAATCCTTTTACGAACTTCTGCACTTCGAGAAGGAACGAGCGAAAGTTGAAGCGGTAGCGGAGTTTCTGAACGAGAACGAGCAGCTTCTTGACGGGCTCGGAACGCAAGAAACGGTCGAAACGCTCAAAGAAAAACGAAAAGAAGCGGATAAAAGAATAAACGAACTGACCGAAGCGATAAAAACGGTTCAAAGCAAGCTCGGCGCTTCTGAACGAAGCCTCGAATCAACGATGGACTCGTATATATCATATCGCGTAAAGGACGAAGTCCTGCGGTTTAAAAAAGACATGCTCGATACTGAGATACGAGCACTTAAAGCGGATATTGCACGTGTGAATGAAAAGCTGGCGGAATTAGAACCAGTGAAGCGGAAAGCGGGAGATCGAATCGCAACCGAACGGAAGCAGAGCGAAATAGAGAATGAAATTGGTCTTGTAGGTGTGCAGATCGAGGCGCTCGGTAAGATACCTGACGAAACTGAGAAGATCTATTCAAATTATTCGAAGGTCTTTGCGGAATTGCAGGAGAAATCGAAGATCGTCGCGGCAAATAAACATGAAGGCTTGAAGGAACTGGAAGCGCGCAAGAAAACATGGCGAACGACGATTACTGACCTTTTAGATTCGACTAATAAATCGTTTCAGCGCATTCTGTCAGGGATTGGTGCTACGGGGCTAGCACGGCTCGTAAATACAGACGATGGCGATATCGAGAATGCGGGTTTGGAACTATATGTGGGATTTCGAGGCTCTCAACCTGTTCTCTTTAATTACTATACACAGAGTGGTGGAGAAAGATCCGCATCAATTATGGCCTTTCTGCTCTCCATTCAGCAGATGCTGAAATCACCCTTCAGAGCGGTAGACGAGTTCGATTTACACATGGACCCGCGGAATCGTGAAGAGATTTATAAGATGATGATTTCCTCAATGAAAGGGTCTGAATGCTTGCTGATTACCCCGAGCCAGCTAACCGTGACTGACCCCAGCGTTCATATAATCGTGGTGCAGAAGGCGTACGGGAAATCGAGTGTGCGGGAAGTGAAGTGAAGTGAATTATTTTGTGTAACCTTAGTCTGTTTCACATGACCCTTGGTGTGCGACAGACGACTCTTTTCTGGTTCTTGACCAGCGGCAAAAAATGAGTCTTAATTGGAAATAAAAGAAAAAGGAGGAACACACTAGTTCCTCTCTTTTATTCTTATACATAGTGCCATCGTAATCAAAAGCAATCCTACGAGTGCTATCATTCCTACTGGTGTTAGTTCTGGTACGAGCATTGGTATCGCTAAACTTAGCACAGTCGGATCCGGCGAGGGCGTGGTGGAAGGATCATCAGTCGGCTTTTCTGCATCATTTGTTCCATCGCCATTGCTATCGTAATACACAGTTCCTTGATTCGAAATCACCGTAGTCCCTATGGGCACCTCTAAATCTACCGTGACGCAGAACGTAATTTTGACTGTGCCACCAGCAGTGATATTGCCGTTCCAGATAATCGTATCATTGACAGCATCATACTGGACTGTTCCAGAACTTGCCGTTTCTGTGCCAGGAATAAAGGTTGTATGCTCCGGAATTTTATCTTCAAATTCATTACCTAGGTTATCGGTTGAATCCGCACCTCCCGTGTTGTTAATCCACGCGATGTAACAAATGGTATCTCCCGGCTCTAACGGAGGTCCGTTTTGATCGATAGCAATTTTTGGATCGACAATACTGGTCGCTTTTACCCGTGTATTCTGCGATTGTTCAGCCGTCACGTTTTGGTCACTGGTTACATTTACAGAGTTATAGACAAATTCATCATTGGGAACAGAAGCATTAACTGCTACTGTTATGGTTATCTGCCAGCTCTCTCCCGGTGCTATGCTCGCGTTTCTCCATGTATTATTTTCAGGAGGATTCCCAGGCTCTGGTACTGAAGAAACAAAGGTGACATTCGCATCATAGAGTTCAGTAACTGTCACATTGGTTGCATTTGCACAGCCGGTATTATTTACATATATCGTGTAGGTGAGCTGTCCTCCTGCTTGTACCGGATCGGGGCTATCATATTTCTCTATTTCTACTACGGGCGCAGAGCATATCGTTGTCACCTCAGTGTCATTTTCCTCTCCCTCATCCGAGGTGATGTTGACATAATTCGTGAGTTCAAATCCACAGGGAAGCGGGAAATTAACAGAGACATTTATAGTGATACTACTGCGATTAGCTGGTGTAAGATTGCCAATAATCCAGACTAACGTGTGGTTATCGTTAGATGTTTGATTGGGCTCAGGTGAGGCTGAAATAAAGGTAACCTGTGGTGGGAGTGTATCAGTTATGTTTGTATTCGTAGTGTTGGCAGTGCCGAAATTTTCATAGCAAATAGTATAGGTGAGGTTTTTACCCGGTACTACGGGATCGGGATAATCCTGCTTACAAATCACCAACAAGGGCTCTCCGACTTCAGTAATCTCCGTATCTTCCTCTTCAACACCTTCCTCAGACGTGATATTCACGTAATTCATGAGAAGAGTACCATTGGTGACCGAATCATTCACCCTGACCGTGATGTTGATATACTTCTTACCATCCGGCGTAAGATTGTCGAATCTCCATGTGGTGTTATTTGTTCCGGGAGCAGGTGCAGGCGTTGCATTGAGGAAGGTGACGTTGGCATCGTATACCTCCGTTATGGTGACGTTCGTGGCGTTCATGTTGCCAGTATTCTCATACGTTATGACGTACGTCAAATTCGTGCCCGCAGCAACGGGATCTGGCCAGTCAGCCTTTTCTATGATCAAAATGGGAGCAGATTTGACTGTTGTAGAAATAACTATTTGATTTGTCACATTCTGGTCACTGGTGACATTCGCGTAATTCAGCAAAAGTGTCCCATTTGGCAGAGGAGAAGTGACATTCACGGTGATAATGATTGCTTTACTTTCACTGGCATTGATAGCCGAGAAGTTCCATATATTGTTTCCCGAACTCGGCGATGGCGTGGCGGTTACATAGCTAACATTGGCATCGTAGAGTTCCGTAACCGTGACATTGGTCGCATTTGCTGTGCCGGTGTTATTTATATAGATCGTATACGTAAGCACTCCGCCTGCTTCAACGGGCTCAGGATTATCAAATTTGGAGAATTCCAGCACCGGGGCTGAAACAACCGTGGTCTCCTCCGTGTGATTCACCTCATCTAACCCGTCAGCGGTGAGATTGACAAAGTTCATAAGGGGACATCCACAGTGAAGTGGAGAATTCACGGTTACCGTGATCGTGATCGTACGAAGCTCATTTGGTGGGAGTTCACCGAAATTCCAAACGAGTGTATGATTATCATCGAATCTTTGATTCGGCTCCGGTGACGCTGAAACATAGGTAACATTTGCCGGAAGCACATCAGTTACGTTTGTATTCGTAGCATTGGTATTACCGATATTTTCATATAAAATGGTATAGGTGAGAGTTTCGCCTGGCTTAACTATATCGTGCCAAAAAGAAAGGATTATAAAGATGCACAATCCATTTTCCA
>CAYNTR010000114.1:0-6079 GCA_964400255.1 uncultured Halobacteria archaeon
AAGTTATTAGATCGGGTGTTTATAAAAGTCACGGTTTGTCGGACATTACCAAAAATTGAAATTACTCTACTCCAATTCTGCGCGCGATGAAATTTCGGCCTTCTTCGGAGCCAAATAACGGCAGATCCCAGTGTTCAACTATCTTGGAGCGTGTTACGGTAACTTTCGTCTCCGCTTTTTTATCATATCCTTCTCTTTGATACTGCTCTCTCGTAATCACAATACCTCGTCTTTGCCATTGCGGCGTTTCGTTCAGGTTAATCCCCTTGCGAAAAAGCATCTCATGCACCTCCGCTGCCTTCATCCCTTTGAGGTGCTGCTCTGCCTCCCTGTCACTCAGGCCCAATTCTTGCAGTCCGTAATACCCATAGGCATTGAGGTGATTTCGCCATGCTTCAGCCTGCCGCTGCACGAGATAGCCCCACATATCCTCTACTCCGCAAGCAGGGATTATTCGTGCATCGAAGGCGATGGGATCGGTACAATTCAAAACGATGGTTAACGCACTTGCTAAAAAGCTCGATATAATAGAATTTAGCTTCTCTATCCTGCCTTTAAATGGGACATGCGGGAAAAAGATATTTATTTCATCAGAGAAGAGGTAGGCGAGCTTTGGGTCAAACCCGCTCTTCTCAAAAAATAGTGTAGTTGCCTTCGCCATTCCTCGTGCGAATCGCTCGTCATAGGGCTTCGCAAAATCGGCGCTTAAGACACGCTTAAAGTTCCTGCCATCAGCACGCACGATTAAGGGAGGAACAGCTTTGATATCTGCGTATATACCCTTATATCGCTCCGTATCTTCAAGTCGCTCGTGGTTCCGATCAGTCATCCCTGATCCTTTCGACTTCCTCGTTTCTTACCGTTCCCTTTCTCGTTCCTCTTCTTCCGCGCTTTCCCGTTCAGCCGCTCTTCTCTTCACGTGTTTTATAAGCACGATATCCCCTATTGCGGTTACCCATCGAAAGGGAATGATCACGCCTTTCTTCTTGCCTGCGTTAAAAGCATTTGGATTTACGTTCCTCACCGCCAGCCCGGATACTCGCTTCTCCTTTATGTCCACACTGACATCCTCAATTTTACCAACGTAGATTCCGCGATCTGTATACAACTCCTGCCCATACAAAGAAGACAATTGTATTTCCATAATGCTATTTATGGCTTACTGCGAATATATATAATTAACTGATTGAGCTGACAATGCGGACATCGATACAAGTTGGTAGAGTTATAGGTATCCCCATACGCTTGCATTTCACCTTTGTAATCATCTTTCCGCTTATTGTGATGATGTTCGCGGAAGGTCCCGAACCGGTCGGCTTGGGAGACCTGGTGGACATATCACAACTGATCCGCTATTCTTTGGCGGTTATAGCCACGTTACTCTTTTTTCTCTCGTTATTATTCCACGAGATGTCCCATTCATTCGTTGCGATGCGATACGGGACCAAAATAAAGAGCATCACGTTGTTCATCTTCGGTGGCATAGCAATGATGGAGGATTTACCCAAGGAACCCGCGAAGGAGTGGAGGATAGCTATTGCGGGACCGTTGATGAGTTTTGCCGTTGGGGGTACGTTTCTTTTAGCGTCTTTTGGTATAACACGGGTAAACGTGGTTAGTTACGAACCGCTTACGATATTGCTCTTTGGCCTCGGGCTTCTCAATGTGGTGTTAGGCACGTTTAACTTGTTACCCGCGTTCCCAATGGACGGCGGGCGTGTGTTACGAGCATTTCTTGCAAAGCGAATGCAATTCCTCAAAGCGACAAAACGAGCAGTCTTTGTAGGAAAAACATTTGCCATTGTGATGGGAATCGTAGGATTTATGCCCGACCCCTTTGTCCTTCTTTCGACCGGGGAAGTGAGCATACCGTTTAACCCGTGGTTAACACTCATTGCTGTCTTTTTATACATCGCGGCAACCGAAGAGGAAAGTGCGACGCTCACCTTTGCTAGCTTAGAGGGGATAAGGGTACAACAAGTGATGAGAACTGAGAACGTGCGTGTTCTGGAGGATATGCCACTCGCGGAGCTTGTGCAGAAGATGCTCACGGAGAAAAACGCTGAATATGCGGTGGTTAGTGAAACTGGCGATTTCAAGGGGTTGGTAACGTTCGATGAAATTAGGAAGGTGTCCCCGGAGCACCGTCAGCGGCTAAAAGTTTCCGATACGCCCCTTTCAGTTGATTGGACAAGCGATGTTCTCGTACAGGATGAAGAGGCAATTGTAGCGCTCAAAAGAATGATAGGTACCCGAAAGAATAGTTTGGCGGTTGAAGGAGCGGAACGGGGGAAGATCGTAGGCATTGTGACGAAACGGGATTTAGCGATGTTTATCGAGATGTTGAAGGGGAGTGGTTAACGTCAGTCATCCAGACCGAAAAAAACGACTAAAAAGATCGAAGCTTCCATATATTATTTTACGGAGTGCAAAGCTCCTTTTATCGTTCCGGAGGTTCTCAGTACTCGTATGCTGACACGCGCTCCATTCACCGAATGAATGCACGCTAACGACGCCCGTACTTCGTCGACTTTATCATGCGCACACCTCAGTATTCCCACGCCGCCAGTGGTTTCTTCCCGTTTATGGTATTCGATCAGCCACAACTTACTTTCACTTGCTCCGACATCGCCATACAATGAATACATCGAGTCCCAGATCTCTTTCAACAACTCTTTCTTGTTTACTTCCTGCTCACCTAGCACCTCAAAGAGAAGATACCTCTTTCGTTCACGAAGAGACGGCGGCATAGAAAGCATCAAACCCATGATAGGATTCATCATCATAGTAACACCACATCCCGCTCCTTTTTCCACCGCTTGTCCAATATACCCTGGGGAATATCGGATAATGCATGCACTGCCTCTTCTTTACTCATGCCAAAGAGCGCTGCAAGGGCAACCATTTCTCGCGGCGCCCTCAAATCGTATATCGAGTGTGCATGGCTGGTTAAGAGTATCGGGGCGTTATATTTTCTCACGAGCTTCAAGATCTCGCGCATTTTACTAAGGATTCGCGCCCTATCAGCCCGTCGACTGTGAATGAGTGCATTGATATTAAAGTCGATGGCAATACCATTCTCGGCGGCGTATCTGACCAATACATGGTTCAAGCCGCCTTCTCCTCTCTCTCCACACGGATGGGCCAATATGTCCACCTTCGCATTTTCTACTGCCGCTCTATTTATTTTATCATCACCGCCATGAACCGTTACTAAGGACACTTTCCCCCAGTGAAGTTTTATTTTCCGTTTCAAGTCGGCAACCGAAGATGCCTGTATCTCAACACCGATGATAAAAGCATCATTCGATTCTAATTGCTCTTGCACAACAGCAGCATCGTGGTTTGTTATAGCGATGCCTGCAAATCCATATCGTTTTGCAACGCTGATCAGGTTCTCCACAGGCACATCGGTTTCTGGATATGCATGTACGTTCAGGTCGAAGTACTTGGGCATCACACTAAAAGAAAAAGTCACAGATAAAAAAGAGTTCAGGAGATTCTCTTACGGGGTTTTTGAGCGCAAAATTTTAAAATGATGGCTTGCTATTGTTATCTACTCACAAACGATGAACGAGCGTAGAATCGAAGCGATCTTATTTGACCTTGATGGTGTGCTCATCGACTCATTCGAAAGCTGGTATCAAGCGTTTACTGCAATGTTACGGGCGTACGGGAAGAAAGGACTAAGCAGAGAAACGTTTAAGGAGAAATGCTGGGGGCCCGATCTACGCCATAATTTAGGCGCGTTGCAGCTCAGGGAAGACGCCGCTGAGTACTGCGTCCGTGAGCAGATAAAATTGGTAGGGCTCATTGAGCTGATTCGTGATGCCAAGGAGGTACTGCAGCGTACAAGAGAGGAGCATAAGCTTAAGGTGGGGTTAGTCACCAATACGCCACAAGAGAACGTAAATAAGATCCTGGAGCACTTTCAGCTTGCTCACTATTTTGATGTGGTTCTTACCGGCGATGACGTGCAAAAGGGGAAGCCCGATGCTGAAATTGTGCTTAAGGCGTGCGAGCGGCTTAGAGTGCAGCCTGAACATGCGGTACTTGTGGGGGATACAAGAACTGATTATCAAGCAGGCAAAGCCGCAGGTTGTTTCGTTATCGGCGTGGGAGCGAACTCAGCAGGCGATGTGCACATCGAGGGGCTTGATGAGCTATTCACAGTGTTACATGACCCAATCGCTTTTTGAAACCGAAAAGCCTTTTTGAAAAAGGAAACTATGTGTGTTGTGAAATGAAAAAAATTCGAGCATCGGTTCCTGCGAAGGTGATTCTTTTTGGCGAGCATTTCGTAGTCTACGGGAAGCGCGCGTTAGCTACTGCTATCAACCGTCGGCTTGCGGTCGGGGTATCGAGCCGAGATAAACGAGGCTATCACGTAAAAATAGAAAATATACCTACTTTTGGCCTGGAGCTGGATTTAGAATCAGGCAGCGAAGCAAATAAAAAAGTGCAGCCTTACAAAGATTACAGCAATGCGACAGAAGCACTAGCGTACGTCAAAAGCGCAATCGAGTATCTTGAAGAGCGCTATGGGCTAGGAAACGAAGGCGTGGAGCTTGAGATAACGTCGGAGATACCACTTTCTGCTGGGTTGGGCTCATCAGCGGCTACCTGTGTTGCGACGATCGCGGCACTCAAAGAATATTTTGGCATCGAGGGTGATCTAGAAGCGATTCGGAGTGATGCGCATAGCGTTGAGAAGCTCGTTCAAGGTGCTGCCAGTCCTATTGACACAGGCATTTCAACGTATGGTGGATACGTGTTAGTGGAGCGCAATGTAGTGAAGCAAGTGCAGTTGCCCGAATTGAATTTGATAGTGGGGTGTATCAGCAGCATACCATTGAGTATGGAGAGCACAAAAGCGTCCGATCTTGGATTAAAGACAAAGAAACTTGTGGCTGGTGTTAAGGATCGCAGAGAGCTTTTTACAAGCGTCTTTGATTCAGTGTTTGATGCCGCCGATGATCTAACGGCACAAGCAATTCAAGCGATAGAAGACGGTAATTTGGTGAAATTAGGTGCGTTGATGAATATCAATCACGGATTGCTTGATGCGATTGGAGTGGTGCCACGGCGATTGAGCGAACTCGTGAAGGTCTCGCAGGAGTTGGGTGCTCTTGGTGCAAAAGTGACCGGAGCGGGGGGATCGGACGAGATGGGTGGTGTTGGATCGGTGGTGGTGCTGCCTGGCGACTCTGAACATCGAATACACGCAGCAATGGAGATTGCCGGTGCACTGGTCATGGACGTGAAGACAGGTGGAGCGGGGTTGAAGATAGATCGGGTTACATTCCGTTAAGAACGGCGAGGTTTCGGATTGAAACTAACATATCGGCTTACATGAAGGTTTTGCGGTATCACAAATTTTGGAAACCGGGGTGCAACGAGGTATCCGTTTAAGCGGGGGTTAAATTAATTTCTTGGAGGCGAAGCTGAGAGCGCGCAGCGTGGTCGAGGTACTTCGTGCCAAATGAGTTTGAAAACATGCCTAACGAAGCATTCACACGAAAAATATATATAGAGTTACGGTACATGCTTCATTTTTGGAGGTGCACTCATGGGAGTTTGGGAAGGGCTAAGCAATCTAGCTGTAACCATCGTTGCATCCGTCGTGCTGATCCTGCTCGGCATCGTTTATTTTATGCTGACAACCTGGGTTATTAAGATTGGTGCGTACCTAGCAGGATTGACCGTGGGGGGAGACATGGTTGTTCTTACAGCTGGCATTATCACAGCCGCAGCTATAATTGGATCTGCAATACAGCAGTAACACTTGTAATAGTGTGGAAACTATCTGCGAAACTGGGATATGCAGGAGTTTCAAGCTTCGTATTGCTGATACTTGGTGCAAACCACCTTTGTATTGGTACTTGCTCTGACGGTAAATATGGGTGGCGAGGGGTTAAAGATAGAATAGAAGCGAGTTTTTGATTGTTTTTTACTCCTTATTTCCGCAATGTCATTTATGGCACAGCATGTTGAAAAGGCCATTGCCTGCCTTTTCATAATGTATGAGGCCGTCCCGCAATTCACGTTACCACTCCTTTCCTCCAGAGGTACTGGGGGA
>CAYNTR010000115.1:0-5935 GCA_964400255.1 uncultured Halobacteria archaeon
CTTTCCTTACCTTAGCATGCACGATGATTTTATGGAGGGTTTTGAAATGAGTTCTAAGATTTATTCAGTCAACTGCTTGATAATCACAATTCTCTATTGAATTTGTGGAATAACTTAGGTGCAAAGCCCCTAACCACAGCGGTGTTATCATGCGAACCTCCAAGCACTCAGGCAAAAACCTTTTTCACTGCAGCTTCGAACCTGTCCAGACCCGTATCTGCCTCCTCCTCTGTGATGACAAGCGGTGGGCAGAACCGAATGACCGAGTCGCCGCAGGGCAGCAGAACGATACCCTCCTTGAACCCCTCCACCACAATCCTGTCCCGGGTCTCCGGGTCTATAGAGCCATCAGGCTTCACAATCTCCACGCCTATCATCAGACCCAAGCCCCGCACATCCCCAATAACAGGAAACCGCGATTGCAGCTCACGCAGCCGTGTCAAAAAATGATCGCCCAGTCGTTGAGCCCAGGTTCCAAGATCTTCCCTCTCCATGAACTGCAGAGCAGCAAGTGATGCAGCCGATGCGAGCAGGTTGCCGCCGAAGGTGTTGGAATGGGTGCCCGGCGGCCAGTCCATGATAGAGCTGCTGGAAAGGGTTGCTCCCAGCGGAAGACCGGCTCCCAAAGCCTTCGCCATACAGACGATATCAGCCCGCACGCCGAAGTGCTCCATGGCCATGAACGTGCCAGTACGATAGCAGCCTGCCTGCACCTCGTCAGCCACCATCAGTATATGGTTGTCGTCACATATCCGCCTGAGCTCCTGGTGGAATTCAGGAGGCGGGACAATATAGCCGCCCTCGCCCTGGATCGGTTCCACGACGATCGCTGCAGTATCTTTCGGGCTCAATTCTTTCTTAAAAATCACTGTCTCGATCTGCCGGGCACATTCAATACAGCATTCAGGATATTCCAGGTGCAGTGGGCACCGATAGCAATACCCATAATGGGCATGTACGACCCGTATAGTGGGAAAGTGCACCTTATGCTTGATCTTCGAGCACGTCAGGGAAAGTGACCCGAGTGTCCGGCCATGAAATGCGCCGTAAAAGCCCAACAAGCTCTGCCTGTCGAGTTTCCACATCGCCAGTTTGATCGCGGCCTCAACCGACTCGGTACCACTGTTACTGAAGAACACGCGGTCATAGCCGGTCAACTGCCCGAGTTTTTCCGCAAGTCTGACCGGAGGGTCGGCAAAGAAGGTTGAGAAATCACCGTGGGCTATCTTTTCCAGTTGCGCAGTAATGGCAGCCGAAACCTCAGGGTTCGAATACCCGACGTTCATCACCGCGGTGCCCGCGCCTAAATCGATGTACGTCTTCCCGTCCACATCGGTAATGGTCGCCCCTCTCGCTCGCTCGATTACCAGCGGATACGGACGCGACAGACACGGTGAGATGATACTACAGTCACGCTGAATGATCTCCTCTGCTCGGGAGCCGGGCGGTTCTGTCATGTGTGTTTTTTCCCCTTATTCTATTTGCGCTTTCTGGAGCTTCCCGCTATAATCGAAGTACACGGCCTTTACTTCGGTGAACTCCTTTATAGCATCGGTGCCGGCTTCTCTAAACCCGTTGCCCGTACCTTTTACGCCGCCAAACGAGAGATGAACCTCGGCTCCAATGGTGGACGAATTGATATACGTGATACCTGCTTCGATCTTGTTAATTGCCCTGAATGCACAGGTTATATCCCTGGTATAGATCGAGGATGAGAGGCCGTAGCTGGTATTATTCGCCACGTCGATAGCCTCATCCAATCCCGATATAGAGATCAAGGAAACCACGGGACCGAATATCTCCTCCTGGGCTATGCGCATGTCAGATCCAACGTCTGTGAAGATAGTGGGTTCAAAGAAAAAGCCGGGCAGACCCGGGCTGATCACGTTACCTCCGGTTAGCAGATGTGCCCCTTCATCCTGGCCTATGCGGATGTATTTCTCGATCTTACGAAGCTGGCGCTCATTAATCACAGGGCCTACATCTGTTTTGGGGTCCAGCCCGTCGCCAAGCCTGAGGGCCTGTGTCCTGGCCAGGAGTTTCCTGGTGAACTCATCCTTCACCGCATCGTGCACGATTACCCTGCTGGCTGCGGTACAGCGCTGTCCCGCGGTGCCGAAGGCACCCCAGATCACACCGTCCACTGCCAGATCAATATCTGCATCGTCCATTATAATAATCGGGTTCTTGCCGCCCAATTCCAGTGATACCCGTTTCATGGCTTTAGCGCATTCGCCCATGATCCACTTTCCGGTCTCCAGGCTGCCGGTAAAGGATATGGCCCTGATATCAGGGTGATGGACAACGGCCCCTCCTACGGTCTCGCCAGGTCCGAACACCAGGTTGATCACACCGGGGGGCAGGCCTGCTTCCATCAACACCTCCACCAGCTTGACGGTCAACAAAGGCGTATCACTCGCCGGTTTCATGACAATGCCATTGCCGGCAACAAGCGCTGGCATCAGTTTCCAGGCTGGGATTGCCATGGGGAAGTTCCAGGGTGTGATCACACCTACCACACCAATGGGCTGCAGCACGGTCATGCAGAACTTATCCTTCAATTCCGAGGTGGTGGTCTCTCCTAACATTCGCCGTCCTTCACCGGCGGCATACAACGTGATGTCGATGGCTTCCTGGACATCACCTCTGGTCTCGGGGAGCACTTTACCCATTTCCTGCGTCATCAGAACCGCTAGTTCTTCTTTCCGCTCTTCCAATAGCCGCGCGGCCCGAAATAGTATCATGGCCCGTTTGGGCGGCGGTGTCTCGCTCCAGATCTTGAAAGCGTCCCATGCAGCTTCCACCGCCCGATCCACGTCATCGTTACCCGCAACCTGGAACGATGCGAGCTTATCGAGCGTTGCAGGGTTGATGTCAGAAAAAGTCTCATCCGTGGATGAATCAGTCCACTCTCCTCCTATAAGCAATTTATATTCTTTCATTAATGATACATAAAGCAGAAAGGCATATAAGAATTTTGGTATCTACACCTTTTCAATCGTGAGCAATCCGTCCCTTTTTCATTGAAAAAGAGCTAATACATCTCTAAAATCAGAAAAAAACCTAAGGAGTTCTGAAGGGTAAAATAAGAGTGCTCCGGTCGGGATTTGAACCCGAGTCCTTGGCTCGAAAGGCCGAGATGATTGGCCGAGCTACACTACCGGAGCATAAGTGTGGTAGTAAAGAAAGTGAATTCCAGGAACTTAAAAATTGTTCCTCTGATGTGGTAAAAGGTTTTTTAAAAAGAAAGATTGAGGAAAGACTTGCTTTAGCCGAATAGCGCTGAGAGCCCTTCCATACCCTTCTCTTCTGCTTCCTCTTCCTCTTCTTCTGTCCTCTCTTCCTTCCCTTTCTTTTCTGCCTCTGCTTCTTTTGGTGCTGGTGCCGCTGCCTGTGCTGGCGCCGCTGCGGGCGCCATTGCTACGGGCGCGTAAGCTGGTTGTGCCTGTGCCATTGCTTCGTCGATATCGACACCGCTCAGCGCGGATATCAGTGCTTTCACTCTACCTTTGTCTGCCTTTATACCTGCAGCCTCCATGATCGCGGCTATGCCATCCTCTGTGATCTCCTTATCGGAGTTATGCAAGAGCAGTGCAGCGTATATATATTCCATCTCTCCGTTTACCTCCTTATCTTCATCTACCCTCGATGTAGTTAAATGATAATCTACTATTACTTATAGTAAATAAAAAGGACTCAGAGTACAGAGGTTCGTGAAACCAACGTCTCCCTCACAGCTATCATGACAATGACGGTTCATCGAGGAGTATTACCAGCATTTTCTACGCCGAAACTTTCGTTTGATAACCCGTTTCTTACCAAGAAAAGGTTTGACGGAGCCGCTGGGATTTGAACCCAGGTCACCGGGTCCGAAGCCCGGTGGGATAGTCCGCTACCACACGGCTCCTCATGTTATGCTATGGTACCCGTTGTTAATAACGATTATCGCTCGTCCCGTAGCATGCTAATATCTCAAAGATGATCTTTGCCGCATTAAGACTTGTAATACCGTTCGTACTGTCCAAGCTCGGATTCACTTCTACCACGTCACTTGCAACCACATTTTGTGTTTCCAATATCCCCCGCACTAAGGAGAGCAGACCTTCAAGCGACATGCCGCACGGCTCGGGATGTTCCACACCCGGTGTTATACCGGGGTCGAGCACATCGATATCAATCGAAAGGTACGTTTTTTCGTCTCCTTTCCCGAGTTCCGCTAATACCCATTCCATACCCCTCTCTTTTACTGTCTCCGCATCGTAAATCTTTATCTTGTCCTTGAGCACTACATACTCCTCTTCGGAAGAAGACCTGACTCCTATTCCCAGTACGTTATCGAACCCAATCAATTCTGCGATCCGACGCATCACGCACGCATTGGAAAATTTATTGTTCATGAACGCGTCTCTGAAATCAGCGTGTGCATCGATGACAATTACTCTGGTAACCTCTTCGTGCTCGAAGAGGTATTTAACAATGAAATAGGAGAGGGAATGGTCACCACCAATAAAAATCTTCTTTTTCCCGAGGTTAAATCCTTCAATGGGTCCACTTTTTTCGTTCGCAAACTGCTCTAACTCTATATCACCACGGTCGTAATACAGTAAATCGGACAGTTCGAGTTTTCGGTCCCATAAAAACGTTTCAAGCCGCTGCGATGCTTTTCGTATCGCTTGTGGGCCGTCTCGTGCGCCTTTCGTGAAGGCATTCCCGTCAAAGGGGACGCCCACCATTTCATACCATGCTTTGTCCTTGTCCTCGAGGGAGAGCGAGCCTGAAAACTTCATTGCAAACTTTCATACAAACTTTCTTTACCAAAGAAAGTTTGATCAAAGAAACAGTTCTTAAAAAAGAAAAGCTTTACTAAAGAAGCTACATAGGTTATTTCCGTGCTTGCAAAAAGGATTTATGAAAACTCAACATAAAAATACTCAAGGAGAAAAGGCAAAATCACAAGCGCAGGTATTTACGGTTTATCATATCGCTATTCCACACCAAGAAGAGATATGGCAAGAATGGAAGACTGAGATTGAAACGTTTTTACCAAAGGTGGACATCATCTTCTTAGAATTCACGACGGTCCTCGAGAATGAGGAACGAGAACGGATAGAGCAGCACTTCAATGAGTTAGCCCAAGGCAATGCACCTCCGTACTTTCATTCCGTGGATCTTTCAAGACCGATACTTTCCTGGACGAGCATCGAGGATTTTATTCACCGTACCCGAAAACGGATCTTCTTAGAGAAAATGCCGGAGCTGGCAGCTGACCTTTATAGGAGACATGATGAAGCGTTAAGAGAGAACGCTGACCTCTTTTTTCAGCGGCGCTATACCGACGCGGGAAAGAAGTATCAGGAAGCAATGGAATTGCAAATGAACGAGATAGAACTACGAGATGCAGCAATCAGCAGACAATTGGACGAAATCGTAGAACGAGAAGAAGGGAATATTCTTCTTATGCTCGGTGAAGACCATTCTCCATCCACCACGAACGCAGAACTCGTCAGGTGGGAACCAAAACCGTACAGAAATCTCGCTCGTGAAATTACCGATGCAGTTCGTGATTTACCCGGGAATGAGTTAGAGGAGCTGCTCTTTCGACGGATTGGCATGTTCTGGGTGGAAGGGTACTGGGAAGCATCAGGAGAAGCAGGGATTAACGCTATTGAAAAAGCTATTCACATTCTTGATACTATGCCTCTTTCAAAATTGAAAGAACTCTACGATTTTATTACTAAAGGTAAACGGGCAGATGCCTTCTTTCGGGCTATGCTCTGGTTGAAAAGAAACGGGTTCGTTACTGAAGAGTAGCTCTAAATGCTCTTTTTTCCTCAAAGAAAGATTTTTATGCTTAGAGCTGGAAGAGGAAATTGTTGATTTTTCTAAACAGGAGAGGCTGTCCAACAATTATCGCATTGCAGCCGGCAGCAGAGCC
>CAYNTR010000116.1:0-5883 GCA_964400255.1 uncultured Halobacteria archaeon
GAGGATGTAGTCCTTATAAATTTCTTTCGGAAGATGGGGCGTTCGGAAGTACTGTCCCAATCGAAAAGTTTATATAACCCTTCTTTCCTGAGAAGTAAATTACAATGATATGGGAAAATAGCGAAAGAGAAAAGATGGAAAAGGTGGGGGAAATCTTAGGCTACTCTCCCAAAGAAGGAGTAAGAGAACCAATGGAAGATGATGAATTGTTTGGGGTGCCGCAGTTAGCGATCGTCGGTGTAGGCGGGGCAGGTAACAATTCGATGAATAGGTTGGAGTACATGGGCGGTCTACAGGGTGTGTGCAGGATAGCTGTAAACACGGACAAGCTGCATCTGGACTCGATAAAATGCGAGAATAAACTTCTTATAGGAAAATCACTTACGCGAGGATTGGGTGCCGGAGGCCGTCCAGATGTAGGTCGGAAAGCCGCAGAATTGGATAAAGAGAAGCTGAGGCAATTATTAGCCGGGAAAAATTTTGTATTTCTCACTGCGGGAATGGGTGGTGGTACCGGCACGGGAGCTACACCAGTTGTTGCCGAAATAGCGAAGGAAGAGGGTGCAATCGTCGTAGCGATGGTTTCGTACCCCTTTGAAGCGGAGCGGATAAGAAGAAGGAAAGCTGCGGAGGGGATAGAGCATTTAAGAGAAGCTACTGATACCGTTATTGTCCTGGAGAACGACAAGCTGATTAAATATGCGGGCAATCTTCCGGTGAATGATGCCTTTAGAACGATGGATATGCTGATTGCCGAGACAATACAGGGTATCACGGAAACGATTACTCAACCGTCGTTGGTGAACTTGGACTTCGCGGACCTCAGGGCAGTGATGGAGGAGGGCGGCGTTGCCGTAATGCTGGTCGGAGAGACCTCGAAGGCGGAAAACAAGCCCGAAGCGGTTGTCGAAGATGCGATCTGTCATCCACTGTTAGAGGCAGATTACCGGGGAGCAACGGGTTCGCTTATACACGTGACGGGCGGGTCCGACCTCACGATGAAGGAGACCAACGATATCGTGGAGCTTCTGACCTACGAGTTAGATTCCAACGCAAATGTGATTTGGGGTGCGAGAATAAACGAGGAATACAATGGTAGAGCAAAGGTAACAGCAATAATGACCGGCGTAGAACCGAAATGGACATTCGGTGGAATATTTGAAGAGCGGAAAGAGAGCGCTGGTCTAAAGAGTACGGGAGGAATCGGCGATATAATACCGATTATCCGACGCTAGAAAGCGAAACATATATCGTACTATAATAAAGAATAACATAGGGGAGAGAGGAAGGGCAACTGCCGGTCCTCATACGTATACGTACGAGAGCTGAGGAAAGTCCCCCCACCATAAGTACACGAACGCCGAGAGGGCGTAAGGCGAGAGTCTTGGCTCTGGCATAGAAACGATACCGCGCCATACTAACGTGATGATTCCGTAAGGATGAAGTCGTATGGTGGCGGATGGAACGACCAACCTCGTGGGTGCAAGCCTGAGAAAGGCGCGAAGATAAATGTTGCCAAAACAGAAGGGGGCTTACTCTCCTCACTCCCCGTGACGTAGTTATAGTTAAGAACCAAACTTTTAGGATTAACATCTCTACGATTTATAGGCTATTCGCTATTTGAAGGTTAATCCGATCAGAGGGGTTAGAGATTCGTATTAAAACTTAGGTGCCCGACTATAATTACTCGCTATAGCTGACTTCTATTGTCATGAGGTCACTTACTACTTCAGTATTCTCGAACACGCGCCGTGCTTCATCCTTCAGCTTACGTATACCCTCTAAATCTGAATATCGTGCACTGAGATGCGTGAGGACGAGTTTTTTCACCGAAGCTTGTTTCGCCACTTCCGCAGCCTCTAACGCGGTTGAATGCATATAATCAATTGCGTACTCCTTCGTTTCCTCTGAGAGCGTGCCATCGTGTATTAACAAATCCGCGTTCGTACTCGCCTCGATTACGCTCTCGCACGGCCGTGTGTCTCCCGTATAGACGATTTTTCTGCCCGGCCTCGGCGGTCCTAAGACCTCTTCAGGTCTTATCTCCTTCCCCTCGATCTCAATGGTAAGTCCTAATTGAAGTTTAGAAAAGAGGGGGCCGGGTTTTATGCCAAGCTCTATCGCTCGTTCTCGGTTAAATCTCCCCGGTCTCATATCTTCCTCGAGTACATAGCCGATGCTCAACACGTTGTGCATCGTTTTTACCGCTCGCACCTCATAATCCCTCCGTCTTACAACATCGCCCGGTCGCAGTTCTATCGCTTTCACGTCGAAGCTTCTGCCCGCATAGCCCAGAGCGAGCAGATGGTAGAGAAATTTATCCACGTATTGCGGACCGTAGATCTCCAGAGGCTCCTCTCTCCCTTGCAGTGCCATCGTCTGTAAGAGACCGGGAATGCCGAGAACGTGGTCAGCATGAAAATGCGTGATGAAGATAGCAGTTATCTTCATGCCCACCTTTGCTCTCATCATCTGCTGTTGCGCACCCTCACCGCAATCAAAGAGCATCAATTCTCCTTCCCTATTCACCGCGATTGCAGACGGATTCCTGTTCGGCGTGGGGGTCGAACCTCCGGTTCCTAAAAACGTTATGCGCAACATACACAAACCCTCCTTTAAGAAATGAAAGCTTTACTAAAGAAAAGCTTATTCGGTAAAACTCGGTGTTACACTATCGCCATACCGTATTCCGCACCCGTCATGGTTAGTTCCCTTTTCAAATCGTGTACAAAAATTTTGAAGGTAGTAATGCCAAACTCAGCCCATTCACCGAGTTTTTCATGAGGTATTTCCAATTTTTTTTCCGTTTCATTCTGACTGGCGAGACCAAACCGCTTGATGTGTTCCCAATTTGCCTCTAAATATCTGAAAAGTGATCCAGATGCCAAATGTACGGGAACAACCGGATGGTGTGCAGGAAGGTTGAGGATGAGTTGCCGCTCTTCTTCTACTTCTTCAGTGGAAATGCCAGACTGCTCTATCGCTTTCCGCTTCATTTCCTCATGGATTACTCCCTTCATGATCGGGGTGAGAACTTTGACATTGTGCATCGCTAGTTCTTTATAATATTTACCGAGGGCTAGTTCATGTTCAATCATGTATCGCAGCATTGTTGGGGTTGCGGACTTAATATACGCCTCATTCATCGCTATGATGGAAAACCATAAGCCGTGCAGGAAAAATCGGCGGTGCATGGCAGTGCCATAATCTATGGAGAATTTAAACGGTACTAAAATAGAAGGGGCAAAGATTAACGCTTTTGTCTTTACCAAGATGATGTTCTTAAGACGTTCTTCACCAACGAGGTGCTTGATCGCTGCTTCCTCGTCGCGTTCCAGAGGGACATGCATGGACGCCGGATGGGCGAGGTATGCTTCGTAAAACGTGATGATTTCATGTATTCTCTCTGGCTCGAGCTTCTTGAGTGCTGCCGCTATCTCCTTGGCTTCGATATGCAACCAAGTGATATACTCCTCATTGTATTTCCTCTGTAATTCCTCGTCTCCCTCTCCCGGCGAAATCATTTGTACTTGAAGATTAATTAGAAAGACGGGTTTATAAAACGAGGTTTACAGCCTTTTGCGTCCCACAATTTTTTCTAACGTCTCATATTCATCAGCGGTACGCGCGAATACATGGACATTTCCCAGTTTGATGTTTCTCAATCCCGCATCCTTTGCAGCATGATAAGCATCGATCATCTGCCACATCGTCGGAGCGGGAACATCCTGCATCTGGTATTCAGGAAAGAACGCGAGAATGGTGAAGGGGATTTCTGCATCGACCGAGGCTAACGTCGTTGCAATCTTGCCAATCTGGTCCGCCTCAACCCAGCCAGGGATATAGAGGGAGAGCACCTCAAAAATGAATCCTCTCTCTTTTAACTCTTCGGGAAGCGTCAAAATGCGCGCATTTGATACGCCCGTAAGTCTTCGATGGCCGTCTTCATCGTACGCCTTTATATCCAGCCAAAAGGCATCGATACCTGCTTGCTGGAATATATCCAGATTGTGAGGAGTAAGTCCGTACCCGTTCGTTTCAAGCAGCACCCAAACGTTTTCACGTAACTCCTTTATTAATTTCGCTGACTGTGCATAGAAATCAGGCTGACACATAAGGTCACCACCGGTGAATGCAATGATGTTGCGTGCCGGCCCCCAGCCCTGGGGGCTCAACTCGATTTTGTCGATACGGAGGACTCCAGGGCATCGTGGGCTCCTCTTACCGTAGAGAACGCAACTACCGCACGACTTACAAAGCTCGTGTGCATGCCAACTCGTGGCGTGTTCTCGCGGCACAACCGTAATTTCATAATCGCTCAAATAGCTCTCGACTCCTTTAGCCATGTCATATGGAGACATCCATTCTCCCACCGCATGCTGCGTGAACTGCCAGGAGTGACATTTTTTGCATGAAAGATTGCAGCCCGACTGGTAAATGGAAAGATAATGTTCAGGTCTTGAAAGGAGAATTGCATGTATCAAGCGATAGGGGATTCCATGTTCGTACTTGAGCGTGGCTTCACATGCTGTTCGTGATTGCCCTTTACGAGCGTCAAATACCTGGCAACTCCCTTGCTCAAACCCCTGCTTAATGAGCTCGCATTCCATGCCGCATGCTTACCTAATTAACCTTAGTTCGAGTTCACTGATAAAGATCGATAGTAAAGATATAGCTACTAAGCTCAATGTATAAATTGGGGTTTTATATGGAGCTGAAACTGGGTGCGCCATTGGATTGCATTGGTGACCTGACATACAACTTTATCTGGCAGCACAAAGGGGCTAAGCTCAACCCGACCGATGCAATCCCTTCGCAGCTCGACACGAGTTATTCGTATGAAGCGGTAGTAGAGGCACTGAAAAGTGGTGAAGACGTCCACATAAAGGGTGATGTAGGCACGCGGGTCGGGTCGAGTTTGGGCGTTGATCTCGTTTATTTCGGTGGTAAGGGGAAAGAGCTGCCTGACGTGGGGTCTATCATAGTGGATGGCAATGCCGGCTCTCATCTCGGCTTGAGCATGCTATCAGGCGCTATTTACGTTAAAGGTGAGGTTACCGAACCGCTTGGCAATGCGGTGCAGGTGGCATCTGATTTAGACGGCTATAAGAAATTTGTATCAATAACGTGGCTTATGCATCATCCTGAAGAGCAGGACCTGCATCAATTGCTTAAGCCGAACGAATTCAAAAACAATGAGTTGGTTCTTGCCGATGGGATTTTGAGAAACACGCTTGCTGCACGTTGCATGAAAGAGGCGACGGTTCGTGTCAAAGGTGATGTGGGAATAAGTGTTGGCATTTTAATGCGAAAAGGGCTGGTTGTCGTAGGCGGGAATGCAGATATGAACGCTGCTGCACTACTCAACGGTGGTACCGTTGTGGTATTAGGAACTGCCGCGGAATTTTTAGGGGTGGAGTTGAGAAAAGGCGTTGCGTTCGTAAAGGGCAACGTAAAAGGCTATGTCGGTGCGAAAATGACGGGTGGACGGATCGTCTGCCGCAGAACAAAGCCACTACCGCCGCTTAAGGAAACGAAACTTGACAGGGACGATTTAGCGTTGTTATCGCGGTATGGTGTTGCAGGGATGCTTGCAATGAATTACGGACGGTATGAAATATGATGAGAGCATTTTCTAGGAGACGCTTTGTAAAGGAGAATATGATGAAAGGGCGTATCAAGATCGAGCTAACAGAAAGAGCTAAGGGGCTCATAGCAAAGCACGCCGTCAGAGCCGAAGAGATTATATCCCTTTTCGAGCAGGATTTTTTTGTGAAAAGGGAAGGCAAGAGGTTTGATAGGGAGAACAAGAGAAGGTCGATTTTTAGCTCTGTTCTTGGAATAAGAGATTTATGCTAATAACAGCGCGTGATGCAACCAAAA
>CAYNTR010000117.1:0-5749 GCA_964400255.1 uncultured Halobacteria archaeon
TCGATACTAAGTTGAGGGTCTGGTGTTCGGAACCCTATGGTTTCGGAAGTACTGAGTAGAAGGAAAGATTTATATAAGGTATGCTTCCTATCAAGATGGTAATAACACAATTGCGTAAAATCGAAAACAATCGTCTTTTTCATGATCCGCGTAATCTGATACTCCCTTAACAATAATACATGAGTCAATCTCTTCATTTTCTGCGACCGCCCCAATTGCAGCAGCCTCCATGTCCGCTCCAAGAACTGTCCTCATATGAGGCGAAATTGAAGGAAATAACTCTGGATCTTCCTTGACTTGGCTTCCTGTGGCCATGGGAGCTACATAAGACTTTGGTTTATCGGGCTCAGGTGGAATGCCGTCGGGATAACGTGTTTTATGTTCAGCAACCCACTCACTACCACTTTCCGTTAATTGTACTTCTTTACCGATTTCAATCAATCTTTTATCCTCTAAGCGCTTTAGAACCTCATTCCAATCTGGACAACACATTTTCCGTTCTTCTAACTCAATTGGTTTTTTCCCTCTCCCATTTTCAAAGGCGTCAAGCGCGTAAAGAAGCCAAGATTCTTGATAATAATATGATAATGGGCGTTGGGTTTCAATCGTGTTTATCCAATCTGGTGGGAAATCTTGTGCTTTTTGAATCCACCGAGATTTAAGGTTATAGGTATGAATGTCGTGAAACACCTCCTCTTTCCTTAAGTTACCCTCCCGAAAAGCGTTTAATTTGCCAGTGTCATACCGAAATGCACGCTTAGCAACAATTACATCTCCCAAAAAGACTTTGCCCCGCCAACCAGCGCAAATGCCAACCATAGCAAGGCAATGTGGTTTAAATTCATGAACTAACCGTGTGGCCAGGGTTGAAGCAAAATCTCCGCCCATATCAATTGGTCGTGCCACTGCAACTGTGAATTCATCTCCACGATTTCCAACAAAGTTGCGCTTGTAATACGAAAAACCTTGACTATCCTCCTTTTCCTGCCAATCGGATTCACAGGTACGCACGGCATCGAGCTCATCTTTCAAGGCAGTAATTATTAATACGTCGATTGAAGTATTTTTTTTATCCTTATCCATAATACCTTGTTAAATTATAATATAATGCCCTAAGAATATATGTCTTTTGATGCTGAGAGCTTCTCTCACTTTTTTTAATTTAATGTTCGCCGGAGAGCATACCGCCCCATTTTGATGAAACCGTTTAGTTCATATTGAGATACCCGAAATGAATGGCCAATTCGCGTTCTGCGGACGCTTTTGAATCAGAAGCATGAATTGCGTTCCGCATGACGTCTATCCCGTACTCGCCGCGAATGGTTCCGGGATCTGCTTGTCTTGGATCGGTTGCGCCCGATAGTTTCCGTGCCATTGCGATTGCATTTTCGCCCTCGATCACCATCGATACCGTGGGTGCTGAGGTCATGTAGGAAATCAACGCATCGAAAAAATCCCTCTCTCTAAGTTCCTGATACTGCTGCTCCACTAACTCTTTACGAAGCTGTGAAAGCTTTATCGCTACTAGTTTGAGCCCATTCTTCTCGAATTTCTCGATAATATTCCCTATATGACCCTGCGCTACGCCCTCAGGCTTTACAATCAAGAACGTTCTTTCTTCTCCCATAGCTTCGTGGTAAATAAACTCCGGGTCGGCACATAAATAGTGAACGGAATGCAATTGTGCTCCCTATAAGCATTATTGTTACGCATCGGTTCTCAAAGTGCTACAGCGAACATTATCTTCGATATGCTCCGCAAACCTTCATCAATCCGTGGAACTTACGTGAAAGTATACGCCACCACTGAGGGACTATACATGGAAAAACATACGGTCACTAACGCGTTCTCTGAACATCTATTTGAGTATCGTGCGGTGGAGAAGAAAAAACTCCTTCTATCGCTCTCTATCACCGCAGCCGTAATGGTAGTTGAAGTGATTGGCGGCGTTCTTACTAACAGTATCGCGTTGATCAGTGATGCAGGGCATATGTTCACACACTCGTTCGCGATTGGCATTAGCCTCATAGCGATTAGTATTGCCCGAAAGCCCCCCTGCCATCATCGAACGTTTGGCTTATATCGAGCAGAGATATTAGCGGCATTTATCAATGGCTTATTTCTCCTTCTGGTGGTGGGAATCATCGTGTACGAGGCAATTGTTAGGATTATCCATCCACGAGAGGTTCTTGGACTTCAGATGTTCGTGATTGCACTTATCGGACTTACGGTAAATGTTGCAAGTATCCTTATTCTCCGTGGTAGTACAACCGATCTCAATGTGCGGAGTGTATTTTACCATCTGATAGGAGACGCTGCGTCTTCAATCGGGATCGTCGTAGCAGCAGTCGTTATATATTACACCGAGTGGAATATCGTTGACCCGCTCGTCAGTATGGGAATATCCGTGCTTATACTGTTTTGGGCGTGGGGGATATTGAAAGAGTCCACACGAGTCTTATTGGAAATGGCCCCTTCAGGCTTAGATATAGCAATCATTGAGAACGATTTGAAGCGCACGTTTCCCGAGATCGAACACCTGTATAACGTGCATCTCTGGGCTATCACGCCAGATATGCTCGTGTTCTCTACGCATATAAAGGTATTGAATGGCATGACGGCAGCAGACCAAGAGCGACTCGTCTCACGCATTGCGGACCATCTTGCCGGGCGGTATCATATCATTGAATCAACTATTCAGATAGCGACACAGGAGGAACTCGAAGTCTGCAAGGTTTAGTTCAGTATAGCGTTGGAACAATAGATGAGTGAATAACACTTCTCACTTCAGATCGGTTAACCTATACGTTCTGTCACCCATCTCCAGCGTTTCCGCAATACGAAACTGGAGCATGCCGTCAATGTTCAAGACATCGCGTAAAATATCGCTGCCCGCAGCTTCTGGTATCAGATCATACGAGGCGTGCTCGATGCTGAGGATATCGCTGGATGCGAGCACGCCGAGGTCAGGAACGAGGGCTTCCTTCTGGAACATGCAGTCGCACATAGCGGTTATATCGGTAAGGAAATTAATGAAGCAGCTCTTTTTCCCAAATTTTTTGACGATCGAATTGGCAGCTTCAACTAACGCGGTGATATAGTCTTCGAACCACCCCGCTGGATGGTGCATTGCTTCGGTTGGGCAGTTCTTGATACACCGACCGCAGCCAACACACCTTTCAGGATCGATTACTGGAAATTCTGCCATGTGGATTACTGCATAAGGGCAAGTATTGACGCAGGTTTCGCACTGTGTGCACGTCTCGATGTCCACTTGGGGTATCGAGAAGTGATGCACGGCTCTCTTCCCGTTCTTCGTCGTACAGCCCATGCCGATATTCTTGAGTGCTCCGGCATAGCCCACGCTTATATGCCCGGTGCAGTGGGTTAATGTAACCAGGTAGTCGGCTTCGTAGATCGCCTGTGCAATCTCTATTTTCTTCACGAGTTCCCCCCCCGGTTTCTACCAGTACGCCGCTTTCTCCAGTTACGCCATCTGCTATTATTACGGGTGCACCAACCGTTGAAAAGTCGAATCCGTTCCGCCGTGCCGTTTCCAGATAATCGACCGCATTGTGCCGGCCCCGTGGATATAAGGTCGTCGTATCGATCAGGAACGGCTTACCCCCTGCTTCCTCGATTGCAGTGACGATCTCACGCACAAACGCAGGCCGTATAAACCGATAATTGATCAGTTCGCCCATGTGGAGCTTCACCGCAACTAACGAATCCTTTTCTATTCCCGGAACTGTGTGGAACAGTTCTCTCAGTTTTGCAGGGTTCTCCAGTTCCGTGAGCCTGTACACTTCTGCCATGTCCATTAAGATGGTACTCTTTGGTATATTTTAAGAGCTTCCTATTGCGTTTCCCTTTGTTTTGACATAACGAAACCTTGAGCTAAAAATCAGTCAGTCGCTTTTGTCGTAATATCCTGCTGAGTGCTTCGAAATCTTTTGTTCCTATCTCAAGTCCTTCATCAGCGCGTAATCGTGCATCGATATACTTTAACGCGTCTTTTTGTGTCTCAAACTTCTCACCGCGCTGTCTAAACGCATCCCGTGCCGTTTCACGGACGACCCAGACGCCTAGAGGAACGGAATATTGAGGTCGAATCTCTCGAAACACAATGACGCCAGCCTGCCGTCGCATCTTGTGGAGCGCTTCGGCGACGCCCAAGCGTGCGGCATAATACCCGCCACCTTCGTTTTCCGCGTATCGTTTCCGGCCTTGAAAGCCCTCGTATTCCTCGACGATCATCGGCCGCTGACTCAACGCATCGCTCCAGATCGAACCGGGGAACCATGCCTCGAAGTTCTCATATTCGAACAGCGAGGGCATCAGTAGTATCAAGAAGTGGTTGTCCATATACGAGGATTCGTAGACGTAATACGAGTCGACCGTCGGGTATTCTTTGATCTCGGGTGCCAGTTTCTTGAAGATGATATCATCGGTTGCCGTAATGCTCCAACGTGTGGGGACCATCTTTTGAGCATCGTGCAACCCTAACGCACCTGAGGATAAGATCGTGGATACTTTGTAGACGTCCAGGCCGAGGTCGTAGAGCCCATGCGCGGCTTCAGCGGCTTTGATCTCATCAGAGACGATGCGATCCACTTGCTTCGGTATCTTCGGGTTCTCGGCGACGTGCATCGTTTCTACGTTCACACTGGCGCCAATCGGTCGCAGGAGATCGGAGAACGAGAGGTTAAACGCGGGTTTGTTCTTAAAGGTGAGTTCGACGTCGACGGGCTGCTTGGCAAGCGCTAATTCGATCGTGTCCAAGACAAAGTTCGAACGTGATTTGATATGCTCGCCGTGTTTCGAACGTAACGTGGCACTGCGCAGTTCGACAATGTCGTCCATGCTGAGACCCTGCGCGAACCATTGACTCGGCTCTTCGAACCGGCTTAGTTCAATTTCAGCATCCTTTGGTTCTAAAACGGACATTGGCCCGACTCGTACGCGCGGATACCCGATTCTGCCGACGAAGATCGAGGTCGACGGTCCGAAGTATTCGGTGGTATTGGCAAGGTCAGCAAACTTCGTTCGTTTTCGTAACGCGGCAAGTAACGGGCAGTTCATCCGGCCGCATAACAACCGCGAGCCTTTGCAGACGATGCATAAGCGGTGCATTAGTTTGTGTAGCCTCCTCTTTTCAACACAGCGGTGGTTTTTAGTAAGTGTTCAGGGGCATATCTAGGTTCGGTTTTTTCGCATTTCCTAGAAAGAATATAACCTGCAAGTTTGAAAATAAAGCAGAAATCTCTTCCTTGTCTGATTTGCAGTCTATACTTCGCATGAGTGAAAAAATGCGAAAGGTTTAAATATACTATGTGCTTAGGTAAACATGAGAGGAGTAATCGAGCATGGAGACTTTGATCCCAACTTCGGATTCTATTAAATCTGAAGAGAAACTGCAATATTTCTATGAAGATATCAAAAAAAGACTGCTGATCTTTGAAAAAAACAAGATAAAAAGGAATTATTCTTTTATAATTTCTCTATTT
This sequence comes from uncultured Halobacteria archaeon, assembly GCA_964400255.1. Lineage (GTDB taxonomy): Archaea > Halobacteriota > Syntropharchaeia > Alkanophagales > Methanospirareceae > JACGMN01. Next base: position 5,508 of record CAYNTR010000117.1, read on the forward strand.
TTTCTTGTATTTCTTATTTTTATTTTAAAATTGCGGTCTTTTTCTTCCCAATATTTACTTGTAAATGTAGCACTCATGATGCTTCTTTTCTTTTATCTTTTAGGAGCATTTTTCGATACAAAATTTAAATCCAAAAGAACTGCCCCTTATGAAAATGAATATATTTTTTATTATCTTTATAATATTCAAAAATGTTTATTAGTAGAAGATCGTAAAAAAGCTGAAAAACAACTGAAATCACT
>CAYNTR010000118.1:0-5512 GCA_964400255.1 uncultured Halobacteria archaeon
TACTCAGATATCTTCTTTCGTTGCAAAAGCAGTCTAAGAAAACAAGGATTGAAACTTTCTTCATCCCTTAGTGTGAATGCTCTTTTCCGTAGTTGCAAAAGCAGTCTAAGAAAACAAGGATTGAAACTCTTTATTGCCAACCCTAAGCTATTACCCCTTACTCGGTTGCAAAAGCGGTCTAAGAAAACAAGGATTGAAACACGCTTCTGGCTGGTCGTGGCTTCGAATCCGCCGTTCGTTGCAAAAGCAGTCTAAGAAAACAAGGATTGAAACTACTTCCATGCCTCTCTGATCAGCGCCTACTCTTTCAGGGGTTGCAAAAGCGGTCTAAGAAAACAAGGATTGAAACCTTATGATGTAGGAATTGGCGTACCGCCAATACGGGCGTGTTGCAAAAGCGGTCTAAGAAAACAAGGATTGAAGCGAAAACACGGATGGAAATAGGATTCGCACCTAATTAAGTACTAATCCCGCCGAATCCGAAAACCCAAAGCGGCTATAAAGGACTTCTCAACTCCATCGTCAACAATTACGAGCATAAAGGATAAAGCTGTTATATAGACAAAGCATAATATCGACATAGTGATATTTCTCAAAATGGATGAAAAAAGAAGAGCGAAGTTACAAAAGTTTCTTAGTGACCTAATCTTCAATATTGTGAATGTAAAAGAAGAAGAGCTTAACAGATATGATCAGGCTTTGACTCACAGTTCCTTCGCAAAAGAAATGAAAGACAAGGGTATAGTGTGCGATGACAATGAAAAACTTGAATTCCTTGGAAACTTTGTATTGAACTTTGTAGTCAGCGAGTATATTTTCAAAAAATTTAAATATGATTCTGAAGGGTGTATGACGAAGAGAATGGAGATCGTCAGTAATGAAATACTCGCAGAAATTGTTAGGAAAAAGAAGATCGGTATTGAAGAACTCATACAAAGAGGGAAAGGACAAGATCTGGAAGATTCTATTGTGGCCGACGCTTTCGAGGCACTTATTGGAGCTGTTTATCTAGGTAAGGGTATGCGAAATGCAAAAAAGATAATACTTGGTATGCTATCAGATGAAATTGAAAATTTTAATCCCGAGAAGAATTATATCGGAAGACTTCAAGAAATTGTTCAAATTGAAAAATCAGGTTATTTGAGTTATGATTTAGATAAAATTGCAGGGCCAGACCATAGCCCCACGTTTAGAGCAGTTGTAAAAATATCGGAAAAACCGTGTGGTGAAGGCACGGGGAATAGCAAAAGGGATGCTAAAATGGAGGCTGCAAAATTCGTTCTTAATAAAATGGAAGAAGCGGAGAGTGGCGGAGGCAAAGCGATATAGTGGCCTGGGACAGCCTATTTTCATCATTTTTAACAATAAATTATCGAGAAAGTCATACCCCACAATAAGTACTACGCCTATTGATTGGAAAGAAGCGAAAAAAGCAGAAGAATATTAAAAATTGAAATAGGGCCCACTTAATTTTTAAAGTGCACCCCTTCCGGGCCTTACTTATGAGAACAGGGTTAAAACGGACTAAAGTAGGATTGAAATGGACAGCGTTTTAATTCTTTACTTCAAATCGTCCTTCTCCTTACCACGCACCGGGTATCATCTATTTTCGCGACAAAACTCCAATCCCTGCTCAGATAGCTTTCTAATTTCTCAACTGGAATTACTTTTTCCTGTGTTTTAACCTCCGGTACGAGCTGCGCTCTCTTCCATTCCATCGCGTCCTTAATGAGCGTGACTTGCTCTTCCTGCGGCAGCAATCGCCAGAATATCTCTTTGCCCTCGCCGTATTTCGCCTTTAGATACTGCCCGATAATCTTTTCAGGATCCTCGCTTATCCCTGCTGATGCGGCCCTCACTGAGGCTAACAGAATATCAGTCAGCTTCGCCTCCATCGGGCTCCTCGCGAAGTTCAACTTCGCGTATTCGGCACGATGATATTCCACCTTCTCCTTATCGTAGTAAGCGTCCTGAGAGCCCGGAAGGATATGGCCAAATAGAAACTGCTGCGTGCTCGGATCCATGCGACCTCCATCGACTGTCGGTTCTCTCAGCACCGATTCAAACGCTTTTCTCAAACAGTGCGCGGAGATATGTTCCCATTGGTCTATTCCTGCGCGTCGTGCCGCAGTTTTGATTATCTTATTCACCGTTTGTGGTGCTGGTCTATGCAACACGCGCTCCGCTTTCTTCCAGAGCGTCCAGTCAGAGCAAAACAGGGGCTCATCCGGTGCTATGTTCACGAACTTTTCTTTTCGTTCCCTGAGGAATGCCGTCAATACTTGAGCTGCTTCTGCACAGATAAAGGTGTAATAAGGGATGTTACCCTTGCAGGCATCAGGCACGCGTTCTTTCATCTCCGGATATACCGGGATTTTAATGCATTCTTTTCCGTTCTCTACATCTTCCCGCACGTCCTCGTAGTTCAGTGCGCAGAGTGTGCTGACTCGCAATCCCGAACTAAAGAGTGAAAGGAGTAATGCTCTATTGCGTGCACTACCGGCACCATCGGCAATTCGATACAGCTCGTCCTTAGTCGGGATGTACTCCTTCTTCTTCCGGTATCGGGCGGGCACGAAATACGTTCGCACCTTTAAAGTCTCGTAACCGTTCACCCTGAAGAAGGACTGGAGTCTCCTGATGATACTGTTAAGGTACGCTCGACTATACTTCGTTTCGCCAAGTTCATCAACAAAATCCATAATGAGTTCTTCCACCTTTTCCGGCGGGAGTTTTACCAGCTCATCAGGTCCGTATCCGGTATATTGACAGAACCGGTGAAGTATTCGCAAGTACACGCTCCTCGTACTCGTGCTCTTCGTATACCTTCTCAGATGGCGCAGCCACTTCTGTATCGAAGGGTAATTCGACTTCCAGGCATCAGCGCCATCCCTATCTCCTATTCCAAAGTAGAGTTCCCACTCTCGTAGCTTAGGAACCTCATGCAGGTCAAACTTGCCAAATATTTTAGGCTCCCCCGCAGCCATTTTTCATCACAAAAATATATATGGCAAGCTATTTATAAAACTATATGCTTCATGATGGATTCATCCGCTGTAGGGAATGGGCCCGATGCGATTCGAACGCATGACCTCCGCCTCGTGAAGGCGGTGTCATAACCAACTAGACCACGAGCCCGTTACGTTCGCTTTAGTGTATTAATGGATAAATCATGCAATGATTTAAATAAATTTTTATTTACTCTATAAGTCTGCGCAACCCACTACAGCGTGATCACTCGAATAGTTTTAGTTCTGCGCGCTATTCAAAAGAGATCTCGTGCGTTCTTGTATCTGGGAGGATTATAAATGTCTCTGCCTTTTATATAAAAAGACTAATGGCTGGGGTGCCATACATAACTGCAATAGACGGTGGTGGATGAAAATACTAGGGTGGTGAGTCATGCGGTGAGCGCTAAAGAGGTAGGAACGCTGCTTTAAACGCCTTTAGTATTTGTCGAAATGGTTAGAGAGATAGGTGGTGAAGAGGCGTATAAGATCGGTAGCGTCAAGAATCTCTCCTCAATCTTAACAGAGGTTGGTAAAAAATGAAGATTGAAGTAATAAACGGCGGAATTTGTGCCGCAAAGGGTGTTAGGGCATACGGACTAAAAGAGAGGAATAAAGGGTTAGCTTTGATAGAGGGGAAAGGCAAGGCGGCAGGTATGTTCACCGCAAATAAATTTAGAGCTGCGCCCGTAAGATTTACGAAAAAACAGCTTGAAAAGGGCATGATAAGCGCGATCATTGTAAATAGCGGCTGTGCAAATAGCTTTACTGGCGATAAAGGGGTGAGGAATGCAGAAAAAATGGCAGAACTTGCCGCTTCATCTGTGGGCGTTGCCAAAGAGGAGGTGGCAGTGCTGTCTACGGGTCCGATTGGCCTTCACTTGGATATGGGGTTGATCGAACGTCAGCTCGGAGAAGTTGTACCGGAGTTGACCACTGGAGCAGAGGGAAGCACGGCAGCTGCGAAGGCGATTATGACCACCGATACCTTTCACAAGGAGACTGCGATACGCATCGATACCGGCAATGATGAGCGGGTGGTAATAGGAGGAATAGCGAAAGGCTCGGGGATGATCGCACCGCACATGACTACTGCAACCATGCTCGCCTTTATTTATACCGACGCTTCTGTGGAGAGCGATGTCCTGAGCAGGAGTTTGAAAGATGCGGTTGATAATTCGTTTAATATGACCGTCGTGGACGGCGATATGAGCACGAACGACAGCGTATTACTGGTGGCTACGGGGCAGGGAGGACGAATAGGTGAGGATGATTTTAAGAAGGGCTTAACGGTTGTTTGCCAGGAACTTGCGAAAATGATAGCGCATGATGGTGAAGGTGCAACGAAGTTTATTGAAGTACACGTACGAGGCGTTTCTTCCGTTTCGGATGCAAGGGAGATTGCTCGGTCAATAGTTAGATCACCCTTGGTGAAAAGTGCTATTTTTGGTGGACGTCCTGACCTTACGTGCGGTCGAATTATAGCGGCTATTGGGAGTATCAGTACCGCAGGTGCTGTTGACTCTGGAGGAATATCAATACGCTTAAAAAGCGATAAGGAGTTTTTAGCAGTGAAGAACGGAGAATTTATGGATTTATCCGGGGTGGCTCGTGAGATAATGAAAGGTAAGGAACTATTCATTGCAGTGGATCTTGGCATGGGAGAAGGAGCAGAAGCGACTGCGTGGGGCTGCGATTTATCCTACGAGTATGTCAGAATCAATGCTGTGGATTAACCGTATCACTCATCTATGAGGTGCCGCGCACGAACGTTTTTCTCAGCTTTTGCAGTTATTGTCTCGTATAAACTCGTGCCATGTGCATCGATGCTGACCACCAGGGGGCCGAAATCGTCGACCTGGAGATGCCAGACGGCCTCAGGCATACCGAGGTCTGTCCAATATACGGCTTTCACCGATTTAATGCGATCAGCGGCTAAAACTGCGGCGCCACCCGTCATCGCGAAATACACACAGCCATAGTGTTGCATAGCAGCTCGCGCGGAACTCCCCATCCCCCCTTTCCCGATAATCCCACGAATCCGCAGCTTTTCTATTATCTCGGGCGTTGTCGCTTCCATTCTCGAGCTCGTGGTAGGACCAGCGGCTATGATCTCCCATTCACCGTTGCTCTTCTTCATGAGCGGCCCACAGTGATAGAGTATCGCTCCCTTTTCGATCGGAATTTCCGTTTCTGCATTGGCGCGTTCATAGTCGATGATGCGCTGATGCGCTCTGTCTCGCGCGGTATAAACGTCACCACTGAGATACACGATATCGCCCACCTGCAAACCCTTTATTTCCTCTTCCCTTATCGGGGTGGCCAATCTCTTTTTCAGCACGTCCTTCTCTTTTAAGAAAGATTTTACAGTGCAAAAACTTTATAAGATCTTTACGCTATATTCTACGGGCAGGCGTTCGATGAAAGAGAAGGCGGAAACGGCGGAAAAAAAGCATTTAGCGGCGGCAAATGAGCCCGAAGAGCTTGCTTTAGAGTACCATTCC
>CAYNTR010000119.1:0-5380 GCA_964400255.1 uncultured Halobacteria archaeon
CCTATCATTGAGCCCTGTCGAGGCTCGGACTCGGGTTCAAATCCCGACCTGGGCGCTTTCCGAAAGCCTTAAAGCCCTAATGCCTGAGGTGATCGATGAGTTTCGGAAGGTGTGGCAGAAAGAGTAAGGTTTAAGTGCTCAGCGTGCCGATGTGTGCATGGGGAGTGGTGAGGTATCCTATGTTTGAATGGGTTATAGTTCTTGTGCTTCTCGTCGGTCTCATCGCTTACATTGTGATTGACTACAAGACTAAAGGATTGGACCGGAAAGCTATTCGCGTTTTGAGTGTTGAGAATGAGTGGTTACAGCATTACGTTGATGAGCACATTACAAAGAGACAGCCGGATACTGTTTTTGTTGCTACTTTTCAAACCGGGGGTATGGATAGCATTGAGTCATCTTTGCATCAGATGATTATTAAGGCTCAGTCTGAGATCCTGATCGTCTCTCCATGGATTAAGATGTACGCATGGCAACGCATTAGTGGCCGCGTCTCTAAGTTCTGCAAGAACGGTGGGAAACTCAGAGTTTTTATGAATGGTATTAAGGAGGATTTTGATAAGGGGTATAGTGATTGGAGTGTGGTTAAGGATATCCGGAGTGTTGGTGGTGTGGTTACTTACGTCCCTCGGGTGCATGCTAAACTTTGCGTCATTGATCGTCGAGAGGCACTTATAACCTCCGCTAACCTCACTCTCGGAGGCTTCGATTCTAACTATGAGGCTGGTGTTCTGACTAGTAATCCTACTATCCTAAAAGCGGTGTGCAGCTTTATTGAGAAGCTGACCGCTGCATGAAAAGTGACAGGGCTTTGATCCTTTCACTTAACTCCCGATCTGGGCGCTTTCCGAAAGCCTTAAAGCCCTAATGCCTGAGGTGATCGATGAGTTTCGGAAGGTGTGGCAGAAAGAGTAAGGTTTAAGTGCTCAGCGTGCCGATGTGTGCATGGGGAGTGGTGAGGTATCCTATGTTTGAATGGGTTATAGTTCTTGTGCTTCTCGTCGGTCTCATCGCTTACATTGTGATTGACTACAAGACTAAAGGATTGGACCGGAAAGCTATTCGCGTTTTGAGTGTTGAGAATGAGTGGTTACAGCATTACGTTGATGAGCACATTACAAAGAGACAGCCGGATACTGTTTTTGTTGCTACTTTTCAAACCGGGGGTATGGATAGCATTGAGTCATCTTTGCATCAGATGATTATTAAGGCTCAGTCTGAGATCCTGATCGTCTCTCCATGGATTAAGATGTACGCATGGCAACGCATTAGTGGCCGCGTCTCTAAGTTCTGCAAGAACGGTGGGAAACTCAGAGTTTTTATGAATGGTATTAAGGAGGATTTTGATAAGGGGTATAGTGATTGGAGTGTGGTTAAGGATATCCGGAGTGTTGGTGGTGTGGTTACTTACGTCCCTCGGGTGCATGCTAAACTTTGCGTCATTGATCGTCGAGAGGCACTTATAACCTCCGCTAACCTCACTCTCGGAGGCTTCGATTCTAACTATGAGGCTGGTGTTCTGACTAGTAATCCTACTATCCTAAAAGCGGTGTGCAGCTTTATTGAGAAGCTGACCGCTGCATGAAAAGTGACAGGGCTTTGATCCTTTCACTTAACTCCCGACCTGGGCGTTTAATCTCCAGTTCAACGCCCCCTTCTTCCCCCTACCTTCTAGCGCAGAATTACAAAGGCCTCCTTTAGGAGAAGAAGAGAAAACGTCCCGCAAATACTGTGCGAGAGAAGATTGTGCCGAGAGCCCAAGCGTGCAAAATTTATTAACGCACGTGAAACAACAATAAAAATAAACGCTCATGTCAACTAAAACACTCCTAATAGGGACTGTTGCAGTAATTGTCGTCGTCTTGGCGATTGCACTCACGTTCTCTTTTTATATTCAGCATGAACCGGAATCTGAACCTGCCGCGGAGCCCAGCATGACGAACGCTATGCAGCAAATAGGAATAGGAGAAACGATAAAACTCCCAGAACCGCGATATGAGAGTGAAACTTCGGTGGAAGAGGCGTTATCACAACGAAGGTCAATAAGAACGTATTCAGATAGTGCATTAACCCTTGAGGAGGTATCACAGCTCCTCTGGGCTGCACAAGGAATTACTACTGAGTGGGGAGGGAGAACAGCACCTTCCGCGGGTGCGCTCTATCCGCTTGAGGTCTACGTAGTTGTGGGAGACGTAGAGGGTGTTGACAAAGGCGTGTACCGGTATAGATCGGGGGATCACGAGCTGGAGAAGGTTAAAGATGGTGATGCAAGAGCTGCGCTTGCGGATGCGGCTCTTGGACAGACATTCATAGGAGATGCTGCGATTGACATCGTGTTCACGGCGGTGTATGCGCGAACGACCGTAAAATATGGCGAACGAGGGATCAGATATGTGCACATGGAAGCAGGACACGCGGCAGAAAACGTGTACTTGCAGGCTGGCGCTTTAGAACTCGGAACGGTAACTATCGGTGCATTTTACGACAGCGAAGTTAGAGGAGTCATGAATATAAGCGAGCAAGAGAATCCGTTATATATTATGCCAGTTGGAAGAAAAGGATAACGAGAATAATGCGTGACCTCATCAGTTTCTTAACGCAGATACCCGTGGGAAAGGAGGTGGAAATAGAAGCAGTTATTGCTCGGATTTACCTTTTTCCGGTTGTTGGGTTAGTGATTGGCTTGATTGTCGCCGTAGTAGCTTTTTTCTTGTTCGGATGGTTCGTTTCAGCGCCTGAAATTGCCGCTTTGCTCACCTTACTCGCGCTCTACCTTGTTACGGGTCTGCTGCACTTGGATGGTTTAGCGGATTTCTTTGACGGCGTAATGGCTCCGGGAAGCAAGGAGGAGAAGAAACGAGCGATGAAGGATAATAACACAGGAATAGCGGGCTTATTCGCAGCAATTTTCGTGCTTCTTGCGAGTTTATTTGCTATCAAAACGATTGGATCCGCGTTAAACGTCACAGGAGCCACTTTTAACGTTACCTTCGACTCATTTTACGATTTTGCCGCAGTATTCATAATCGCAGAAGTATCTGCGAAGCTCAGTATGAATACGTGTCTTGTCCTGGGCAGGGGATTCGAGAGTTCTGAAGGACTGGGAAAGCTCTTTATACAGTCTTTCTCGCCATGGAAATACCTCGGTTCTTTTATATTAGCCCTACTTATCGCGTTACTTTTTACCGCTTCATTTCGGTTCGTCGTAGTTTTCACGGGCGTGGTCGTTGCATTGTTTGTTACGAATATTGCGAAGCAGAAATTTGGAGCGATAAGCGGCGACGTCATGGGTGCGTCAAATGAACTCGCACGCTGTGCAACGCTCATCATATGGACGGTACTGCAAACCGTGTTATAAAAAGAAGCGTTGATGATTTTAGCTCTTTCTGTCTGGTAAAGGAAAGCGCCAGGATCAGGATTTGAACCTGAGCGTCCCGTACGGGACAGTGGCTCTCGAGGCCACCGCATTTGTCCACTCTGCCATCCTGGCTCCCTCGCACTTTTCGTTTTACAGCTCTTTGGTAATGGTCTTTGCGGGAACTGGGTTCGCACGCAATCCCTCGCTTAAAGATAAAGCGTTGTTTTATAAAGTCTTTAGGTGCACGGGGATCTAAAAGATCGATATCGCACCTAAATAAATCAATGTTGCAAGCGTTGATCGGATAAAGGTGCCAATAATCACGGCAAGCCAGGTCATCAACGATGGCATGCCGATGAGTCGTCCTATGATAGAGCCGACACCAGCTCCCGTCCATTGAAGCGGAAAGATGACGAGAAGGATTACGCCGATGAACCCGAATCGCTTGGCCCACTTATATTTCTGGAGCGCTTTCTCTCCACTCTCACCCACGCGTTCGACGAGCTTGCCCAAGCCTGGTATTTTCTTCGCATAATCGAAATTCCAAACCAAGAAGAGTGCGAGTATCCCATCAGTGACCATGATAAATGCGATGAGCGGTACGGGAGGAATGCCAAGTCCTAACCCGGTGGGAACGACAGAGAGTGTACCCAAGAACGGCAAGAATGAATACACAATAAACACAGACAGATATTTGCCAAAATCCTGGGGGATGACTAGCCAGAGAAATGCGACGGTAGCGCCCGCGAGGGCGAACGGAATAAGGAGCTTGGCTAACGCGATCTTATTCATCGTTATCACTACCTTTACCTTTTCCCGTACACCCATTTCCATCTCTTTTATCATCTGTCTTTCGCTCTCGCGCCAAAAATGAAGCACACAATTTAATTATGGAAAAGCAGATATAAAGAGGTAGGAACGTGAGACTGAGCATCGTTTATGATAATGAAGCGAACGAAGGATTCATAAGCGACTGGGGGTTTTCATGTTTAATCGAATCGGGAGACTGGAAGATCCTGTTTGATACCGGCGCATCAGGCGAGATTTTGCTTCACAACCTGCAGCAGTTGGGGATACAAAAAGAGGACATCACGGTCATTGCACTCTCACACAAGCATTGGGACCATATTGGCGGTCTTCGAGCAGTATTACATCCAGGCGCTGCCGTCTGTCTCCCCAGTACGTTCCCGCTCAAGTTAAAGAAAGCTATAGCGAAGAAAGCCACGAGAATCGTTGAAGTCTCAGAACCCAAGGAGATCGTCCCGGGCGTTTATACAACCGGTGAAGTTGGCATACCGGTAAAGGAGCAGTCATTGGTTTTGGAAACGAAAGGCGGAAAGGGCGTGGTTGTGGTAACGGGCTGCGCGCATCCGGGCTTGGAAGCCATTTTAGAGGCTGCGAAGGTTTTCGGTAAGCTTTACGGTGTGGTCGGCGGTTTTCATGGGTTCGATAAGCTGGAGGTGTTACGCGGCTTGGAACTGATCGTCCCGTGTCATTTCACAAGACGGAAGCAGGAGATCGTGGACCTGTATCAGGATAAAGTAGTACGGTGCAGTGCGGGGATGGTGATTGAGTTATAAATGCGATTCGTGTATGGTCCGGTCGCTTCGTGGCAACTGGGTATGTCTTTAGGGGTGGATATTGTAAGCACTCCCGAAAAAACCTGCTCATTTGACTGCATCTATTGCCAGCTTGGGAGAACGGTAAATAAAACGGTGGAGCGGAAAGTATACGTACCAACGGAGGAGATTGAACGAGAGCTTAAAGCGATTGCCTATTTCATTGACGAGATTACCGCTGTGATTACCTTTTCAGGTATGGGCGAGTCCACCTTAGGTGCAAACCTCGGTGAAGTCGCTGAAGTAATCCGGAAATACACGAGGAAGCCGATTGCCATTTTGACAAATTCCGTGTAACCTCCAGGATGAGACATAGTAGTTATAAAAATTTGCGAATTACGTTTGCTCAATAATTTCAAAAAATAGACTCTTTATTTTTTAGAAATATAATCTATTAATATAG
>CAYNTR010000120.1:0-5134 GCA_964400255.1 uncultured Halobacteria archaeon
ATGTAGTCCTTATAAATTTCTTTCGGAAGATGGGGCGTTCGGAAGTACTGTTCATTGAGATGTTAACACAGGTGAACATCTTCCAATTTGTCACCAGACTTGCGTTTTTGATCTATCTCCTCGTTTTTCTCATCGTCTTGATCGGTGGCTATAGTTGGCTTTTTGCGAGATTATTCGAAACTGAGAGATCTGATCACACTTAAAAACTGAGAATAGGAAAAACCACGACGCTAACGCTAAATAATAGACGCGGATACGGAGGAAGTGGTGTGAGGGGGATTTTATAGGTATTCCACTTTTTGTTATTGCTCAAAAAATTTCGATAGTTTTATATTCAAGCAAGGAATATTGCCTTAGGTGAGTAGGGAGGATTGTGGATAGGCGGGGAGAAAAGATTTGCCAATGAGCAGAGCCGGATTTGAAAGGGGGTATATGATAGATTCGTATGGGGAGGTGAACGGTGATGGACGTTATATGCCCATTATTAAGTGCCGTTAAATTGGCCGTTAGCAATCCAGGCGATAGCAGTGGCGTGACGTGGCACGTGCCATGTTTAAGATCTGATTGTGCATTTTGGATGGACATACCGGTACATTTTGGTGATCGCCGTTATCAAGGATGCGGGCTGGTGCTAAAATTGGAAAAGAAGTGAGGGAGCGGCACTCGTTTTATACCCGTGGCTTCTTGCAGGGATACCTTGGCCAGAGAAGGCTACACCCATATTATAGTCCCAAAGGATTTACACGCGATTTTAAAGCACGAAGCGAAAGCGAGAGATTTAAGCATAGCCAGTTATATTAACTGAGCTTCAATCAAGTATCGAATCAATTAGAGCCCCTGTTTCAAATTACGTTACGGTTAACATTGATAATAAACACCAATCGACCACAAAAAGCTCTAATAAACCTTTAAATGAAAAACAAAAGAGCCCTGAGCGGGATTTGGACCCGCGGTCTCCACCTTACCAAGGTGGCGCATTGGCCAACTATGCTACCAGGGCATCGCCACGCTATATCATAAAACAGCCCTCCATTATATAAATTCCCGGTTTTATGATCTCTCTACCTCATACAGAGTGGTCGATTCTGGACGGCCTCTGATTTGAGAAAACGTTAACTACTCCCGCATTGAAGGCAGTTCTCTTCTCGTATATAGGCGAGGCTTATAAACAATGAAGAGGAAACTAGTTGTGTCAGGGAGATGAAAATCGGCATACTGGGTCCCGAAGGGACGTTTACCGAAACCGCTGCACTGCGGTGGCTGAACCTGCGCGAAAAAGAGAAGAGCGAGAATGCCGAGATCAACTATTACGAAACCATTTTTGATGTGGCCGATAGCGTAATGAATCAAGAGGTGGAGTACGGCATTGTCCCGATAGAGAATTCCCTGGAGGGCTCAGTAGGAGAGACCTTGGATGTGCTCGCAACTGAGAATAGCGAACGGGAAATGCAGATTGTCGGAGAGGTGTTGGTGCCGATAAAATTGTGCTTACTGGCCAAAGGTTCGTTTGAGAACATACGGACGGTCGTCTCACATCCCCATGCACTTGCCCAGTGTAAGCAGTTCATACGGGAGCACTTGCGAGCAACGGGCGTGAAGATAAAAGCAGTGGAAAGCACGGCACGAGCCGCGAAACTGGCACAGGAAATGGATGCGCTAGGCGCTTTAGCGTCTGAGGACGCAGCGGCGAAATACGGGCTCTCGATACTGGCAGAGAACGTGCAAGACAAAGAGAGCGTTACGAGATTTATCGTGCTTTCTTCTTCTGATGTTGCCACTGCACCTACGGGACAGGACAAGACGTCGCTCTTACTCTATTTAAAGGACCGCCCCGGAGCTTTATACGACGTCCTGGGCGAATTCGCGCAGCGGGGCATCAACCTCACGAAGATAGAGTCCCGACCGTCCAAGCGTGCATTGGGTGATTACATGTTCCACATAGATTGTGAAGGGCACGTTGAAGATGCCGGGATTAAGGAGGTATTAGCGGCCGTTAAACGGCATGTTGTCATGTTGAGAATTCTTGGATCGTATCCAAGGGGGAAATAAACAAAAGATGAGGATTGTAGTAACCGGTGGCGCGGGATTCATAGGATCGCATGTGGTCGATCGATTAATCGAAGAGAACCATGAGATCGTCGTCTTAGATAACTTGAGTTCGGGTAATGTGAAATTCCTTGCACCGCATCTCGATAAAGCACAGTTCCAGTTTCACAAACTAGATATCGTGCATGACGATATCACTGAGTTCTTTGACGGTGCCGAGGAGGTGTGGCATCTTGCTGCAAATCCTGAAGTGAGACTAGGTGCGGAAAATACACGCATCCATTTAGAGCAGAATGTCATCGCTACCTATAACGTATTAGAAGCGATGAGGCTGAACGACGTGCGCAGAATGCTCTTCACGTCGACATCCACGGTCTATGGCGAGGCTCAGCAACTCCCAACACCTGAGGAGTACCCCACCATACCCATCTCGCTATACGGCGCGTCAAAACTTGCTGGTGAAGCGTTAATCGCCTCGTACTGCCATACGTTTGACATGCAAGCATGGATATACCGGTTTGCGAACGTTATCGGAAGGCGGTCTTCACATGGGGTGATCTATGACTTTATAGCTAAGTTACGAAGCAATCCGAGGGAGCTGGAAATCTTGGGCGATGGCACCCAAACGAAATCGTATATTTATGTGGATGATTGTATTGACGCCATGCTCACGGGTTTACGAGCAGATACGGAGAACCGAGTCCACATTTTCAATATCGGTACTACGGACATGACGAGTGTCAAGAGAATCGCTGAGCTCGTCTGCGAAGCGATGCATGTGTCACCTCAATTCAAATTCACGGGTGGTAAACGGGGGTGGATAGGTGACGTCCCCCTCATGCTGCTCGATGCTTCAAAACTAATTAAATGGGGCTGGAAACAGAGCTACACCTCGGAAGAAGCGGTTAAAAAGGCGATACAAGATTTGTTAGGGCTGTGATCCTGTTACCGTCGATAGAATCCCCAAAGTAAAGATATAAACCCCGCAATAAGATCAATCAAAAATAAAAGGAAATGTAGGGGAAAAATGCCCCCTACGTTTTTACTCCATCACTTTCTTGAGTGGTGCAATTATTCGCGGATACCCCACAGCCATCATGTGACATCCGGCAGCCGGTGTTCCTTTGAGGTACTCCAGGAAATCGGTGAAGAACTCCACGTTGATCCTGTCTACTTCCTCTTTCCTCTTCTCCTTGTCCTGTATCTCCTTTGTCTTTTTCAGGTTTGCCAGATAATCTGGTGGGACATCCACACCTGCCACGTACTTATCGAAGAAATCAGCGGCCCCGAAACTCTTTGCCGGGAAAATGCCAACCAAAATCGGGACATCGACCGGCCCCAATTCTTTAAAGAACTTATCCAGAATTTCCGGGAAGTAAACGACCTGTGTTTGTAGGTACTCTACACCAACCTTAATCTTCCGCTTCACCTTGGCAACCTCAGCCTTCAAATGTGCTGCTCCAGGTGCCGCCGCCCCGCCTACATGCAGTTTCGGTGGATTGTGTATGTCATGACCGCCAAGGTCTTTCCCCTCGTCCACTATTTTCCGTATCATGTATATCAGCGTGGTTGAGTCCAAATCGAATACCGGCTTTGCGTCCGGTGTGTCACCCAATGAGACATGGTCACCTGCCAATGCCAAGATATTTTTTATCCCCAAGGTACCCGCACCAAGCACGTCAGATAAAAGTGCCATTCGATTCCTGTCTGAGCATCTGAGTTGGTAGACGCACTCCATACCGGTCTCGGCTTCGATTTTATACGACGCTGCAAGGCTGTTGACGTACGCGAAACTCTGTGGATTGTCAGTCACGTTACAGGCGGTTACTAACCCGACGAGCTCGCGTGCCGCTTCAATTGGCTCATTGACATTTCCTGCTTTTTCTGGCTCTAACTCACCGGTAAAGACATATTTACCCTCTGACAACGCTTTCATCAACTGGCTATAAATTTCTTCTGGCATTTTCATCTCACTCCTTTCCCTCTTCCTCCTCGGGTTTTTTAGCGAACATCAGGGACATGTATCCACTGATCGTATTAAAGTTCATCATAGCGCCCATCATATCCAGCATACTAAGGGGCTCTTCTATCTCAAACAGCCGTGGCCTTAAGCATTTACTCCATTCGTGTGGCGCTCTCATCTCTATGAATTTGTCGAGTTCACCAAGTTTCTCCATTCGTTCATAAATCCTAACCCAGGCACAGTCCTTCTCGGGGTCTATTTCACATTTATTATCAACGCGGACACCACCGCAAGGACCATTCATCAATCCCTTGCCACACGAAGTCAACGGACAGATACCAGCGGTTTTACCTAATTCACACATGCCACAGGATAGACAGGTTTCTTTAAACTTAGTTGGACCCCCACCGACAAGGCCCAGTGCATTATTTGCTGGATAGACCGGCTTTACAATACCCATCTCTTCATCCGTAAAGTCGGTTACTACCTGTACGCCATCGCCGCAGCTCATCACTAAGACAGCATCGCAATTCTCAAGGGCCTTTTTGCTTTTTTCCATAAACATCCCGCTCTTTTCCGTGTCACAGGCTTGCATACCAAACGGCATGCAAATTTTGGTGACCTCTTTCCTCTCTTTCTCAAGTTTTGCTGTCATATCGTTTACCGCTTTTTTGTCACCAGTATGATAGAACGTAGCGCAGCCTCCGCAACCAAGTATTATAATGTTCTTTTTCCCCTCAAGGAATCCTAGAATCTCTTCCATGGGCTTTTGCTCTTGTGCAATCATTTTATAATACCTCCATGTATATCGTTATGTTCTGAAGAGCCAGCATATAAACTTTTCGATTTTTCGTTTTCATCTTATCTTGGAACCGCTACACAGGTTAGAAATGCGTTACCGTGTCGACCAGGCATGACGTGACGCGCAGTCGTAATAAAAAGTACACCGGAGTTCGTACAAACCCGGCGTTGTTAATCGCTCTGGTATAGGTGTTATCGTAGGGGAATACTGGCGACATTCTATCTATAGGAAGAGAAAACCCTTTATATGAAGAGCTATAATCGTACATTTATAGTTTTCAACAAAACCATTTAAACTTAAAGGCCCCCTATTGAATTATGGGA
>CAYNTR010000121.1:0-4865 GCA_964400255.1 uncultured Halobacteria archaeon
GGATGTAGTCCTTATAAATTTCTTTCGGAAGATGGGGCGTTCGGAAGTACTGGTACCATAGAAAACTATAAATACAGTATGAAAACAATGTAGAGAAGAGAATCAAATGGGAAGCGTGTATAAAATGGCATTCTCAGCGCTCTGGCCCTGTCATGCAGTTTTCATGACACTCGGCTTTATACTAATGACCACGAGAATGCTTATCGCACGGTACCTAAAAACAAGAGAATGGTGGCTCAAGGCTCATAGACCGATAGAGATGGTGGGAGCGATCTTCGCCATAGCTGGACTTTCAATGGTAATCTATAGGGTCTCCGTATCCACAGGTCAGCATTTCGCAGTGCCGCATACCTATGTGGGCGCGCTTACCATTACGTTCATTATCTTGACCCCTGTGCTCGGCTATGCCCAGTTTACAGTCGCGAGTAAACGTGAAACCATATCGTACCTTTCATCGCTGGTCGGGCCGTATTACGTTAGTTTTGATGCTCGTTACCATGCTTTCAGGCTTTGCAGTAGTGGGGGTGCTCTGATGTATTGGGCAGTAACGAAGCGAAGAGATAGGATTCCGAACGTGAGTGACAGTTCAAAGATCTGTGAACGCAATCACTCAGAAATCGTTCGAAACTAGAGGTGGCACTTATGATTGACCTAAACATTGTTGTTTCTGGTGCGGCTGGCCAGGGGATTCAGACCATCGGGTATATAATCGCGAAAACGGCTTCTGAAGCAGGATACTACGTCTTCTCCTGGCAGGAGTATGAATCGAGAATTCGGGGTGGATCAAATAGCTATCGGATCCGTGTGAGCGATATTGGAGTAAATGCGCCTCTTGTCAAGGCGGATATACTCTTGGCGCTGGACAAAAAATCCAAAGCGAAATACCGTCCCTTGCTTAAGGAAGACGGAATCCTGGTTGACGAGCAGGAGACAGGTGAAAGGGTAATTACCGTGCCTTTTGTGAGCATAGCCCAAGAAAAGCTCGAAAACAAGCTCTTCGCTAATACCGTGGCGGTTGGTGCCTTGGCCGCAGTGCTCGGGATCGAGCTGGACTCACTCGAAGAGGTGATAGCCGATGAGTTTTCTGCAAAAGGTGAGGAGATCGTGAGTACAAATCTTGCAGCGGCGCAAGAGGGATATACGATAGCCACAAAGAGCTGTGAAGGAATATGTCCGTGGAAGTTCCCGAGAAGGGAGCGGAAACAGTTTCTCATTGCAGGAAATGAGGCGTTGGCATTGGGTGCTGCAGCTGCGGGATGCCGCTTCATCGCGGCCTATCCCATGACTCCTTCGACAGGGATCATAACGTATCTTTCCAAGCACAAAGACCGGCTGAAGGTATTCACTGAACAGGCGGAGGACGAGATAGCAGCGGTGAATATGGCAATCGGAGCAAGTTATGCGGGAGTACGTGCGATGACCGCGACCTCGGGGGGTGGATTTGCGTTGATGATAGAAGGGATCAGCCTTGCCGGGATGACTGAAACGCCGATTGTAATCGTTCTTGGTCAACGACCTGCCCCTGCAACCGGTCTTCCAACGAGGACGGAACAGGGCGACCTCCTCTTTGCAATACATGCGGGTCACGGCGAGTTTCCTAAACTCGTGTTCGCACCCTCTGACCCAAAAGATGCCTTTCACAAGATCGGCCGTGCTTTCGACTTGGCGGATAAATATCAGTCCGTCGCGATAGTGCTGAGCGATCAGTTTTTAGCTGACTCGAATTTCACGGTAGATGATTTTGAGCTCAATAAGCTGATAAACACATCGTATATCGCGAATCCCGCCGATATACAGAATTACAGAAGGTATGAATTGACAGAGACCGGGACGTCACCCCGGCTTTACCCAGGGCAAAGCGGGCATCTCGTCTGTTGTGATAGTGATGAGCATGATGAATACGGACATATCACCGAAGATCTCGACCTGCGGACCAGAATGGTCGAAAAGCGGCTCAAAAAATTCGAACTGCTGAGAAAGGAGATTCAACCACCGGAGGAAATCGAGGTTGTTGGAGCTGAGGACGTGCTGGTGAGCTGGGGATCCTCGCGGAATGCCGTTATGGAAGCAGCGGAAAAGCTCAGAAAGAAGGGGGCGAAAGTAGGAGTCATCCATTTCACCGAACTCTGGCCTCTTCCAGGCTATGAATTCCCATCTGAGAAGAATTACTATATGATTGAAAGTAATGCAACCGTGCAATTCGGACGATTGCTTCAAAGCGAGTATGGTTTGCGCTTTCAGGGTACGATTACACGGTATGATGGGTTGCCATTAGATCATGAGTATATCATGGGGAAGTTTGAACATGGTTAGCGTAGAAGAGTACCGGAGTGATGCGGAAAACCAGTGGTGCCCGGGATGCCCGAATTTCGGCATTCTCAAGGCGCTGAAAAGCGCGTTGGTGACGTTGAATAAAAAACCTGAAGAGATATGTTTGGTCTCGGGCATAGGTCAGGCTGCGAAACTGCCGCACTATTTGCGATGCAATTTCTTCAACGGACTTCATGGACGATCTCTTCCCGTTGCCACGGCCATAAACGTCGTGAATCCGGAATTAACCACTATTGTCGTGACGGGAGATGGTGATTGCTATGGCGAGGGGGGAAACCATTTCTTACATACGTTCCGCAGGAACCCAAATATTACACTTATCGTTCATAACAATCAGATTTACGGGCTCACGAAAGGGCAGGCCTCTCCCACTACGGAACTCGAAGATAGGACGAGACTTCAGTTTGAGGGTGTACAGATCGAGCCGTTGCAGCCGCTGGCAATTGCACTGCTACAGGACTGCCAGTTTGTTGCCAGAGGCTTCGCTGGTGATATCAAACATCTCACTGATCTATTCGTCGAAGCACTCCGTTTTCAAGGGTTCTCGTATGTCGATGTCATCCAGCCCTGCATTACGTGGGGAACACATCCGGTCAGCTGGTATAAGGAGAGAATCTATAAATTGCCCCCGGAGTATAATCCCCGCAGTAAAGAAGAAGCGTTGAAAAAAGCAGTCGAATGGGGCGATAAGATTCCAATTGGCATAGTTTTCCGTGACGATAAACCGCGTAAGCGTTTCGGTGATTATTTCAGGGAGCAGATATTCAGCGGCGCGTTAACTGAGCTTGGCTTTCCACCGCGAGAAGCTATAGCTGACCTGTTAGAGCAATTTAGAACGCAATAGAGAGGGTGAAAAGAGGGGATCATATGAGGGAGTATGATGTTATCGTCATAGGATCTGGTGCGGGGATGATCATCGTTCAAAGAGCGTTGATACAGGGTCTCAAAGTTGCTCTGGTGGATAAAGGACCGTTGGGTGGGACGTGTCTGAATGTGGGATGTATCCCCTCGAAGATGCTGATCTATCCCGCAGACCGAATAGCAGAGATACAGGAAGCCAGAAAGTTGGGTATCGAGGCAGAAATTACGAACATCGACTTTAATGCGATCATGGAGCGCATGAGGAGAACGGTACAGGAAGGCCAGGATCATATGAGAGAAGGAATCAAGCGTACAACAAATTTAGATTTTTACGAACACGAAGGGCATTTTACCGATGACTATACCATGGAGGTCAACGGACAACCAATCAAAGGGCAGAGAATTTATATCGTTTCTGGCGCGAGACCGTCAATCCCACCCATTAAAGGCATTGACACAATTGAGTATCTAACGAATGAAAATGTTCTGAACCTCAAAACGCTACCGGCCAGCATTATTATAGTCGGAGGCGGCTACATCGCGGCAGAATACGGCCATTTTTTTGCCGCTATGGGTTCTGTCGTGACCATCATCCAGAGACGTGACCGATTACTGCCCAATGAGGAACCTGAGGTATCAGAATTGTTACAAACCGAACTGGCAGCACGGATGAAGATTTACACGAATACCGAAGTATCTGAAGTCACGAAAGATGGCAATGGTTATACGGTTAGTGGAAAAGACCGAAGAACCGGTGAAGAGAAGGAATTCGCAGCACAGAGCATTATAATCGCCACAGGACGAAAGTCGAATGCTGATCTGTTAAAGGTGGAGAATACCGGCGTGAAAACTGACGAACGAGGCTTCATAAAAGTTGATGAATATCTCAAAACGAGTAAAGAGAATATATGGGCTCTTGGTGATGCGATTGGGAAGCACATGTTCAGACACGTCGCTAATCAAGAGGCATTAGTGGCTTGGCACAACAGCATGCATGAAGAACAGGTCAAAATGGATTATCGCGCGATACCCCATGCAGTTTTCTCACATCATCAAATCGCATCGGTTGGGCTGACTGAGGCACAGGCCAAAAAAGAGTACGATGTCCTGGTTGGAAAGGCCTCTTATTCTGAAGTAGCAAAGGGCGAAGCCATGATGGAAGAGACGAGTTTTGCAAAAGCAATCGTTGATCGAAAGAGCAGAAAGATACTTGGCTTTCATATCATAGGCCCCCACGCCCCTATACTCATTCAGGAAGTGATTAATGTTATGGCACAGGACCAGGACATGATGGCTCTTGCGAGAGGCATGCATATCCATCCCGCGCTCCCTGAAGTGATACTGGCAACACTGCAGAACCTGAGAGAGGCATAGTAAACAGCCCCATGATGAATCTAAGCACAATAACGAATTTTAGAGAAGTTCCTTCTCACCTTTGCTTAGCCCGTAACTGAATTGTGGGTAAAGAACAAAACCCCTTCGGGGAAATTTAAAGCGCTTTAGCTCGCACACAGGTAGTTCCAATCCTTCAATTTAGTACCTAATTCCCATTTTTCAGATGGTAGAGGCGGATCTTTCTTGAAGAACAGTACGAATTCCATTTGTGTCCCGCATTTTGGACATCCTGGCCATTTCTTAGCCACTAATTCGTCTAGCTTGCACTGCCTTATACT
>CAYNTR010000122.1:0-4840 GCA_964400255.1 uncultured Halobacteria archaeon
TGGTGAAAAGGGAACTTATCCCCTCGACTTCCTTTGACCTCGCAAATATCGTTATATGATCACCGGCTTGGACGACCGTATCACCCTTTGGCAGAATGATATCGCTATTCCGCTCAATGGCAACTACTGTCCCACCTTTCATATTCAGTTGCGATAACTCTTTCCCCACGGCTCCTGAATCCTCTTCGACAATAACCTCAAATATCTCCGCTTTTCCTCTACCAATCGTGATAAAATCTTTTATCCGGGGTCGTTTTGCCGCGAGATAGAGGTGCCGTGCAACGGTCATATCAGGATTTTCAAGCATCGAGACATTCGCTTTTTTGAACATCTCAACATGCTCCTCCTGATTCACGATGGCAACGGTATTTTTCGTGCCCAACTCTTTTGCCGTGAGTGCCATCATCAAATTATCTGCGTCGTCAGACGTGGTAGCGATGAGCGCATTTGCTCTTTGTGCATTTGCCTCCTCTAACGTTGATTTCTGCGTTGCGTCTCCAACAATGGTTAAGACATCGTATTGCGTGGCAATCTCCTTGCATCGTTTCTCATCCTCATCGATTACCACCACGTCATTCTTTTCCTTTGTGGCGATAGCAACCAGATTTTTTCCGATTCCACCTAAGCCCACGATTATAAGATACACAGCACACCTCTCTTTTATCGTATATTCTGCAGTAATAAAGTCAGTTTCTATTTTTTCTTCTTCTTTAACATTTCTTCTATAACTCTCAATCCCTCGGCACGAGCTTGTTCTACCAATTCTATCTTTACACCACCCTGCGCGAGCATCGCATTTCCACTCCCTCCCCCTCCATACTTTTCCGTAACAGGCTTTAACCACACAGAAGCATTTATACTACTACTCAAATTAGCCGGAACAGCAGAAATGACATCACCATATGAACCACTAACGAGCATCGTAGGGTATCCCTCTTTTACAAGCTTAGATGAAATGTTCCTTAACTCCTTTAAAGTGGCATCGGACAATACCTCGCCAATAACTTTGACACCTTCAAAGTCCTGCGCTTGAGCCTTCAATCGTTCGAGTTCGAGCTCTGCGATCTCACCCCGTAATCTATCGATCTCCTTTCTCAACTGTTTCCACTCTTCAAAGAACCGTTCAACCACGGAAGGAAGCTTCTCTGGCGGTACTTTTACTATAGCAGCCGATCGTTCTATTAACTCCTCCTGCGCCTGTATCGCCTCGATTGCAGCTTCTCCGGCCGCATACTCGATACGTTCGATACCATCTTGTATCCGTTCAGTGCGCAGTATTTTTATTGGACCGACCTCGCCCGTTTTTTGGAGATGCGTGCCTGCGCATGCCTGCACATCCTCATCATCACCAATTCGCACGATCCTGATTTTCTTACCGATAGGAACGCCGCCCTGATAAATGTGTGAACCATACTTCCGCTCCGCTTCATCCCGATCCAAGAATCTGGTTTGTATCTCCTTGTCATCCATGACGATCTTGTTTGCCAGCATTTCAATTTCTTTTCTTTCCGCGTCGGAGATTCGTTTGAAATGGGTGATGTCAATGCGCGCTCTCTTTTCCCCTTTCTGCGCTCCCGCCTGCCAGATGTGCTCTCCCAATACGCTCCTAGCCGCACAGATGACGATATGCGTTGCGGTATGGTGCTTTTTGTGCGCGATTCGACGCTTGGAATCTATGTGACCGGATACCACTGCTCCTTTACTGATCGTTCCGTCCCCAATTTTATGGAGAATAACACCTTCAACGTCCTGCACATCCACTACGTTTATTCGTGTTGTACTGCTCTCGTCTTCTCGCAGGATATGCAGGAAGCCGGTATCAGCCGGTTGTCCGCCGCCCTCAGGGAAAAAGAGCGTCTTGTCTAAAATAACACAATCATCAACGACATCCAGAACCGTGGCTTCGAACTCTACGGCCAAAGGCTCTTCGTAATACAACTTTATCGTTGCGGGAATGGTTTTTATTCGCTCTTTCATTTGATCTACAAACGGTTCACTCTCTTCCCGTCGCTCCTGGCTGTGCATACGTGCCACCAAGGTATAAAAATTATCCGGTACATCAATGTTCACTGCTCCCCCAACTTTGGAATCAGGTAACTTCGAAACCACGTCTTTCACAAATTCAGGAGGGAGCCCGTGTGTATCATATAAATTAATCAGTTGATCGAGTGGCACGGTGTGCTCACCCTCATCTTTCCATTTCGTTGCGAGCTGTTTTATGATTCGCTCACCCTTCAAAAGAGTCTCATCGTATCTACTCTTCTCAAGCGAGACGATTTCAACAATTCTATCCCCTGCCGTTTCCAAGTCAGGAAACGCGCTTTTGAGCGTTTTTATCTGCAAGAGCACGATATCCTCTAACGGCGTTTCGATTCCCAGGGATTTTAACATCCTGAAGGTCCGTCTCAAGATCAACCGTGCCAGATAGCCCTCTTTCGCATTTGAGGGTACAATACCATCTGCAAGCATGAAAGCCAGGCATTTTGTATGGTCCGCAATCGCATAGATTGCTTCTATCGGTTCCAATATGTTATTGAGGGATTCACGTGAAATATTCAACCTCTTAGCTATCTCAGCATTGCTCTGAGATCCCGACCATCGTGCATGCGGAATAATGATCTCGGGATAGTTATCTAACGGGTGTTCAATCCCCGCGGCAATTACCAATTCTTTTATGACGGACGGAAACATCGCATCATAGACCGTTGGGGTACCTTTCGAAGCCCATACGAATCGTTCCAGGCCGTATCCTGTATCCACGATGTAGGTGTCCATTTTCCGATACGGCTGCCCTTCTATCGTTATATCGCCCCGGGCGGAAAGTTCAAGATCCATGAAAACGAGTGTCGCAAGCTCGAGCCCCCCGGTGATGACTTCGAGACAAGGGCCAGCATTGCCCCCACCCACCCATGGAGCTTCCTTATACGTCACGCTCTCCATATCAACCCCAAGTTGCTGTAGGAATTCATCACAATACTTCACCGTCTCATTCTTCCAGTATATCTCCTCTCCGCCCCGCTTATTAAAGGCATGATGCCCCATCATCTCGAACGCGGTTAAGTGACGTCCACTCTTACCAATCGATTCGAGATCTTCAAGCCTAATACAGGGTTGCGAAATAACGAGGGGATTTGCCGGTGGGGGTACTTTACCTGATGTCACAAATGGTTGAAAATCAGCAATGG
This sequence comes from uncultured Halobacteria archaeon, assembly GCA_964400255.1. GTDB lineage: Archaea > Halobacteriota > Syntropharchaeia > Alkanophagales > Methanospirareceae > JACGMN01. Next base: position 3,186 of record CAYNTR010000122.1, read on the forward strand.
ATGCAATGGTAAGGTAAAGGTCAGCTCGCCATCGTGCCACCACAGGATAGCGTCTTAGCCTCGTGTGCGAACGATGCTCAAAGAACGAGAGAAATAGCTCCCTTATTTCTTCAGGACTCCGCTCATTGAAAAGGGGTGAGCCAATAAACGAGTAACTATCACAGGGCGCATCACCACACGTCGTTCTACCACTAAGACGAGTCCAAAAGTGCGAGCCACACTTCTCGCAGCTCTTTCTTATGAAGTCGTTCTCCTTGAAGTAGTCTAGTTCATATTCCTCGGCATCCATGTTTTTATGCAGATGGGTAAGAGAGACTTAAAAAGTTTTTTATTTTATCGTCTCACATTCGTGCGCTTCCCTGTAATTCATTTTTTATGATCATTTTGGTTGGAGACTTCCACCGAATATGGGAGGACAAGACGAAATACGAATCGAGGTGTAGCCCTTACAAAACTTTTCTTAGGACGAAAACCTTTATCCCTATTGAGATGCACGGGGTACTGTCAGGCGAAAAGGTTCTAGCAACGGGGTTGGGGGCTGCCGATTTTGAGCTGAGAGGGTACGGCAGAAAAAAAGGTAAAGGGGCAAAAGGGGAAAGAGACGAAAAAATAGAGCTTTCGCTTGAAGAAGCTGCTTTTTTGCTTGCCGCCGGAAAGATCGTAATTACGAAACAGGATGAGAAATCATCGGAGTTACCGCTTGAAGAGTTCTTAACGCATGTTTCGGATAGCTTCCCGAATTTTGGGGCGAGATATATTGTCTACACGGATTTGAAGGAGCGCGGCTATCAGGTACAGCCCGGTGGAGTTGATTTTTGGCTTTATCCTCGCGGTGCAAAGCCTGAACCAAAGCATGCACGGTACTTCATTCGTATTTTCTCAGAAAAAGACTTTATATCCGTGCAGGATCTGGAAGCTCTTCTTGTCTTAGCGCATAACATGAGAAAAGAGCCTATTATTGCCGTTGTCGATGATGAAAGCGATATCACCTACTATAAGGTGAAGGAAGCGACGTTTGATGTGATTGAACCGCGAAATGAGAAGGAAGGCGAAGGAGTGAAAGCTCGGAAAGGAACGGTTAAAGCATTTTGGTTAGGGGATAAGGTAATGGTTTGGGATGAGGCGGTGGCGCAGGAGCTTCACCAAAACAATTTTTATGGGGATATAACGAAAGAGAAGAAGCTACTCCTCTCGATGGTTGAAGCGGCATATTTGACAGAGAAAGGACTGCTTGACCTGCATTTTGACCAGTTAGTCGAGCATGCAGCCACTATAGAACGCGATTTTATGCGTAAATACGCCGTTTATGAGGATTTAAGGAATAAAGGGTTGATATTAAAGACCGGGTTTAAATTTGGCTCGCATTTCCGAGTGTATAAGGCACTCGACCAGAAACACTCGCTGGATTTGATTCATGTGCTCTCCCGAGAGCATGTGTTTTCAATGCCAACATTAGCACGGGCGATACGATTGGCGCATGGTGTGAAGAAGCGAATGATCTTCGCGTATCAAAGTACCGATAAGGCTGAGCAAACGATTAGTTATGTTTATATAGGAAGGATGAAACTGTAAGAGAAACGTCTACAAATGGAGTTCGCGGTCAGTACTTCCGAAACCATAGGGTTCCGAACACCAGACCCTCAACTTAGTATCGA
>CAYNTR010000123.1:0-4781 GCA_964400255.1 uncultured Halobacteria archaeon
CTAAATATTTCTGATATTTTTTCAACTTCATTATTTATAAGTGCAATCTCGAAAAAATTTTTACTAGGTGTTGTGTCAGCACCCAAAGAAAAGACATGTCTGTGATTTAAATTTTTCCATTGAGCACGAAACCATCTTTTAAAATTTATCCACCGTAAGACCGGAATACTAATGAGTTTATCTTTTGAGATAAGATCGCTAAAAATTTCTAATTCACCTAATCTTGTCCACTCTTCCATTGGATAACGTTCAATCTGATATTTTAGGGATATTTTTGCGAAAAATTCGGCATATCTTGCATAATGCCCCCTTTCCTCTCGTTTGTCATCAACAAGCCTGGACAGTTTGTACCATACTCGAACCGGTAAGCCGCCTATTAACATCATGACCAAATCTAATGGGAAAACTTTTTTCTTTAACATAATCCCAACCCATTCTAACCGGTCTAATGTATATTCAGCTTCGGATTCTAGTTCGGTACCCTTAAGAGTGTTATAGTCCGAATGATAAAATTTATGTAATCGATCTCTCCATTCTTTAGTACGGAGTTCTTGCATGATATTTATCCCATATTGGGCTTTAGAATTTCTTTGAGTGGATCGAAGCTGTAAATATGTTATCAAAAGCGACCCTAATAAAATGATTGCGGTTATTAGCCCTAGTTTGTTTGAAAGGATAGATGCTAGAAATGTCACTCCCGATTTTAGATTTTCTATCCACATGGTATTTCCTCATTTGTAGCCTAAAATTCCAAAAACTTGTTTGTGTAGTTCAAACTTTCTATTTTGGGCTATAATCAGATCAACTTCGTCTTGCATTTTTTTAAGGTAAATTTTATTGTTTTTGCTTTTAGAACTTTTTCTGAACAACAATGTTGACGTATAATAGCTTAGAAATGCCTCATTTGTTGGAAAGACTAAAACATTATTAAAAATTGTTACTTTTATATTCGAAAAATATTTTCTTATTAGAGGTATAACCTCGTACTTCATTCTTTTTTCATAAATCTGAGGTAGGTCTTCATCAAATATTTTAGAGTGAAAATTTAACATTTCTTTAGCATTTTCCACCGTTGGCCCTACAACAATGATTCTCCCACCGCTCCTGAGTTTTTTCTTCACCTCCAATAAGAATTTTTGTACGTCTTCTAAATAGTAAATGGCGAAGCAACAAGAAACAAGATCAAAATAATCATCATTGGCAAAATCGAAAGGAATATTATTTGCGTTGTATTTAAAGAACTGAATTTCTACTTTTTCCTCCTTGGCCCTTTCTTCCGCCGCCCTTAATATGTCCTCGGAGATGTCGATCCCAACAACAACACCCCTTAAACCCACCACCTTTGCATATTCAATGGCTTGTTTTCCAATTCCACATCCAATGTCTAAGACCTTTTCTCCTCCTTTTAAATTTATCATTTCTAAAATCCAATCATTTATTTCATATTTAGCATACCTTTCGTGTGAATCAATTCGTTCTTCCAAAGAAGCTAATTCCTCTTTATATCCGTACATTTTTCCAATTCATCCCTTTCTAAACCATTTTACCTCGTCTGATTTAAAGATCGGGCGTAGTATTTTTCGTTTGTTTTATTTCACGTATCTCGCCGGGCCTGGTAGCTAAAATTTTCATCTTTTGTTTATGTTGTTAGGCACACTTATAAGAAGTTAATTCTTTTTTCAGATAACAATAAAGGGATTTTTTCACATTTTCAGTTGGACATCTCACGCATTTGGCGACACCTCCTCTAATTCGATCTCAAACAGCTTCGGCCAGTACTTCCCGGTAACGAAGAGTCGGTCATTCGTGTCATCATACGCGATACCGTTGAGTATGTCAACCGGTTGCTGATAATCCTCTTTGCTTAAGAGCCCTCCGAGATCTACCCATCCCACAACCTCTCCTGTTTCCGGTGATATTCTCGCAATGCGGTTCGTCGGCCACACGTTGGCAAATACCGTACCTTTAATAAACTCAAGCTCGTTAAGATGCGTAACGGGTGTAGCGTTATCATGAACTTCGATTCGTTTGACTTCTTCGAAGGTTTCAGGGTCCAAATAATGCAGCGTTGCGGTCCCATCGCTCATGATCAGGTGCTTTCCATCATGGGTAATGCCCCAGCCATCAGTGGGATAGGTAAACTTCTTGCGTAAAAGGAAGCTCTCCTTATCGTAGACAAAGCCAATCCTCGACTGATAGGTGAGTTGAATCAGCGTATCTTCCCAGAGGGTCACGCCCTCTCCAAAAAACCGTTCTGGCAGTTGATATTCCTTGAGGACTTTTCCCGTTTCCAATTCGACTTTGCGCAACGTTGATGCACCACGAAGACCGGTTCCTTCATACAGAACGCCGTCATCAAAGACTAATCCTTGAGTGTAGGCCTCGGGGTCGTGTGGGTAGGTATTGACGATCGTGTAGTCGTAACTAGGAGTAGACCTAAGAGGACTCGGCTTTGGTGTCGGTATCGAGGACGGTAGAGGCGCTTCGTTCTCAACGCATCCCCCAGACAGTGCCACAAGTGCGACTACAAATACGATACAACAAAATCCACGTTCCCTCTTCCTTTTCATCGCTTCCATCGCCCAACTGCCCCTGCATATTGATTGGATTTAAAGGGAGGAGTACTTTGCTCCCTTAAAATTTATCTAATCCTATGTTTTTTAGATTATACACAGAATATGAAATCGATCAAAATTGATGATCCCCGAGATTTCAAGCAAAAATTGCTCTGGTGCTTTTTCTGGACAAACCGAAAGGCAATAAGAACTGAAGGATGTGCACCATTTTTAATTGAAAAGATCAGTACGGGCAAAACCACCTATAGCTCTCAGCCCGGCAAACTCCTTTCACTCTCAACTGATATTTTACAAGATATAGGGGCGGATATGGAGGGGGGAAAGACGGTTGAATTCACCATAAAGATGGGCGCGGAGACCTTCGACATGGCGTTCCAAAACAACGTCTTTTCAGTTGTCACCAAGCGAAATAAAGATATAGAAACGGAAATTATTGAATGCTTGAACGACGAGTTGAAAAAAGGCAAGCCAAAGATCTGTCCGTCATTTCCCCAACGAGTTGGAATCGACACCCAAAAATGAGAGAGGTAAGAACGTGAAAGGAGAAGAGGAAGTTGAGAGCCTGTTCGAGGTGTTGAAGTACGAGAAAGACCCGGCTGTACGAGCAAAAGTAGTTGATACACTGAGCAAAAGAGGAGAAGCTGCGCTCGAACCGCTCATTCGTGCGTTAACCGATGCCCACTGGGATGTTCGGCGGAGAGCGGCGTGGGCGCTCGGGAATGTTGGAGAACCTGCCGTCGAACCACTCATTCGTGCGTTAACCGATGCCCACTGGGATGTTCGGCGGAAAGCGGCATGGGCCCTCGGGTACATCGGAGATCTCAGAGCGGTCGAACCGTTAATTCACGCACTAACTGATGACCACCGGGGTGTTCGCGAGCAGGCGGCATGGGCGCTTGGACATATGAAAGATCTCAGAGCTATTGAACCGCTGATCAACGCGTTTACCGACGACTATTCTGATGTCCGTTGTGAGGCAGCTCGTTCTCTCGCACTGTTAACCGTGTTGAGCGAGGAAATGGTCAAAGAAACCATGGACGGCTACGAATCAAACTTGGAAGCGCACGCTCGTGACGCTTTCCACCAGTGCAAGGAGCTTTATGGACAGGAGCTCAAGAAACTGCGTTGATCAATCAATCCGGCTGAACTCGGTAGTAGTGACAGAAATTATGAAAACCTTTTTCGATACTCCCGGTATACTATTCACGAAGAAATGGAAGAACTGATAAAATATGGGAAGAAGATCGTTGCGGCAGGGCTTGCGCACTCGCATTTTGGTAATGTGAGCAAGCGCGTTGGTGACCAGATGCTCATCAGCACAACGGGAAGTATGCTCGATGAGCTTGAAGGGCAGATTGTTACCGTTCCTGTGGATCCCGAATCGCCCGATGAACTCGATGTGATCGCGTCAACAGAGGTAAATGTCCATCGCGCGATTTATGCAGAGACATCTGCTCTTGCTATCCTCCACGGGCATTCAAACTATGCGGTGGCGATGTCAATGCTTTATAAGCCGGGAGAACTGATCGTGCCTGAGGATTCGGAAAGCATTTATGTGCTGCATGAAATACCGGTGGTGCGCGGTGGTGTTGGCTCTGATGAATTAGCACAAAACGCCGCTCATGCGCTGCGTGACCATAAGGGGATTGTTGTTCAGGGTCACGGATCGTTTGCTCGCGGCGCAACAGTCGATGAAGCGTTTGTGGTTCTCAGCTCGGTTGAACACGCCTGCATGGTCAAATATCTGGTTGACGTGGTCAAAAAACTCACCGTTTAGACGAGATCCTGCAGGACTGCGCAGGGGAGGTGATCACATCCCGTTTCTCGTAAATTCGTGTTATTTTTCCATTCTGGATCGCTTCCGTCAGTTTGAAATCTGCTCTGCCCTCGGTAAACGCGTCGTTCCAATCAGCAGCGGCGATGTGCAGAAAGTCATCACACCAATCCTTTTGAAGAATGAGCGTTATTTCTCGCTCTTCTTCACCCTGCGATAGCAAGCCTCTGATTTCAGCGCCATCGGCAAGCATGAACAGGAACACCGAAGGGAGGCGGATATAATAGCCGCTTGCTCTCTCAGGAAGCGCATCGTCACGCTTGCGAATGAGGATGTCTTCTAAGATGAGGGGCATCTTTGTTCTTCTTGATCTTTCCCCAGTACTTCCGAAACCATAGGGTTCCGAACACCAGACCCTCAACTTAGTATCG
>CAYNTR010000124.1:0-4699 GCA_964400255.1 uncultured Halobacteria archaeon
ATGTAGTCCTTATAAATTTCTTTCGGAAGATGGGGCGTTCGGAAGTACTGAGTTAACCAAAAGTCTTTTATACTATAATGTTTTATTGTTCCCATATGAAAACACCAAATGAGAGTACCGCGGATAAACCGAAGTATGATGTCTCAATCATACGGCCAGAGATGCGGGTCGAAGATATTCAAATGAGGGGCAAAGGGATGTCCCAAGAACGGTTAGACGGCATTAAAAGGGGATTACTCACGTTACATGCAGCGGAAACGATGGCGGTTAATGTCTATAAGTTTCAGATCACGCGCGAGGCAAGTGAACTCAATCGTCTGTTAATTGCGGCGATGGGTAATGAGATGACGCACCTCCAGGATTTTCAGGTCAAACTGTATGAATATGGATGGAAACCGAGCAAACTGAGATGGATAAATTGGATAGTCAGTGCGACATTTGGGTTCATATCTCGACTGAGGGGTACGGAGGCAATTCTCAAAACGGGTATCTGGGTGGAGACGAAAGCGACTCATCACTACGATGAGTTCCTCAGGACCATCGAATGGGACGACGAGACGCGTAGGATCATTGAAAAAGATCGAGCTGATGAAGACGAGCATATTACCCGGTGGAGTAAACTACTGTCGTCAAGCGAAGGTTAATACAAACCGATCCGGCATCATTCTGCAGCTCCGCATTAGATTCCCTGCTGTCCGCGTAGACGTATACATAATTCTCATTGTCTCCGATTGCAGCACTATCTGACAATTTGGAAGGGTGACGAAAATGAAGGCCGGTATCATTTACGCCTCCCGGCATCAGGGGAATACTGAAAAAATTACACGTGCAATGGCAGCTATTCTTGATGCTCAATTAGTGAAAGCTAATGATGTGGACAAAACCACGATAGCGGACTTCGATTTGATAGAATTTGGCTCGGTGATTTATTGGGGATAGCATGATAAGGAGTTGAAGGCGAGCAATAATCTTTCTTCCGGCTCGTTTAGCAATCTATTACAGTTAAGAACACTTGTCATTACTTTGAGAGTTTTCAGGGTTTGTCTGGATTAGTATTTTAGCCAATGCTTTTTAAAGTCCCAATCAAATACTTTATCGACGATGAAGCGAATAGAAGAACTGGGTGCGTTCCTTATAACAAACAAAGAGCTCAAGGAGGCGATAGAGTCGATTGGGTGGAAGAAATTTATCGTCGAGATACGAAAAGGGTTCGAACAGAGCTCTTTGGGATACAGTGTCACGCCGCCCAAAGTCTACGTGGATACTGGAGTATCAGATATGCGCTGCATGCCCTCCTATTTGCCGAAGTACAATCCTCAGTATTGCGGTGTGAAGATCGTTTCCGTTGCACCGGGGAACAAGGGACGGGGCATACCGACGGTATTAGGCGAATACTTGCTTCGCGATGCCGAAACCCAGCAGTTGATTGCACTAATGCAGGCAGAGGAGATGACGGCGTATCGAACCGGAGCTGCGACAGGTGTAGCAACCGACGCGTTGTCAAAAACGGATTGCAAAACACTCGGTATAGTAGGTGCGGGTAAGCAAGCATATTACCAGGTTAAAGCTATACTCGCGGTAAGACCTTCTATTGAGCGAATAAAGGTGGTTGATCGCGCAGAGCAACGTGCGAGGGCCTTCAAAGCGAACTATGAATCTGAATTTGGCGTTGATATAACGGTGACCAATCTCGAAGACGCGATGGATACCGATATACTAACAACGGTAACGCCTGCCACAAAACCCTTCATTTTTCAGGACATGGTAGGGCCGGGCATGCACCTGAACGGTGTGGGTGCCGATTCAAAAACGAAGATCGAATTCGACCCAGAAATTTTGAAAAAAGCGAAGATAGTTGTTGATGACCTATTGCAGTGCATTCATTCGGGGGAGGTCTACCAGGGGTTGGAGCGAGGGATAGTAAAGGAGAAAGATTTGATTCCGCTGGGTGACGTGGTGCTCGGGAAAGTACAGGGCAGGACGAGCGACGAAGATATAACCTTCTTCAAATCAACGGGCGTCGCGTTTGAGGATTTGATTACCGCGATACTGGTCTACGAATGGTTAAACAAATAGGAGATAACCTCCTATCAAATTAAACATACGATTGACAAACCGTTTGCTCTTTCTCATAGATACTCCGCAGTGCATGTGCCATATCTTCGTAGCAATAGTAGTCTGAATGAGCCGCTTTGTGCTCATACTCTGCAGCAGTTTTCTTCACTCGTTCCAGTGCATAATCGAGCTTTATCCATCTGAGGTCAACAGAATCCTCCGGCTTATAATTCAATTCTTCGATAGTGGTGGTGTACCCTAACTGTTCCAATTCTGTTTTCAGCCCTTCGTAGGGCAGTTCTGCGCTCATATAGTGGCTCATGAGCATCTTTACCCGAGTTAAATCGTCTCTTCTTCGAATACCGTACTTTTTATCCTCATTCAATGCGGGCGGCGTCGCCAGTCCTGCGAATGAGAAGATATACGGGGTTTCTAAGAAGGTCTCAAAAACGGATTCTTGAGCTTCTTTCAATTCCTTAAAGAACGTTAGAATATCATCGCTTCGGGGCATGCCCATTAACCCTAACGTCTCTATGGTTACCAAGGGCTCCTCATACGACTTCAGCTCGTTTGCTTTGCCTCGTGCCTTCAAGAAACTCCTGAGCCCTTCTCGGGTAACTTCAACAAGCGCGTCAGGCATGAACTGTGCAGCACGCAAATTAGCCCGTTGCAGTGGGGTAATATATTCTTGTTGCTCCCACAAAAACAGCGAAAAGTGGTGGGGATAATATTCCTCAATGTCCGCAATGTACGCAAAGTTATGCCCCATGATACCGAACTTTGCCAGGAGTGAGGGATAATAATCAAACGGTATCTGAGCATTTGGTGTTGAAAACCGCATCTCTCGTTCCGCGGGATAAATGAGCGCGGGGTTTTTGAACTGAAACCAGGTAACAGGATCGTATGCAATTCTGAAATGCTTGAGTGACTCGTTTTCATAGTAGTGCAGCAGCATTCGAAATGCCTGTTCCCACTCAATCTTGACTTGTGCTACGTGCTGAGAAAAAGTGGACTTGTCCATTCTAGACCCAATCTTTTCTTAAACTCTCCACAGAATGAGGGCTCAAATAGCGCGGTGGAATGTCCAATAGTGTAAATGCGCCTCTCTGCCCTTCGGTGCTCAGTCTGTACGCTGCACGTGCACACGCAACTAAAACGCTGGCGGTAAACTCGGGGTTGCTTTCGAGTTGACAGCGGTATTCGAGCACGTGTTTGTTCCCCTTTCCGGTGACTCCTGAGGCAAAGACAAACCCACCATGAGGCAGTTGAGCATGGTTTGCAGCCATCTCCTCTTTGCTGATAAATAGCACTTTGGTATTATATTCGTCAAAGTAATGGGGCATAGTAACTATGTCCTGCTTTATTTGCGCCTGATCTGCCTCTTCTTCCGCAACAACGTACACTTCGCGTTTGTGCATTTCTCTTTTGGTGAACTCTGGATTTTCACCGCTGCGTACCCGTTGCAACGCCTGTTCTATCGGGATCGTGTACGATCGCGCATCGAAGACCCCTTTTACCCTTCGTGCTGCGTCTGAATGGCCCTGGCTCACGCCTTTGCCCCAGAAGGTGTACTGTTTACCGCGCGGGAGAAACGCATCGCCGAGCACCCTCATGAGCGAGAAAATCCCGGGGTCCCAGCCTGCTGATATTATATGGACATGTCCATGCTCTTGCGCGAGGGTATTCATTGTCTGGAAATAGCTGGGAATAGCTGCATGCGTGTCAAAGCTATCAACCGTATTGAATTTCGGCGCAAATTTCGGACCTTGAACCGGTATATCCTCTTTTGAGCCACCGCAAAGGATTGCGACATCTACATGGATATCGTGAGGTATCGGATCATCAAGGTGAAATACAGGAACCTCGTTGAGCTCTTTTCTTACCTCCTCAGGTCTTCGGGATAAGACAGCCACTAATTCAGTGTCAGCATTGAGTTTGATTGCTTGTTCAACACCTCTGCCGACATTGCCATAACCAACAATGGCAATATTGATTTTTTCCATGGGCTTTTCCCCCCTATTCAGTATTTTACCTCTCATCGAATATAAAAATCAACACCGAAGATGCAGCGTACCGACGAATTTTACTCGCTACAGCGAGCGACCAGTCTTTATAAATAGTTCGCCCCCTAACAACGTATAGATGCGATGCAGGAAGAGTTTATTTTGAAAGGGATTCATGCAAGTTCAGGGTGGGTTAAAGGAACGGTAAAGATCATTTTAGCTTGAAGATGCTGGTAAGATGAATGAAGGCGATATTCTTGTTGCTCCGGAACTAACGCCTGAGCATACGTTTGCCATACTAAAAGCCGCAGCAATTGTGACGATCAAGGGGGTATTTTATCTTATCGCATCCTGCGATTGTGGCACAGGAAATGGGGATCCTGGGGGTGGTGGGCACAGAAAAAGCCACCCATCTCGAAGTCTTATCGAGTTCTCTATTTGTATCGATGGCAGAAAGTTAGATGCATCAGATGTTCACCAGTTATTCGAAGCCTGTATAAACATGAGGGGATAGTGTAATTTAGCGATACGGGGTTTTAGCGAAGAAGTTTGGGTAAAGAAAATAATCGAAATGAAATATTACTGAATTAAGAGGCCGTCCCGCAATTCACGTTACCACTCCTTTCCTCCAGAGGTACTGG
>CAYNTR010000125.1:0-4560 GCA_964400255.1 uncultured Halobacteria archaeon
AGTCAACGGATCAATCCGAAGGGCCACGATAACGACGATACAGTATTAGTTTTTCTTTTGGCACAGGTTTTCTTTATAAGGGGCCATATCCTTATTTTTGGATCAAACCTTTTTCTAAAAGGTTTGAAAGATGGCTCTCGATGCTCTCTTGCGCGGCTTTATCGATGATTGTGCGTTTGTACGAACCACAGCACAGTTTTTCGCTGCCCGAGGTATCTCGCCCAATTTCTTGTCCCTTCTTTCAGTCTCATGCGCAGCACTTGCGGGGTTCTTCTTCTTCTTATCCGGCACGAGCACGTCTTTTACCCTCCTGTTAGCACTCGCCGGCGTTTTTGTATGCCTGAACGCCCTTTTAGACGCTTTAGATGGTGTTGTCGCGCGTGAATGCGGTAACGCGAGCAAAAAAGGTGATTTTCTCGACCATGTGATTGACCGGTATGCAGACATGTTCATTATCGGGGGCATCGTCTTCGGCAGATATGCAAGCTGGGAGATCGGCGTTTTAGCGATTATTGGCGTTTTACTTGCCTCATATATGGGCACACAAGCACAGGCAGTAGGACTGAGTCGGGTATATGGAGGGGTGATGGGCAGAGCTGACCGCATCGTGCTCATACTGGGTGCAACGGTGCTCACGCTGATCTATCCGTATCCTCTACCATCGTCGGGAGTAATGAGCTACACATTTCTCGGCTGGGTCCTCGTTATCTTTGCGGTGCTCGGTAATGCAACGGCGTTACAGCGGTTCGTGTACACCTGGAAACGATTGTAACGAGATAATTCGAGGCTTTTCGCTTAGAACAAGCTCATTGCAGTTGGTTATAGGGTGGTGTTGCCTTTCACTATCCGCAGGGCAAGCAAGGCGGCATTTTCACCGTTATCTATGCCCACGACACCGACAGGCACACCAGAAGGCATCTGGACCATCGAGAGCACTGCGTCCATACCCAATAACTTCCCACTTACCGGAACACCGATGACGGGTTTTTCGGTTTTCGAAGCGATGATCCCAGGCAGAGCCGCGGATAGCCCTGCAATAGCGATGAATACCGCAAAAGAATCACCCTTCTCTCTTAAATAGGTATCAAGCTTGTCGGGATTCCGGTGTGCGGAGATGACCTGTACTTCATAGGGGATGTTATGCTCTTCCAGCACTTTTATCGCTTTATCCGCCACCGGCTGATCGCTCTTCGAGCCCATAACTATCGCTATTTTCTTCATGGGTTAGTGCGCATGCCGCTTTTAGCTCTTCGCTCTTTCCTCTATCACCGTGGTGAACTCTTCCGGGTCCCGTATTCGTTTCAACTCATCCTTCTCTATCAGAACGGTGTTATCGATTTGCACATGCTTGATATTCCCGTTCACGACGAATACAGACTTCGTTCTCGTTACCTGCGATACGCTGCTCAGTATTCTCGCCCGTTTTATCATTCGCTCGGTATATTTACTTATCCCCGTGAGAATTTTCGCGCACTCGCTTTGCGCTTTTGATGCTGGTTCGGGGAATGAAACAGCGTTAAAAGGAGCATAGGCCGTTGTAAAGATCTCAAACCCTATCTCCTCCATCATCCGTAAAATGTGCTGTTCTAAGATCGAGGGTGCTTCTGCCACGCCGCCCTTTAAAGCCAGTGAAGATGGTTCTTCACCTTCTCGGTGTATGACCTCTAAGGGCTCTATGAGCATCGTATCCAGGATCTCCTCAAGCTTGAGTGCGATGTCGATGGTCGTACTCGTGCCACCTTCCTCGTATTTACTCACACTCCGCCGTGAAAGGCATAATTCGGCGGCAATATCCCCCAGAGATAATTCCTTCTGCTCACGCGCTCGTTTCATTGAGTCACCGTCGATATTCACGTACAACCCCCCGGTAGCGGAATAAACGTATGGATTAACGCCCTCAACGAAGTAGTCATAGAGCGTATGAATGTTTAGAGCGGGAATACCGTATCGGTGATACACGACATCGTCTTCGAGGAAGGAAGCACCTTTTCTCTCCCCGATGACAAGCGGAGAAGCGAGCAGGCAAAATGCGGCACGGTGGATACTCCGCGCTACGTCTTCACTAATCCCGTCTATGTTGCGCATCGCCTTTGCCAATAACGTGAATTCGTTTCTCCTCGCCGCTACATCGAAACTTCTCGCCTCACATCTACTTGATACAATAAATCCTGCTTGCTTCAGTATTTCCAATACCTGAGAGATCAGATCATCTTTCATCTCTTTCTCTATCTATCTCATCTAAACTGAGCTTATGGTACGATTTTCATTGCAGGTTCTTCGAAATTTCTCGTGCACGCTTCGTTGCTTCAATGACCGCTTCCATCATCGCCGCCTTCACACCTCGTGCCTCGAGTGCATAAAGTCCTCGTATCGTCGTGCCGCCAGGAGAGGCGGTCATGCGTTCTATCGAAGACGGCGAATGCCCGGCAAGAACCATTTTCGCAGCTCCAAGAGCGGTCTTTGCAGCGATTGCGAGCGATACATCGTGCGGTAACCCTTCATAAAGCCCCCCTTCTGCCATAGCTTCTACAATCGCGGCATAGAAGGCGATGCCACTGCCGCTTAAGCCAGTGATAACATCAATATCAGTCTCTTTTACGCTGTACACCTCGCCGATAGCGCCTAAGATCTCGCGCGCTACTGCTTCATCCTCTTCCAATGCAGAGCTGCCCCTGCACATGGCCGTTACGGATTCCCCTACGAGCGCTCCGATATTCGGCATTACACGGATTACTTTCTTCCCTTCACCCAGATTAGCTTCGATCGCCCTTGTTGACACGCCGGCAGCCACTGATATGACTATTTGTCGCTCAGTTGTAACCGGTGCAATCTCTTTCACGACACCGCGCATATCGTTAGGCTTAACTGCTAAAATGATCACATCTGATTGCTTTGCCAACTCGCGGTTACTTTCGCACACCGCACCTCGTGATTCCATTTCACCGATGAAATAGCCGAGGTTCTCCTTCTTGATGTCATATATCAAAATTTTCCCGATCAGCTCGCTACCGTCCGCAGCCAAAAGTCCGCGAAGAATCGATGCACCTATGTTACCCACGCCGATAATGCCGATCGTCTTCCTTTGTGCCGATTTCTCATTCATTCCTTCAGGGGATTGATAAGCACCACATTATTCCCGCGGAGTATTACAGAGCCCAGCAATCGCTTCTTCTCCCCATTCAATATCTCGTTTGCACCACTCAGATGTAGATTTAAATAATCGTCCACCGATGTGAGCACGCCCTCGAGCACGCACTTCTCCCCTTTCATCTCCACGTGGATCTTCCTTCCCACTAGACTTTGAACCTTTTTGTTCGGAAACATCGTCATAATACTCCCTCTTATCTTTTCTATTAGCACGTCTTTATTTAAAAGACATGCTCCACGATCTTGTTGTCGAGGGTACCGTTGTAACCCCAGAACGAATCTATGAGGCACAGATCGGCATTGACGGGGGATATATAACGGAGCTCAAAAAGCAGGGTTTGAACGGTGAGCGCAAAATCGAAGTTCGAAGCTGTCTTATTTTTCCCGGGTTTATTGATCTCCATGTTCACTTACGGGAAGATAGCAGTCACCAGTGGGACTATAAGGAGGATTTCAAGTCTGGGACCGCAGCAGCCCTGCACGGTGGTATAACGACGGTGGTGGATATGCCAAATACCCCTTCGCCCGGTATAACTGCGGAACGACTAAGAAGAAAGAAGGAACTTGCAGCCACACACGCGAAAGGCTTGATTGACATTCTTTTCTGTGGCGGTGTGACGAACTCGAACCTGAATACACTTGCAGCCATGCAACAAGAGGTCGTCGCGTACAAACTCTATCTCGCGGATACCGATGGATTGTACATAGATGAAGAAACCGTACCCCGAGCAATTCAGGCGGTAGAGGCGACTTCAAAACCCGCCATCATTCATTGTGAAGCCCAGAAAATTATAGATAAGAAGAGAGAAGAATTAGCCGCGAAGAAGGAGGAAGAAAAGAGTCATGTAGAGCTCCATTCCGCGTTGAGACCCGATGAGGCGGAGTTATCGGCGGTGAAAAGCGTTTTATCCCACGTTTCGGATTCACAAGGCATCAAAATCAATATTGCGCACGTGTCCGTTTACGATACTCTCGGTCTTATCAAGGGATACAAAAACGTTCACTGTGAAGTCACACCCCACCATTTGTTCTTTACACTAGAGGATGTAGGGGTGAAAAAAGCGTTTTTAAAGACAAATCCACCGGTGAGGACGGAAGAAAATAGGCGGCTGTTGCTGGCAGCATTGAAAGAGGGTGCAATAGATTTTCTGGCGACTGACCATGCACCGCATACGAAGGCGGAAAAAGCGCGTGGCATCTTGGATGCGCCTGCCGGGGTTCCTCAGTTAGATACGTATGGTGGTTTCGTATCCTGGTTGATTGCGGATTGTGGCATCCATCCCACGCGTATAGCACGAGTATGTGCCTATAATCCCGCGTTATTCTTGGGCTTGACCGACAGAGGTGAAATAGCAGTAGGCAAACGGGCGCATTTGACGATCTTGGACATGAAAAGGCCGGAAAAAATCAGTG
>CAYNTR010000126.1:0-4407 GCA_964400255.1 uncultured Halobacteria archaeon
GTTAAAATGGCTCTGCTGCCGGCGGCAATGCGATAATTGTTGGACAGCCTCTATAGTAATAAAAAATCTGGGAAGGGTCTAAAGCCTATCGCGTGGGCTTGAACTCGATTGATTGGTGTACTTATTTAAAGAAAAAGCGGTATACTGAACAGTACTCATGGGTGAATTTAGGGTACGAAAAGCAGTAGAATCGGATCTGCAAGAGATTATACGAGTATGGAAGCAGAACATCAAAACGAGTAATACGGCAGAAGATATCGCTGAGTTTTTCCATGCTTCGGAGGACTATTTCTTCGTGGCGGTTTCGACGGCAGCGAGCACAGATGATGAACGGATCATTGGGTTCATCGGAGGCGCTATACGCGGCGGACATGGCCACATATCGGGAATTGCGGTCGATAAAGGATATAGAAGGCAGAAAATAGGAGAAGAATTGATTTACGCGCTGGAGCACCAATTTCGTACTAATAAATTCGACACCGTCACGTTGGAAGTCAGGAAAAGCGAGAAGGGGGCAAAAAAATTCTATGAAAAGCTGGGCTTCAAACCCGCGTATGTGGTGAAGAAGTATTATGCGGACGACGAGGATGCGTTCGTTTGTGTGAAGAAAATTTGAGCATCTCCTTGGTTAGATTCCCTAATGATAAGAGCATAGAAAAAGTATGATCTTTAACAGTTGATTTGTGTACCGCGTAGTTATCCGGTTATTCCCAGCGATTATCGCTCTAACTCCAGTTCCAGTGCACCAACGGGACAGATATTCACACACGCTTTACAATTATTGCATTTCTCCTCCTCTATCTTTATCCACGTTCCCACTAACTCGATTGCATCGGTGGGACAGACCGAAACACAGGCACCACAATATCCACAGGTATATCTATCTATGTTGATCATCTGCTTTCCTCCTCCGTAAATATCTGGCCCTCAAATGTGCTTACTTCAGTACCTTTGTCCATCCATGCATCTTGCGGCAAGCCCGCTTTCCAGCATGTCTGGCAAAGAAACTCCTCTGCTGACCAGCTATACTCCGTAGCAACCTGAGGTAGCAAAAGCCCTTGGTATAACCCTCTTTTGACAATCAGGCCATGCCTGCCTACTTCTATATGCTTCGGCAACTCCGTCGGCTTCACTTTCAACACCTCAGGCATGGTGAGTATCGTGAGTTCAATCGTGACATCCTCCATTTCATCCTTGGTAACAGGCGGAAATCGAGGATCGCCCACTGCTGCTGATATCGCAGCCTCTATGATTGCTTCCTTCAATTTGAATACCGGGTATGGAAAGCCAATGCAACCTCTCAGACCTCCGAATTTATTTAAAGTGACAAAAACACCCCGTTTTTCTTCAAAGCTCGCTGGCAAGTCATCAGGTGCCCTGAGCTTGGTAGTCTTACTCAGATATTGCTCTATTGCAGCTCGTGCGAGCTGTAATCCCTTTTTTCCTTCTTCTTCGGTTAACATGAACTCAATGGTTTATGTTAGGTTACGGGACAGGGATTTTTCGGAAACACAGCTTCGAATCTTCCCGGCCACTTCGTTTATCCCCTACGTATGATTCTCTTTCTCTATATAAATCTTCTAGAATTCACGGCTTCATCCCGAAAGTCGGTACAAATTGAGATGACACCATACCTATCATCTTCAGCGAGATTAAGTTATATCATATTTAAGAGCTGATATGCTAATTGGAGGTTCTGGGGGTTCACTGCGGATGCCGGGTTGGGATTACTGGCAGTTCACCCAAAGGGGGATTCCCAGATCCTTCGCCCTTTCCATATAAAGCACCCTTTTGACGTTATACGCCAATACTTTCAGCGCGAGTTCTCTCCATTTCAGCCAACCTTTTATGCTCTTTATATCGGGACCCCAACACCTTTTGAGGCTTGAGAACGCAGCCTCTACAATGCTTCTTATGTGATATTCGTCCATCCATTCGTCTGGATTGTCCGTATATGCCCTGAAGGATATTTGCCACGCCGGATAGCCCTTCACCTTACCCGTGGCATTTGCTTTGAAGCAGAGAAATGGCTTGCCCTTTTTGTCTGCCACTGCTTGGCAGTTAGCCCTGGAGGAATACGCTTTATCCCCCGCAACCTTACCGAGACGTGGCAGATCACTGATCAAACGTTTGAATTCCTTGGAATCCGAGCCTTTCCAATCCGTTATCGTGAAATGCAGGATTATCCCTGTTTCAACGTCCATGACGATGTGGAGTTTGAGATAATCTTTCTTGTTGGATTTGCGCTTTATTCGGATGTCGAACCATTTACTGCTCGTCTTCAGACTAAATCCGGAGCTATCCACAACGACATCCATGCCTCTTCGCCTCATTTGAAAGATAACAAGCCTTGAAATCAATCGAATATACGATGTTTGCATTTCCACCATTCCTCTCGCTATAACGCTATGCCCCGGTAGTCGTTCGCTATGCAATTGCTGTGCTACGAACGTGTGGGATTTGAGGTATGCCTCTATACCGTCGTACGACCGGCTAAGGGCTATTTTCGCGATACAGCAGACGGCAACGATCCTTGGGTCCCAACATGGACGGCCGAACAAATTGCGTTCCCAGGGGGCATTTGCTCTATTTACTGCGCTGATTATGCACAAAGTAACAAGTCTATCGAAATCCCGATTCACCTGGTTGGCGACACGCGGAGAAACTCTTCTCTTCGGCTTCCCCATATCGACGTTTTTACTGCATACTTTTAAATAAGCGCTATTTCCCATGCATCGTAATGGGATGGCTAGCTGTGTGGAACTACAAGGCTGGGCACAGATTATGACCTATAGTTTTGGGATGAAGCCTCTATTTCTTCTCCCACAGATACAAATCCATCACCTGAGAGAGCGTTTTCCCGCGCTTTATCTCTTCTCTCACGCGTTCCTCGTTTTTCCAAACCTCTTTTGCTCGTCGTGCAATTTCGTATGCACGCTCCTTTGGGACCACCACGACGCCGTTATCATCACCGATGATCCAATCGCCTGGCCTTACTTCCAGACCACCGCACGTTATCTCTGTGTTGATCTCGCCAAACCCCTTCGGCTCGCCCGCATTTGGTACTATACATGTAGCGAAAACCGGGAATCGTATTCGTCTTATTTCGTCTACATCGCGGACGGCACCATCGATCACAAAACCTGCAATACCTTTCTGCTTACAACTCCATGAGGCGAGTTCACCCCACGGCGCTACGTCCTTTGAACCTGCATAAACGACGATTACATCCCCGGCCTCTGCGACATCCGTCGCCTCAACCGGCTTCGCCCAGTCACCTTCAAACGTTTGCACGGTAACGGCTTTTCCCACGAGCTTGATATTCTCAAAGAGCGGTTTGATTCCGTGCATTACCCCTTTACGGTGCATGGCATCCGAGATATTGGGTGTGGAGACCTGCATAAACAACTCGAAAATCTCTTCATCTAACGTCCTCTTCTGTACCTTCCCCTCTTTTCTGCCTTTTATTCCTGAATCTATGCTTTCACGTATCCTTCTCGTCGATTCTTTCACCTTTGCAGTCCTTATTATGTTGCCGCCCACGATTATAATATCAGCACCCAAATCCACCGCTTCTGCGGCTATTTCTGCGTCTATGCCGCCACCAACCGCTAATGGGGTTGATATCGTGGCAGAAACTTTTTTTAAGAGGCTTAAGGTATCCATTCCCTTCATCTGCTGGTCTATTCCTACATGCACGCACACATAATCCACACCCAACTTCTCCAATTCTTTTGCTCTCGTTACCGGGTCATCTGCATTCAGTATGTCCACCATAATCTCAACACCGTATTTCCGTGCAGATCTCAGCGCATCCTCTATGGTTGTGTTATCCGCAGCCGCAAGGATAGAGATGATCGAAGCGCCTGACTTTGCCGCCATTTCCACTTCAATCGCACCGGTATCCATTATTTTCATATCCGCAACAATCTTCACTTCAGGGAACACCTCTCGCAACGCCCGTATCGCATGCATTCCTTCACTCTTGATCAATGGCGTGCCAGCCTCTAACCAATCAGCACCGCCCTCCAAACACTCTTTTCCTATCAGTATCGCTCGTTCTAACTCGAGCACATCGAGCGCAACTTGCAGTATCTTTCGTTCGTTCTTTTTGCTCATGTTCCCTCGTGTTTTAAACCTCCCTTACACCAGTGCTCAGTCTTGACGCCAATAGTATTCTTAATCCTCAGTGCATATAATACACGATGAACAATAACGCGTGAAAACCGCTAACAGCAGCGGCAAGAGGGCTCGTGGATTTCTCTATTAATTTTGCGTAGCATAAAAAATCCGAAATTTTTAATAGTTCAGTGGTTATTTCCAACATATGAAAAAGCTGTACATCGTGCTGCTTGTAGCGGGTATTATTGCAGTTCTTGCCTATTACTATTTCATTTCTGGCTTTTT
>CAYNTR010000127.1:0-4307 GCA_964400255.1 uncultured Halobacteria archaeon
GGATGTAGTCCTTATAAATTTCTTTCGGAAGATGGGGCGTTCGGAAGTACTGATTAAATCTTTATCCCAAACAACTCCGCCGCATTCTTTGCCAAGAGATTCTCCAGTACTCCTGGTTTGTACGAAAATCGCTTGAACTCCTCTAAACTTTGCTTCAACGGTCGCACCGGATACGAAGAAGCATAGAGCATCCGGTCGCCTAAATAGTGGTTTGCTGCATCGACCCAGTCCTGAGCACCCGGAAATCCCGGAATGAACTGGAAGAAGTCGGGCAATACCCATAAATTCCCTAACCGCGCGTTCGCAATCATGACACCGAGCATCTCGTGCGTAAAGGGAAATGCACCATGCACCACGACGATCTTCAGTGTCGGGAAGTCGTTCGCGACACGTTGAATGCGGAACGGTTCCGCATACGAAATATCAGGGCCCTGCATCAGGCTGCAGGTGAGATACAGCACCCTGCCGAGCTCTGCACATTTCTGATAAATTGGATAGATATGCGTATCGTCAACATAAAGCGGCGGAACCCACCAGCCGGGATCTACTGCAATTCCCTTGAACTTCATACCTTGAATCGTGCGTTCAATCTCTTCTAATGCTGCTGCAACGTCGCTCCCGTTGATGCCCGCGAGTGCCACCGGAAATCTGTCCGGGTACCTGTCACGCAGTTCGGCTATGTCGTCATTGGAGACAATCCGATGTCCCGCTTGCCTGCCCACCAGAACGCCCTTATCAACACCCGCATCATCCATCTCCTCTAAAAAGAAATCGAGCGATTTCTGAGTCATCGATGGGGGACGTTCGTAGCCACTGATAAGCGGACTGCGTTTGACCGGTGGCCGGGCTCCGGGTGCCGATGCCAGCACCTCTTGAAAACTCTTATAAGGCGGCCTCACCCGTGCGTCAATTATCATTATCCCGTCCTCCACGAAGCGAAGGAGAGCTAATATTCACCAAGCGCATACGAGCAGCACCTATCTCCATTGATAATAGATCTCTCAAGCGCAACGCTCGAATTGAGTAACCCACCGATAAATTTCAGGCCAAACTCACACATGATCTCACCAAACTCTATGGCAACCTCATAAAAGGGGCAATTGCAAACGCGTATAAGTCTGCGCTTATCTTCACTCACCGCCTCTGCAAAAGCACCAAGTTCATTCAACACGTCCACTGTGGACTCTACATCGCCATCCCCTCGCATTCGATCCTTGTAATACGCTGCTTGATTTGCCCCCAAACGACCCATCATCGCTCTTACACTTTCCGTCCCTTCACGTTCGATCATATCCTTGAGAATCCATTTGATCAACTCGGAATAGGCTTTGGGAAACAATTTTTCTGCCTTTTCAGTGAGCGAATAAAAGACCTTTGGTCTTCCCATTTTCTCCTTTACCGAAGACCGCTTCACAAGTCCGTCTCGTTCCAGAATGGATAAATGCTGCCGTATTGCCGTCGGAGAAATGCCCAATTTCGGGCTTAACTCATCAACCGAAAACTCATGACGTTTTAAAAGATCAAGAATATCAGATCGTGGATCGTTCGCAGGCATACACAGATAAAAAGGGCCGTCTTATATAAATTTTTCTATTTTAGCGGCAAAAAATTTTTTATAGTTTTAAAAGTAAATATAAAAAATACTGTAAAAAATTTTAATATGACCGCGGAAGCGATTCATATCGGGGATTTCCCGCCGTTCATTCGATTCGAACTCGATGAACGGATCCGACGGGAAATATTTTCGGCCTTTCACAGATGCGTGAGTGGGGTTGATGTAGACGTCTTTCCGGAAGAATTCTGGCGATCCGCTGAAGGCGAGTTTGAAAAATCACGGTACCAATTGCTCTTTGGCTTTGTACGTGGAAAAATAATGGAAACGATCACGGAGAGTCCATTGAGAGCTGGTGAGATAATAAAACGAAATCCTGAGATCTCACCGTTTTCTATTTACCATGCGCTCATCTGGTTAAAGGATCAGAAGCTTGTCAAGAAGAAAGGCGAGCGATGGGAACTTAAAAACGGGTATTTTGATCGCCTTCGAGTTTCTGATCTCGCTAAAGTTATCGATTTGCGAGAGAAAGGAGTACGAAGGAAGAATGCGCTCTCTCTAAAGGATTTGGAAATGGCGGTATATCTCTGGCCACTATATGAGCACGTTCGTGATCAAGAAGGCATACACGCTCAATCCCCGTCATACGGCAGCTGGTATCACAATCAATTTGCCCTTGCACGAGCGGTAAAAGAATGGGATAAGGGGCATATAAATGTCCCTCAGTGGGCTCTCATAGCGATGGCTGACCTTATTGACATGAATGTCGAGGAGCGCGAGGCAATAGCGAGCTACTCACTTCCGCCAGGCGTTAAAGTTCGTCCCTATTACAAAGGGCGCTATAAGATTCCCATTGAGCTCTCGTCTGATTTTGATGTTGTTGCGCTTCAACTATTGTTGAAGAGTGCAGATGACGGATTAATACATCCGGTAAAACGTAAAAAAGCGATATTTAAACGATTACACCACACCTTTGGCTCCTTCGAGAGTAATCGCGTACCCCTGAGCATTAGAGAGATAATTGAGCACTATTATCAAATCCCCAAGTATAGTAAAACTTCTTTCAGAATTCCCGCACGAATGAAGGAGCGATGGGAAACCCTCCCCCATCATGAAAAGACGCTCTCAAAAATCCTGGTACTTGAGATGCTCTTTGGGTTGGATCAGCCAAAACGAACGTATGAGCTAATTTCGCGCTCAAAGGGCTTTCTCGGGGATGTATCGAGCATCCTCACCGATTTAGGAGTCGGGGACATCAGGATACATAAACGGAACGACCGGCCACATTATCGATCTTATCTGCCTAAAAAGGTGAATGAAAAGCTTAAAGAATTAAAAGAAAGTGTTGGAACCTTTAAAATCGAAGAAGGGATTGATTTTATCGGAGAAAAGGAGCGAGCCGGGCTCATCACTCTGGTCAAAAACTTTTGGGGCGAGAACGGGGTTAACATAATCTCCAACCTCAGTTTGGATAGAGGGGTCAGAGATCTGGATCTCGCCAGAGCGTCTGGTGTGACTCCAAAAGAGGTGCGAAAGATACTCTATGAGCTCATAGACAAAACGATTGTCACGTACGTACGAGAGGAGACCCCCGAGCTTGTGGAATACTATTACTATTTGAGTCCCGAGGGTATCAAGAAATTTTTAGCGGAAAGGAAGGTGGGGAGTAAAGAAAAGATAGAGCGATCCCAATCCCAATATCCATTTCCAGACGAATTCGTCTATTATCAGCGAAGAAGGTCATTTTCAGAGGCCCGATAACCCCCTCCCTAGCCCTCGTTGGTTCTTATCCCGTACTTAAATTTAAGCGGCGAATTGATTGGATGAATCACAGAAAATCTCACGGGAATGGATTATCGTATAATATGGATGTGAACTGAGCATTTTCTCAGGATCACGCACTTCCCGTACTTTTATATTTCTTGAGCGTAATAGTTTCACAGGGAGGTTAAAAATGGAACTGACAAGTTCCGTAGAAAAGAAAGATCGCCCATGATCTTTAACAGAATTACATCCCGGGAATTAGCTCATAATTCCTATTTTATCGGTTCTGAGGATGTTGCAGCGGTAATTGACCCTCGGAGAGATTGTGATGTTTACGTTGACCTGGCCCAACGCGAAGAAGTTACCATCAGGTACATCTTTGAGACGCACTGCAATGAAGATTATGT
Organism: uncultured Halobacteria archaeon; assembly: GCA_964400255.1. GTDB lineage: Archaea > Halobacteriota > Syntropharchaeia > Alkanophagales > Methanospirareceae > JACGMN01. Next base: position 3,724 of record CAYNTR010000127.1, read on the forward strand.
TATTGGATCCAACGAGCTATCCAACCTTACCGGGGCGGAGATCTTCCACGGACCGGGCTTGAAGTGGGGTTATGGCTCGACGCTCCGTGATGGTGAGGCGTTTCGCATTGGAGAGCTGAAGCTTACTGCACTCCACACGCCGGGTCATACCGATGAGAGCATGTCTTATGTTCTAGCAGACCTATCGTCGAGCGGGGATCCCGTTATGGTCTTCACGGGCGATGCACTCTTTGTTTGCGAGGTGGGGAGAATAGACTTGTATGGGCCTGATGAAGCTCCGAGATTGGCAGGCGCTCTTTATGACAGCATCTTTACCAAAATCCTGCCGCTGAGTGACGGTGTTATCCTCTGTCCCGCTCATGGTGCGGGATCTGTATGTGGTGGGAATATCAGTGAACGGGATGAGAGCACGCTCGGTATCGAGCGACTTCATAATCCCGTGCTGCAGTTAACAAATAAAGATGCTTTTATCGAATACAAGGTTCGAGAGTACCATGAACGTCCCCCTTATTTCCGAAAGATGGAGAAATACAATCTTGAAGGGGCGCCGTTGTTACACAAACTTCCAAGTCCGCCCCCGTTGA
>CAYNTR010000128.1:0-4105 GCA_964400255.1 uncultured Halobacteria archaeon
ACGGGGTTCCGGATATGAGCGGTGATGGCAAGACCGATGTGCTCGTGACTATCTACAAGTATGAGTGGGAGTACGATTACGAGTGGCTCTACGAGGTGACGATCATAGCGAAGAACGGGACGGATGGCGAACACCTCTGGCAAGAGAATATTACGAGCGATGAGTGCATAGAATTATGGGGGGACGACATCTATAGTGTTCCGGACATGAACGGTGACAATAAGACCGATGTGTTTGTCATGGTCTACGAGTATGATTGGTGTACGAATGAGACCATTGTGAGGCTAATAGTCAAGAACGGCACCTATGGCGACGACCATCTCTGGGAAGAGAACATTACGAGCGATGATGATCTGTGGGTGCGGGGAGGCGTGGCTCCGGATATAGATGGAGATGGCAAGCCCGATGTTTTGATCTCGATTTTGGAGATAAATGAGACTACAGGGAGTGTTACGAATACCGTAATAGCGAAGAAAGGCACGAACGGCACGCATTTATGGGAGGAATCACTCAGCAGCGTTATAGCTGCAACGGGCGGCGGGGCGACCTTTGAACTCGATGCCGGCACGTTCTGCGAACCACTGATTGCGATTAACGCAAGTGAGCTCCCACCAGGAGCAACACCACTGCCACTCGCGGAGTTCCCGTACGGCTTCTTCGGCTTCACGATCAGCGGGTTAGAAAACGGCTCAACGGTGACGATAACCATTACCCTTCCCGAGCCGGTTCCAGTGGGCACACAGTATTGGAAATACAGCACCACAGGCAACGGTTCCACAACCGGGCAACCGGGGTGGTATCCAATACCGATAGGAGACGATGACGGCGACAACGTAATCACGATACAGTTGCAAGATGGAGGAGTGGGCGACGACGATGGCGTTGCAAATGGCGTAATCGTCGATGACGGAGGGCCTGGAACTCCGAGAGCAGCAGCACGAGTCCCAGGACTAACGCCACTCGGAATCGCAGCACTTGTTGGATTACTGACCACCGTTATAACAATTACCATTTTGAAGAGAAAGAAGAGGTGATTTTTTCCATCCTCTTCTCCTCCTTTTTCTTTGCTCTTTTGAGTCGTTCTTTCTCAGCGCTTCGTATATTCACGGAGCACGACGGTCGCGTACGACCCTTTTGGCAGGAAGAACTGCACCGTCGCTTTATATCGTCCGGGATTGTTTTCATCCTCGCTGATCTCTGCATTTGGCTGGACAGGCACTAATACGGGTCTTCGTGTGCCTTTCGAACTTATTTCCGGTATCTTTTCGATATAAAAATTGGTTACTGTTACATTTTCATCCTCGAGAACCTGTCGTTCAATCTCACCCAACACACCATCCGCGAACTCAGTTTCAGAGCCAAAGATCGGAGCGGTGACAAATGCCCGTCCACGCTTTATCAGTCGATTGATTCCGTCTAATTTGTCCTCAGTGACTTTTTCAACCTTATCAGGGTCCGCAAATCCGAGCTCATTGTGAAAGCAGACTATATCGCCTGCAATGGCCTCGTTGAATGGCAGATTCTGCTGCATACGATGACTTATAATGATATTAAAGAGATACGCTTGATACGCATGCACGAACAGTTTTTGTAAGTTCTTTGGCAGGACGGCAAAGGCAGCGAGGAATTGTGCTTCGTCCGGTTCTTCACTACCGCTTTTGACAAGCTCATTGAGCATCGCGCGTTCGTACCGCAAGAACAGTGGCATTCGTTTCAAGCACTCTTTGAAGTCACCCTCCTTGCAGAGACTTCTCGCCTGTTTCGCCTCTTCGCTCTCTTCAGGGAAGATATCAGAGATGTACGACAGCACTGCACCCTTTATGTTACCCTCTATCAGATGTTTTCCCACGACGTGCGTTATCGGTCGATTGGTGCCGAAGCGCTGCACGCCGAAGAAATTAGGTATGCCACCCGTATCTTCTAGTTCAGTTGTTATGGCGTCGATACTGTTCCTTATCCCGTCTTCGGTTCCTTCTAAATTACGAATAACGATCGTGAACTCGTTTCCGTACAAATCACCTAAGGAAACCGCTTTATTTGATCGTCCAACGATTTTGAGCGATACATCAGCGATCCTTACGCGTTCCAGATTCGTCTCGTCGGTATCCCAGAGGCTTATCTTCTGCGTGGTCACGGCGAACTTATCTTTCGTTCCGGCGAACCCGATCCGGTTCCTGCTCACCCGCAACCGCCGCGAAAGCTCGCGTACCACGCTATGCGTGTCCCAGTTCTCCTTCGTCAACTCAGCAATCAGGTACTTGCCTTCGTTACCTTCGATTCTATTGGTAACCTCATGCACGAAAAAGTCTGAGGGTATTGTTTTTATCGTTCCACCAAAGCCCTCGCTCTGCGTCGCATAATACCAAATTCCTATTCGTTTCTCGAACTCGGGGCTCGCTTTTAGCTCCATTCCTTATGACCTGAACGGTTACCTCAAATTAAAGTAAATCAATAATATCGTCCTTCACGTACTGTATGAAATCGTCCTTTGTCGCTTTGCTGAAGATCGTTACCACACCGTTGCGAGTGACGCCGACGACCAGGCCGTGTCGACTCGATTTCAAAACGATGTACCATATCTTCCCGTGCTTCAGATTGTCAACATACGCGGACGTACTGCCTAACGCAGAGCCGTACAAGGACAGTTTCTTTATATTGGGGATGTCCACATCGTCGAAGAAGATGACCTTGGTATCCTCGAAGTTATCCTCGTGAAACCGCTCAAATCGCGCGGGCTCGATCCGCACCTCCACGATCTTTCCCGTGGTGATGAAGAGTATTTTGCTTAACTGATTGGCGATATTATTAGCCCGCGCTTTTTTTTCCATGATGGTCAAAACAGTCCTCGCGTTTTGCTCTTGGTTCCGCACCTGTTCGACGAAGAAGAACGGCGCTTCAGACGTGGTCGGCACACGCACCCGCTCACCACGATGATAGACATCCAGGAGTTGATCTTGAATAAACATACCGTACAGGGAATCACCAACCAAGCGTAAGTCCTTTATCTCGGTGATCAAGCTTAAATCTTCGTCTTTCAGTCGCTCCTCTGATGTATACCCCTTGAGCTTGGCCGCAATCGTCTGAAGAGTAACATCCTCCTCAACTAGAAACAATTTACCCGCTAATACCATAATTCATAATAGGACAACGAAGTAATAATAATCTACTGATAAAGCGAAGGTTTTTATCATGAGAACAAGTACGTAGATAAAGAGGAGTGGTCGTAAGGTATGAGAGTCAACAGTCGGCTAAAGAGCGATATATCTGCGATAAGCGCTGGCTATCACTTTAAAGTGGGAGAATGTACGAACCCGAGTTCGGATATAACGGAGTTAGGCGACAGATCACTTACATAAGGAGGTTATAATCTATGGAAATAAGTGCATCACTAGCATCGTTAGTTATTAAAGTCGCTGCTCTTATAATCCTTGGTTTTTCTTTATGGACTGGACGGAAAAACTGTGCTGACATTATGTCGAACATTGATAAATTCGGAGATGATCCAAAGTCAAAAAATAACGTAGCAACAAGAGCTTTATTCAATTTCTGGATTGGTTTTGCGGCTGTAATGATCATCGTTTCGGGAATTCTTGAATTGATAGGTCGTGAGTTATTTATTGGACTTTTAGTAGCAGATTTAACAGCTCTCGGGGTTAAACTAACGACTGAATTTGTAGAAACGAGAAATAAAAAATGAGGAATTTTCCGTCACCTAATAGAACGTATCTGGCTTCGTGCCTTCGGCACACCGCCCAAATTCCTCGCTCCGTAAACTTCAGATACGCACAAACCGTTATACGCAATCTACCTTCGGGGTCGTATTCATGAAAATAAAAAATCAGGATTGTGAGGGTTGTCAAAATTGGAGAAAACAATGATAAAGGATAACATGCTAATAGGCACTTTTTATTATCCCTGGTACGATAAAAACCGTCATTGGCCAGATGAGTACAAAGGCAAACCGGTCTTGGATAAATATAGTTCGAGAAATCAAGCGGTAGTAACTAAGCATATCGACTGGGCATCTCACTGTGGCATTGATTTTTTCTTTATGAGTTGGTGGGGGCCTTGGTGGGAGCCTAATAATGGTTGGGAAGATATAACT
>CAYNTR010000129.1:0-4032 GCA_964400255.1 uncultured Halobacteria archaeon
GGGGGTCTGGCCCCGAATTATTGGTTGGGAGGGTTGATAAGGGGGGTCTGGCCCCGAATTATTGGTTGGGAGGGTTGATAAGGGGGGTCTGGCCCCTTATTGAGAAAGAGCGAGCATCCGTTCGATAGGCTTCCGTGCCTGCTCCATGAGTTCAGTTGGAAGCACGATCTCGGGCTGTTCGTACTCGAGCGCCTTTTCTATTTTCGCTAGGGTGCACATCTTCATCTGCGGACAGACCGCAGTCGCTGAGAGTGGATAAAATTTCTTACCCGGTGCTTCCTTTTCGAGCCGATGCAGGAGCCCGATCTCGGTGCCGATCAGAAATTCTTCTTCCTCTAATTCCTTGCAAATCTTTACCATGCCACTCGTCGACGCGATGTAATCCGCTCTGTCCTGGACTTCTGGAATACATTCGGGATGAACAATGATCTTTGCTTCTGGGTGGGCTTCTTTCGCGTTTAGCAAATCTTCGAGCACAATTTGATGATGAACGGGGCAATTGCCATGTTCCGGAACGGGAATAATCCGCTTCGATGTGCCCTTCTGCGCGTAATAGGCTAAGTTATGATCAGGCCCAAATAATATGGTTGACGCGTCCATCGCATTAACGATTTCCTGTGCGTTCGCCGAGGTGCAAATGCAGTCGGCAAGCGCTTTACTTTCTGCAAGCGTGTTGACGTAGAGGACCACGTCAGCATCGGGATTTTCGTTCTTCGCAGCACGCAAGACGTACTGCGGTAATTGCTGCGCCATCGGACAGATCGCGCAGACATCAGGAAGAATAACTTTTTTGTCAGGATTTAATATCGCTGTGGTTTCCGCCATGAAATCCACGCCGCAGAAGACGATAATATCCGCCGTGGTATTCATCGCTTTCCGCGCAAGCTCCAAAGAATCACCGACGAACTCCGCGATATCCTGCACCTCTGGTCTCTGGTAGTTATGCGCTAAAATAACCGCGTTCTTCTTCCGCTTTAACCGCTCTATTCGCTCCTCGATCATGGCCGTTATAACCCTCTAACCTACAACTCAATAAATATTACTGTTGAACTACCAAATACCACTGAACGAAAGGAGTAAACTAGATGAAAGGGACGTACGTGCTCATCTTCGAGAATCATGCAGATATAGAAGTTGAAATAGGTAAAATGGGATGCATAGCGTTCAAAAAAGGATTCTATGCCTATGTCGGCTCCGCTCTTTCGGGATTGGAGCAGCGGATAAAAAGGCACCGTCGCGAGGTTGGCAATAGCAAAAAGTTACATTGGCATATTGACTATCTTCTGGCTAATTCGGCAGTAGAAGTGAAGGAAATACTCTGTGCAGAAACGACGGAGCGAAAAGAATGCGAGATAGCCACGAACATGAGCATGCACCTTGATTCAATCACGAATTTTGGCTCTACCGATTGCGCATGTACCAGTCATCTATTCTTTTCCCCAAGCCTTAACGAGCTCAAAGAGCACCTTTACAAATGTTTTCACTCAGTCAGCGAACATTTCCGCGCGACAAAAATAAACCCGGTATGAGCAACCATCCTGTGTTCCGGACGAATGCTCCGCTCTTTTACCTCCCAGCCGCGCATACCAACCTCATAAATACTCATAATACGGAAGCTGTTCGCGTATTTCAGTTCCAACCGTTTTGAAAGCTTGTAGATCTGCAGTACGGTAGGGTTGTAGCACAGGAAAATTCCACCAGTTCGAAGCGATGCTTCGACGTGCTTCAGCGCTCTCCACGGCTCCTGAAGGTCCAGGATTATTCTATCCACTTCTCTCTCGTCGATGCCTTCATACACATCCTTCTCCTTCACGATCAGCTCGCCGGAACCTTCCTTTCCTGCACTTACTACCGTGTTGAAAAACGTTTCAATGTTGCTTTGCGCAATCGCAAGAAATTCCTTTCGCCGTTCGTAGGATATCACTTTTCCCGCACGACCAACTGCACGGAGCAACGCCATGGTAAGCGCGCCTGAGCCGATGCCGGCTTCCAACACCGTTGCACCGGGGAAAATGTCCGCGAGCAGCAAAATAGCCGCAATGTCCTTGGGGTAGATGATCTGCGACCCTTTTCGCATCTTTTCGATGTATTCTGCCAACGTCGGTCTGATAACCAGGAGCTTTTCGCCATAGTTCGATTTCACGACGCTGCCGTCCTCTAAGCCGATTATATCATCATGTGCAATAGTGCCGTTGGTGAACGTGAACGTGGCCCCCGCTTTCAATAAAAGGTGATATCTCCTCCCTCTTCGGCCAAGTAGATGCACAAGCTCGCCTTCTTGTATCAGGGGTACCATGCTGTTTAATATAATTCTTCTCCTAATATGTTAGGAATGAGATCACGTTTTATCGGCGTGACCATTCGAAACGTGCGTAAATGCGACTTCATTGCTGCTCGTTCACTGCACCGTAGGAAGGAGGAAAAAGAAGTGCTCGAATTAATGCGTAGCGGGTTGAAGAAGGCCGTGGCAAGTTGTGACCAGGCAGAGATATATGGTGAACGGGGTGATGTGTTCAGCATTGATCTTGAGCGCGAGGAGATTAAAAAGGTAAAGCATGTTCAAAGCGTCGGTATCGGCGTCCGCGTCGTTATATCAAATAAAATAGGATTTTCACACACGACAGCTTTAGAAAAAGATAAAATCGAGGAATGCGTGGAGCATGCACTTAAACAGGCACGGGTATCTGAGCGGGATGCGTCTTTTATGGGCTTACCTGCTCCGCGGTCAAAAACGTCACAATATGACTACAAAGAGCCCGAAAAAGCGTTTGATCAACGAATCATTGACCTTCTTGGCATTAGGGATGGGAGCGAGGAGGCGATAGCGTATTGCAAAGAGATGCTCACCGGAACGAAGGAGCAGGAAGTGAGAAGGGGGGTTACCTGCACACCGACAGAGGGGAGCTTCGCGGCCGGATTTGATGAAACATTTATTCTGAATTCTGAAGGTATCGAAACACGGGATAGCGGCACCTATGTCTCCGGCGGATTGGCGGTGGTAGCCCGTGATGAGAGCGGCGAGGAGACTTCGGGATATGAGGCCAAGGTGAGCAGGATGCTCAGTGATATAGACTTTGGGTGGATAGGTCGCGAGGCAGTGAAACTCGCAGTGGATAGCTTGGGAGGCACGAAGATCAAAACAAAGCGGTTACCGGTTGTGCTCTCGCCAAAAGCAGTCCAAAGCCTTTTCGCGTATACCTTTATTCCGCAACTGAGTGCCGAGAATGTGCAGCGAAAACAGTCTCCCTATTATGGTAAAAAGGGGGCATTGATAGCTTCCGAGCTTCTGACTATTGTAGACGATGGCACGATGCCCTTGGGCATAAACAGCAGAAAGATGGATGGTGAAGGTGTCCCCACCCAGTCCACCACGCTCGTAGAAGAAGGGGTGCTCCAAAATTTCCTCTACGACACGTACACCGCCAATAAAGACCATGTGGAAAGTACCGGTAACGCACTCAGAAGCTTTGACAGTTTACCCACTCCCGGTCCAACGAATTTTATCGTTAACGAAGGGGAAGGCAAAGCGTCAAAAGAAGAGATGATCGGCGAGATACATGAAGGACTCCTCATCAACGATGTAATCGGTGCACATACCGCTTCACGGGCGTCCGGCGATTTCTCCGTCGTTGCACAGAACGCATTCGGCATAAAAAATGGTGAGTTGTTCACGGCTAAGCACGTCATGATCGCGGGAAACATGCAAGAGCTCTTAAAACATGTGGATCTGCTAGGAGACGATACTCGACAGATCTACACAGTAGCGTCACCATCTCTTCGGGTATCGAAGGTACAAGTCGTAGCTTAAATCGATCTTCTTCACCTTCTGTCCTCACCCATGCTCAGCCAAGTGGTGGGAAATTTTGTAATGGTAAGAATTGAGTAAAATACTACGCCATCTTTACCAGAACTACTGCTGTTATGCTTTCCAGATCGCGTTTATATTCAGCTCCACGCAGGAACCCCAAGATCTTCCCACAGTACTTCCGAAACCATAGGGTTCCGAACACCAGACCCTCAACTTAGTATCGA
>CAYNTR010000130.1:0-3967 GCA_964400255.1 uncultured Halobacteria archaeon
TACAATCTTGAAGGGGCGCCGTTGTTACACAAACTTCCAAGTCCGCCCCCGTTGACACCAATCGAGTTTAAAAATGAAATGGAGCGTGGGGCTTTGGTTGTCGATGTGAGGACACCGCCTGCATTTGGCGGCGCGCATATAAAAGGCTCCTACAGCATCTGGCTGGAAGGTGTACCCGCTTATGCAGGTTGGGTATTGCCTTACGATACTCCACTACTGCTGGTGCATGAATGTGGAGACCATATAGAGAAGGCAGTTCGTTATCTTATACGTCTGGGTTACGATACTATCGCAGGCTATTTGAGTGGTGGAATTGCAGCATGGTATGCTTCAGGTCTTCCAGTAGAGTACATGGGGTTTTCGACGGTGCATGAACTCAAAAAACGACTTGATGACCATGAGGATGTTCTCGTTCTCGATGTGAGAGATGACAAGGAGTGGAGAACAGGACATATAAAGGGCGCTCGACACATATACGTGGGGCATCTCCAGAACCGACTGAAGGAGCTACCACGTGATCGCCCAATCTCGATTGTCTGTAACGTTGGCCACCGTGCGAGTCTGGCAGCGAGCATCCTTCTTCGAGCGGGCTACACCAATGTCTGCTGCGATGTTCTTGGCAGTATGCGAGCATGGAGCGCTAACAACTACCCGATGACTATGGAATGAAGGATAGTAAATCGTAACCTTTAAATATACAAGTGCCTTGAACTTTATTGCATGAGGATGTTACCATGAAGTGGTCGTACCAAATTGGCAGTATCCGGGGAATACCAATAAAGCTGCACCTGACATTCCTTATTATATTCTTTTTTGTGCTCTGGCTCTTTGCAGCTAATAATTTTGAGATACTCGGCATAACGATCGGTTTCGGTGGTATGGCTATCTCGACGGGGCTCAAATACCTGCTGGGTGCCATTGCTTCTGTTCTCTTTTTCGCAACACTCCTCTTTCATGAGCTCAGTCACTCTTTTGTTGCACAGAGTTACGGCGCGCGTATAAGGAACATAACCCTGTTCGTTATCGGTGGTGTCTCGCAGATGGAGGAGATACCGAGAGAGCCGCGAATGGAAGCACGAATTTCAGCAGCGGGTCCAGGTCTCAGTCTGGGCATTGGTGCTATTTCCTATCTCATTTACTACCTCTTCGGTCCAGTACAACTGTCGGATACGGGTGCGGTCTTTAAGAACGCCGCTCTTATAGTGATAGGTATACTCGCATTTTACAATATCTTGCTTGGGCTCTTCAATCTCATTCCTGCATTTCCGATGGATGGTGGAAGGATACTCCGTGCCGCGTTTGCTAAACGTATGCCGTATATCGATGCAACCCGAAGGGCAGTTGCAGTGGGCAAGAGCTTCGCATTTGCTATGGGTATCCTCGGGCTGTTTACCTTTCAGTTTTTCTTGCTCCTCATCGCCTTTTTCATTTACTTTGGCGGTTCTGAAGAGGAGAAGGCAACGGTTGTTTCAGTCACGTTGGAAGGGGTCAAGGTCAGGGATCTTATGACCCGTGTTCCGGATGTCATCTACGTGCCTCCGGACTGGACTATCGATCAGTTAATCGATGTGATGTTTAAAGTTAAACATATGGGCTACCCGATTCAGGAAAACCAGTATTCTCCCGTGCTCGGTGTGATTACCTTCTCAGACGTCCAGAAGGTACCAGCTTCGATGCGAGGTACTACTCGGATCGGAGACGTTATGAAGCGAGAGGTAATTTCAATCTCACCGGAGGCGGATGCCTATGATGCGCTCAAAATCATGTCTACGCGGAATTTGGGCCGTTTGATTGTCATGGACAATGGGCAACTGAAAGGCATTGTCTCAAGAACTGATCTCGTGAGGGCTATTCAGTTCCGTGGCATGTATAAATGATCGAAGAAGAAGTTAATTTGAGATCTATCAGGTCATTCCTTCCTCATAACCTTTCAGGGTCTCTTCCCAATACTCTTTTGCCGCCCCTTCTGGATACCCGTTAAACTTTGCAATCCACCGGTCTAATGGCATACATTCTGAGGGCATCTTCCTACTCACCTCTTCGAGGTACCTGTGAATGACTTCTCGCGTCTTTTTCGTCTCCCAGAAGACAGGGTACTGATTTGCTTTATGGTCATACTCGATGATTTTGTGCATGAGCCCTCTGCAATGTTCGTCGAGGTCGAGCTCAATACCTCGGCCCCTGCGCAGGAGTGTCTCAACAGATTTCTCAGTCCAAGTTCTGTGGAACCTGCAGATCCCGAGTTCCTCGGAATACAGCTCTTTTATCGCGCGTTGTGCACACGTCTTCCCCAGCTCTCGGGGTGGCAGTGAATTGATACAGTAATTCGTGAGGTACTTCCCTTGAATCGGTACAGGCACGAGCACGCCCGGCACCCAGTATTGTGCTGGTGAGATGCATCCGAGATCTCCGTATGGGATGTATAGTGTGCTATCAACGAACGTAGAACCCGAACTCCTTACCCGATCTGCAAACCGTTTGTCGAGTTCTTTTGCGGCGACACGAACACCTTTCGCGAAGATAGTCCCAATGCCCGTTCCATAAGCCACAAGATCTGAAAGCTTGACGAGAGCCTCTGCATTCTCGTGCGAGAATTCAATCTTATACGTCTCGGGATCAAAGTTGACCTGCCCGTTCAGTTCGAGATCCTCTGTGCTGAGCAGTCCTTTATGGATGCATTCAAAAATCCAGGACCCTACATTACCAAACTCTATGGCATCAAACCCCATCGCTTCTACTTCTTTCACTGCCTTCTCGGCAGCACGTTGGTCAAAAACGCCCGCGTTTGGCCCCAGAGCCTCGTAGGGCTCGTAGTCCTTCTTATGTTCCTGATAGATTTTTTTGCAGGTGAGCGGGCAGGGCTCTCCGCAGGTAGCAAACGTTCTGGGTTCCACAATTTCTTCATTGAACTGCTTGAGGTAATGGTCTTTTACGAGCGCGTACAATGACGCCCGCTTACTTTCACTCAGATTGACGGACCCCCAGTTAAAGGAAAGAAGCCAGTCCCCAAGGACGGACATGTTCACGCCAAAAGTGCCGGCGGATTTAACGTGCGGATCGTACCGGTATTTTATCCCCGATCTGATGACGTAATCAGTATAGCGCTCTTGAAACTCCTCCTCGAAGATCTTTTTCACCACATTTATATCTTTAAGGTTCTCCGTAAACGTTTTTCCATTGTAGGTGCCACCGTATGTGATCGCAATCGTTCGATGTGCCTGTGCCATAAGGGAGCCCATACCACCTCTACCAGCCCAATCGTCAACGCCTACACGAAATTGTCCGTTGCGGATCACGGTCGAGCAGATCCCCCCGAAGTTCGTATTTAACGCAGCCGGGCCAACCGCAATTATCCTGAAGTCCATATACTTCTTTCCATCCCGGTAGAACTCATTGAATCGGTCATACGTGTACTGCTGCAATGCATACGATCCTCTCTTACCGGCATACTCATGGAAAATATCAAGTAAATCGCCTTCACTAATCGTTTCAAAACGTGATTCAATGCTTCCATCCTCCGCTCCTCGTATCGCGAGTATGAGATACTCCTCAGACTTGCCTTCTACTGCGACATAATCAACGCCAGCGTGGTAGAGCGGCAGAGCCGCGCCACCCATCGAACTGATAAAAAAACCGTGCCAAAGCGGGGATCGAGCGGCAAAAATCAACCGATGGAAACCATAGAGCCTGGAACCAGCTAAGGGACCCGCACCGAAGCAGAGGACATTTCGCTCGTTAAACGGCTCCACCTCAAAGCTTTTATACCGGTCTCGATGGCACCGTAATGCAAAACTGATGGGTCCTAATGCCTCTTCAAGAGAGAGGTACTCGATTCGCAGTGTATGTCCAGAAGCATTGACATATGCTGCTTTACATCCGTGATGCGGTATAGCTTTCAAGAGACGCTCCTCCTACCATCGAACCATACACTTTTTGTTCTTAAACTATTTAAACTTTGTTATTACAC
>CAYNTR010000131.1:0-3766 GCA_964400255.1 uncultured Halobacteria archaeon
GCTTCAGGATGACGTACCCGTCACGCTTATCACAGACAGCATGAGTGCCGCAGTGATGCGAGAAGGAAAAGTAACTAAGGTACTGGTCGGTGCTGACAGAGTGGTGAAAGAGGGCGTATTTAACAAAATAGGGACCTACATGCACGCAGTGGTTGCCAGAGCACACGGTATACCTTTTTACGTTGCGGCACCGCTTTCAACGTTCGATACGGAACGGAGTTATAAGGAGGTTGAAATAGAGGAAAGAAGTCCAGAAGAACTTATATTTTGCGGTACTACGCAAATTGCACCCCTTGACGTAAAGGTTTATAACCCTGCTTTCGATTTCACACCGTTTGAATTGATAGAAGCGATAATTACGGAGAAAGGGGTGATTCGACCACCAAATATGGAAGATTTTGAAATTGCTAATCTATAGTCATCCACTTGAAACAATTCGAAGTATCGTTATCGCCGAACGGGCACTCTTCTCCTCACCCACCAGTTCATCCTCGGGCACTGGTTTGCCGTCGCGCAGCACAAGTACCTCTACGGGATTTATATGCAGCTTTTCGAGCACCTTCTCGTAGGTATCCTCATCCGCAACTTCTACCCGTTCTTCTCCCTCTGTGTCCGCGAGTATCTTCACCGTTACTTCCATAGCACTCTTTCTGTTCAATTTTTAAAGATAAGTTTTATCAACAAACTTCTAACGGAAGTTTGATCAAAAACAATTCACAAAAAACAGGGTTTCTTTAGTAAAGCTTTCTTTTAAAAGAAAGGTTTTAACGAGAGCGATCGTATCCATTCACCCCTCGCCTCTCGTGTAGTACCCACAACCAATCGTGTCTCGTGCTTTGTTTTCTCCACTACGCCGCGAACTTCGATCGTCTCACCCACTGCTGCCTGGCCGGCATACGTATGGGTGAACGAAAGAACCTTGCTTATTTCGGGATGTGCTATTTCATAGATCGCGGGACTATCAAAGGAAAACGAAGCAGCTCTTACTTCTGCGGTTATTGTCCTGTAACCTACTTTTTCGCCCTTTTCATAATTCCGTTTATCCAGCAAGTGTAATTCTCCAGGATCTCGCACGTATAACAGATCAAAGTAGATGAGGTCCAGTGCGCCCCGGTGCCTCTTCCTGATCTCGTGTGCGATAAAAACCTCATAACTCAGCTCAGGCTTCCTCTTCTGGTAAATCTGTCTCCACAGCTCCTCTTTTAGCTCGGTGGTCATCCCCTCTTCGGTCGCCGCTTTTACGACCTCCCTCGCCTTGTTGAAGTTCTCCCGACCATAAATAACAAAATCGAGGTCTGAGTTAGCGCTGTTGAGCCCGCACAGATACGAGCCGGTGATTCCTATCCTTTCTTTTGGAATATGCTGACCTAGAAGCTCATAAATCGCTTTGACCTTTTCGTTACGTGCAGCAATTGCCGGAAGCCGCACCTCAGGCCTCAGGATCTCCTTAATATCTCCTTTTGGAACTACATGCACGTCTTTTATATACTCGGGACGCTGTTTTGTTAAGAATACATAAGCTTCGTCAAAATCCAATTTCCGGTATCTTCCGTTCTCTGATATTCTTTCGCCGCTCTCATCGGGAATATATCGCAAGAGGCACTGTAATTCCTCTCCGCCCAAATCGTAACTGATCACGGAAAAAATCCACTCCTGCTTCGTTATCACAAAATCCCGTATCCGTGCTCTCATAAACCTTTCTTGTAAAAAGAAAGCTTTACCAAAGAAATATTTAAAGTGTAGTTTCTTTTCTGAAAAGAGTTTAAGCAGTTAGGATTTGGAGTATTTAAAATTGCGGTTGATTGTATTGCCCATCTGTACATCTTTTATATGAGTATAATTCAAATATGAAGCAACTAAATGAAGCTGATCTTGAAGTTCCCCTTATCTCTGGATGAAATGCCGTATACCGCTGAAGTCGTGCTCGAAACAGGTGTGAAACTAAGCATAGACAGTGCGACGAGAGGTGAACTTGTCATTGACGTCCCGAATGATAAAGTGGAGCACGTTGCAGAGCTGTTCAGGAAGAAAGGGGTCGAAGTACGAAAATTAATGAAACTGATCGCGTGGAATGAAGAGCGATGTGTACACTGCGGTGCGTGCATCGCTGTCTGTCCAACCGACGTGTTCAGGTTCGATCCTTCATGGACCATCAACCTGGAGGAAGATAAATGTATCCGGTGTGAGATCTGCGTACGAGCCTGTCCTCTGAGCGCCTTAGTCTGTGTGAGTTGAGTTGGGTTGATCGAAAATGAAAAAAGTAGGGATTGCTGATACGACCTTTGCACGCTATGATATGGGTGCCGCGGCAATAGACGAGCTGCAGAAACATGCGTCGGTGAAGATAGAACGGTACACCGTGCCGGGGATAAAGGACTTGCCGGTGGCTTCAAAGAAGCTCATCGAGGAAAGAGGTTGTGACATCGTCATGGCATTGGGAATGCCCGGAGCTGCCCCTATAGACAAACAATGCGCACACGAAGCTTCAACGGGAATTATCGCGGCACAGCTGCTCACGTCGACGCACATCATCGAGGTCTTCGTTTACGAGGATGAGGTAAAAGAGGAGAAGAAACTCGCGTGGCTTGCCGATCGCCGAGCTCGGGAGCACGCACAGAACGTTATCAAACTGCTTTTCAAGCCTCGTGACATGGAACGGGAAGCAGGCATGGGCAAGCGTGAAGGATTTGAAGATGCGGGGCCTTTAAAGGTATAAATGCAAAGTGTTATCTAAATGAACAGGCACTTAGTGTAGAGAAAGAAATGATAAAGAAGCTAAGAATAAAGAACTACAAGAGCTTGAAAGATGTAGAACTGGAACTTAAGAAATTCAACGTCTTAATCGGCCCGAACGCGAGCGGAAAGAGCAACTTGTTGGATTGCTTGGCGTTCGTTTCCGAACTTGCTCAAGGAAGTATTGATATAAGTTTAGCAAGAAGAGGCGGTTATGAACGTGTAGTATTCGGTGGCGGAAAGGAAAATATAGAAATATCCTTTGAGTTCGTGCTTGATAAAAAGGCTTCCGAGTTTTTTATTTCGCTTTCTGAAAGTGGCGTGGATGAAGAGGAGTTATCCATCGAAGGGGAAACGATAATTGAGCGCCATCTAGAAACGATGGAAAAAATACCGGGGTCTACCCCGTCTGGTACGAAATATGGAAAAACAAGATTAGTCTCATGGGATTCAGCAATTGTGAACTACCCAGAAATCAGAGCATATCTTACCGCCTGGCGATCGTATAATTTTATGACCACCGAGATGAGGAGAAAAGATTCGGCTAAGAAGAATCTCATTCTGGAAAAAACAGGGAGAAATTTAGCGCAAGTTCTGCTCTCATTGCATAATGAGCGCCCCAAAACCTTTGATAAAATAGAGGACATACTGAAGCAGGCGATCCCGCAGATAGACGAACTTCTGACTCCTTTGACAGAAGACGGAGAAACATACGTAGCAATCCGAGAAAGAGGCTTTGATTCGCCGTTTAATTACTTCCAGGTTTCAGATGGCACGCTTAAGCTGCTGGCGTATATCACCGCAATCGCCTCAGAAGAGGCGAACGTGGTTTGTTTTGAAGAGCCTGAGAACTTCATTCATCCTCGCCTCTTTGAGCTTTTAGTTGAGGTATTGAAGAAATCAGATAAGCAGATCATCCTCTCAACACATTCTCCTTATCTCGTGGATCTGGTTGAGCCTGAGGATGTGATAATAGTTGAGAAAAAGGACAACGAGACCGTCACAAGTAGAATAAAAGATGGAGATAAGCTTA
>CAYNTR010000132.1:0-3687 GCA_964400255.1 uncultured Halobacteria archaeon
AGACCGGCATGGTTGGTTGTAGCAGTTCCACTCCAAATGATGTTCGTCAATGAGATTAAAGATTATGGGGCGGCAATGGCTCGCATTGCTGCTGAGATTAAGCCGGACGAGGTGCAGCTCAACACGCCGCTGCGTCCGTGTGCCGTCGAACCGCTTTCAGCTGAAGAGATGCGAAAAATTGAAAAGCACTTTGAGGGGTTGGATACTATGATTGTCTCAGTTTACGAGAAAATGAAGCCGGAAGTGCGGGTGATTGATAAAACGGAAGTGATAAGGAGGAGAGGTTGGGGTTAGTTTCAGCTTGTGTGGTTTTTGGATTGCTTAATTTTTTTCGATAATTTTGTGCTCACGAGGTTATATGAGTAGTCGAACATTTCCATTTGATTTCACAATGTAAAGGGGTCTCGCAGATTCTGGGTGTGGTGATCGCGCGCTCATTTCTCCTTTATCAGTACCGCTCTCAGAAAATAAACAACAATCGCGATCACGCACGCTGCGAAGCCTGCTTGCACCAACGAGTGGTATTTATACGTGAAGAGCGTGGAGATAGCATCCATAGCGAAGAAATAGAACTGAAAGGTGGCAACCAAAAGTAGAAGCATGAGGATTACGAATACGCCAAACCTGAAATACCTGAACATGTCCTCGGATACAAATCTCCCTTCCCCTTTCGGTTGTTCCTTTACCGTCTCATCCCCTTTTTCTTTCTCTTTTCCCATTTCATTCACACACCTTCCCTTCTTCTTCTGAACAGTAAAACAGAGACGATGAAGAGTGCACACGCTGCGGGTAAAACTTCAAATCCCGGCTCCTCAGGCATGGGCGTAGGATAAGGCAGAGGTATCGGCGTTTCATACCCTCCCTCTTCATATACCCCGGGAGGACGAATAAAATCAGATATGGTGAATGTTGGTGAAATCTCGACCGTTTTTTCCTTCGCCGCCACTACCACCGTTTTATTGGCAAACGGGCTTAAGAGCACCATCCCGCTACTTTCCTTTATTATCCGTTCCGATTGCCATATCTGAACTTCAACGATGTAATCCCTGCCGTTGAGCACTCTCAAGTCTGCGTAATGGAGCGATGTCGTGCCTTCTTTGAGCACATCGAGGTCTTTCCATCTCTTGTCTGTTACCAATCTCGTTTCGTTGTCCCGCGCCTTTATCAATGCAGTCAGCCCGCTGGCGTCTTTCCCGAGATTGTCAATGTAGAGCGTGGTATTGATGCGTGCATACTCTCGGGCTCCTTCACGCTCAACTTCGACCGCTTCAACGAAGAAATCAATTTCTCGGATACCGATTTTTGCGACCGAAGGAGGTTCGAGGCTTGTCAAGCCGTAAATCATTGTTTCCGCACGCTGGATACCTTTATCATCTTCAAACACAACGATTTGGAGTTTATACCCGCCGGACTTTGGCAGTTTCACGGAGATGCTTCCCGATTTTGTCTCGCTGCCTCCTATCACCCCGACGTTCGTCTGGTTAGACGTGATGAGCAAATTCGTATCCGCATCGTACGCCTTCACGACGACGTCTATCTCGCCCGATTCTGCATCCCCGCTGTTGTCAAGATAGGTGGTTACATTCAGCGAAGCCTCGGCGATACCGAGCGCTTCCGCAGCGATGTCAATATCAGCAATTCGTATCTGTGACCATTCGTGTCTTTCTAACCCGCCGCCAATGGTTGCGACGACTGCAATGAGCACTAAAAATACCACAATTACCGCAGCAGTTGCAATTGCCAGTCGTTTCTCCTGTGAGTTTGGGTTCATAGCATTTCGTTAGTTCCTTACCATTAAACCAACCAAAGTTTCTGGCTATAAAACCTTTTCGGGTGATGAAGAATGAACGAAGAATTGGAGGACGATACCGGCAAGCATTGCCGAAGAAATAAACTCAAACGAGGTGCAGCTCAATAAACCGCTGAGGCCGTGTATCTTGAAGCTGCTGTTTGCTCAGGCTATGAAAAGAATCGAAAAGTACTTTGAAGGTATAGATGGCAGGGTGGTTTCGGTATACGAGAAGATAAGACCGGAAGTGATGGTGATTGAGAAGAGGGAGGTGAGGCGGAGAGGGTCGGAGGATACCTGTAATTGATCTAACTTCCACAAATCGAGTTGGGTAGAGCAAGTTATTTATGTATCAGCGGACCAATGAAATTACTGCGACTATTCAAAGGCGAAAAATATGGCATTGGAAGATTTATCGGGGTTGAAAATGGGGAATAGTCAGCTTGAAGCCTACCTAGCAAACATAATCGAGGCGGTAAAGAAAAAATGGGAAGCTCCTCAGCTTCCACATTATACAATGCATGGACCAGACCATTCAGAAAGGATTATTGCGAGAATTGATAAATTACTTGAGGTAAATCCTACTCTGTTAAATGCACATGAACGTTTTCTCCTGCTTGCATCGGCTTATCTACATGATATTGGCATGCAATTTCCAACCTACGCCGGCCTACCCTACAAATCGGAATATAGTTTGGGAGAATTAGAGAAAGTTCGAGAGAATCATCATGAAGCAGGGGCAAAAATAATCTATGAGAGTATTTCGAATAAACCTCATTTCTCATTAGGATTAGAACAGTGTAAGAACTATAGTAACTTCTTAGCGACAATTACGCGATATCACCGAAAATTAGACCTTAGTGAATTAAAAGATAGCGCGATTGGAGGCGGCGAAAGGATACGCCTGCCACTTTTAGTCGCGCTTCTCAGGCTCGGTGATGCTTTAGACGCGGATAATGAGCGAGTGAACATTGAAGTTTTGAAGCAACGAGACATACCCTTGGAAAGTAAACGTCACTGGTGGTTTCACTATTATGTTCAGAGTGTTTTTATCGAACGGGGGGTCATCAAACTATATTTCAGATTTCCTGAAGTTTATCGTGGACAGAAGGTTCTTCAAGCCATTTGTAATGGTGTTATTGATTCAATAAAAAAACAGTTTCTTGAAGTTTATGATATACTTGACAACTACGGAATAAGACTTGGTCGGAATGTTAAAATAGAAAATGTAGAGTATTATTTAAGTGGTTTGGAGTTAATAGCCGATGATCTCCTTGACTATATCAAAGATTGTCTTCTTCAAAAGAAGTCCGAGAAAGAGAAAGTCTTGGAAGAGTATCTCAAAGAAACCCTTGGAAGTAACTTTCCAGATTCTAAGTTGGAAGAAATATTGTTATGGTTAAAGTGGACAGTTTTTGAAGAACAAGAAAAATATGGTGAGATAAATGAAAATATACCACAAATCATCAAAGAAAAATTCGAACGGGGGCGAGCTGCTACAGCTCTGGACGAGATAACAGAACTGGGCAGAGTGGAACAATACCTACCGAAAGAGTCATTCAAAGCTACTGCAAAGAGTGATTTACAAGGTGTTGGGCCGCAATCTCCCGATATACAAACTGAAGGAATCATTAATCCAGCTCTATTTTTTCGCTTCCGTAATCAAAAGTTATATTTTATTTTTCTAAGGACTTGTGATTTTAAGAGAATAAAAGATGAGTTTAGAAAGTTGGGGGAAACGTATAATTTTGATTCATTTAGTATCTTAGGAGATTATGATGTAGTTATTCTTTATTCCGGTTTAGAAAAAGATATTGATAAAATCCTAGCACCCTTAGTTCATCATTTAACGGACTTTCATTATATAGCAGTAAAATATCATGAAGATATATATAAAT
>CAYNTR010000133.1:0-3555 GCA_964400255.1 uncultured Halobacteria archaeon
CGACCTCATACCCAACGGATGTAAGGTGTTCCTCCAATTGCGTGGTTATAACCACCTCATCATCAACTACCAGTATTCTATGCATCTTCTGGCTCCTCTTTTAAGACTTTGAATTCTATGAAAACTTTTGTACCATTATCTCTTATAATTCTGATGTTCCCCTTGAGTTGTTCCTGAACCAGATTTCTCACCAATTTTAGGCCCATGCTGTCGGTCTTATAGATATTAATTTCTTCCGGGATACCGATACCGTCATCTTCGACTTTTGTTAGAATCTTGTCATTACCCGACTTTTGCATGGAAATTTTAATCACTCCTTTTTGCCTCTCCTTGAAGGCATGTTTAAATGCGTTGGAACCCACTTCGTGCAAGACGAGGGCGCAGGGGATAGCTTGGGATATGGGAAGGTAAATATCGGAGTGTTCAAGATCATAGGTAATTGAGTTTTTTCTATTTGCATAAACGTGTGACAGGTGGTCGACCAGTTCCTGAATATAACGCTTCATATCTACTCGAGCAAGTTGATTGCTTTGATACAGTTGTGAATGAATAAGAGCCATCGCTTGGATTTTGGCACGAGCTTCCTTAAGCAGATCAATTGTCTGTGGATCAGAGGTTCGCAAACTGTGCATATCAAGTAGGCTGGAAATGATCTGGAGGTTATTTTTGATTCGGTGGTGAATTTCCTTCAGAAGCACCTCTTTCTCTCCCAGCGATGTCTTGGCTTGCTCTTCCATCCGTTTGCGCTCGGTAATATCACGTACGATACCTTGAATTGCAGAGGGTTTTCCTTCTCGGTAAATGGCGGAGGCATCGATCTCTACCCATATGTAATTACCATCCTTTTTCTTTACTTTAAACTGGGTGGGAGTTCTCTGAAAACCAGTCTCTTTTATCTCTTCAATGCGTTCCCGAACCATGGGTAACTGGTCTTCTGCGATTAATGAGGAAATGGTAAAAGAACGAAGATCCTCTTTCGTATATCCCAGCATGTTCAACGCGGCTGTGTTAGCATCTATGAATCTACCTTCAAAATCATGCACATATAATCCGTAAAGTGTACAGTCAAAAAGCGCTTTATATTTCGCTTGGCTTTCCAGAAGCGCCTCCTCCGCCTGTTTGCGCTCGGTGATGTCACGTGTGACCCCCAGAATCCCAACTGGCTGGCCGTTTTGATCACGCAGGAAAGTCATTTTGGTTTCGGTCCAGACTGTAGAGCCATCCTTACGAGTGAGTTCAAGCTCCAGCATCCGTGTCCTTAACAGGTCTTTTTGCTCACTTTGTTCCATGGTCAGCTCTTCCGCAAGGGTCTTCATAGCCAGCTCATACGAGGCTGGGGTCAACAGTTCTTCAAGCGTTAGACTCATTACTTCCTCAACACTATGGCCTGTCAAATGCATGATAGATGGAGTTATATAGGTAAACCGCAGGTTCAGGTACATGGTCCAGATGACATCGGTTACGTTCTCGGCAAGTAGATGGTAGTATTTCTCAGTCTCATGTAATTCCCGTTCCATCTCATGCTTGTACAGCGCTATCTCAATGGCAGTGTGTAAGTCTCTTTCTTCAAACGGTTTAATAATATAGCCATAAGGCTCGATCATTTTTGCTCGCTGCAGTGTGTCATCATTTGCATAAGCGGTGAGATATACCACAGGGATATCGAAACGGGCACGGATCTGTTTAGCAGCTTCTATGCCATCCATAGTCCCACCCAATACAATTTCCATCAGCACTAAATCTGGGTGCGTCTCTGCTGCTTGTTCAATCGCTTTCTCCCCAGACGTGACGACCGCAGTCACGTCATATCCAAAGCTTTCCAACATATGCTGCACATTCACAGCGACGCTTTCATCGTCAACCACCATTATTCTATTCACGTTCCACCCCCCTCTTGTAGGATTTTGAATTCTATGAAGATTTTTAGCTCCACAACCAGTTTACAATGTCATTTTCCACATAGTTGCATACGAACACCGCTATTTCCGGTGCTATGAAGGGCACGATATTGTGTGTTGCGCCTATAAAGAGAATGCCGATCATACTTTCCCCTAAGGTCTCTTTTATCCTGTCTGCAATGTATCTGTCCCTCCCCTCAGTCAATTCGTATAATCGTTTTTTATTTTCCTCAGCACGTTTTTCTCTTTCAATATCGGTCTTTGCACCGACAATATCCTTTAAAATCTCGTATTCCTCCTTAAGCAACTGAGCATCTTCGGTCTTCTCCAGAGTAGCACCTTTTTGGATCAAAGACAAAACGATCTGGAAATTTTGGCTTCCATTCTTCGCACACTCTTCTACGAGTTTAATCCCGAATTCTCCTCCAGTCGGGATACCATCCTGATAAATCTTCACCTTCTCCATAGCAACATCCTTTAGTATTCGCTCCAAAAGCTCTTTTAATTTCTCCCAGAATGCATATACCTCTTTCCTATGCTTTTCTCTCCTCTCTTTGCCCATTGCCCCTTCTATTATCAGTGATATATCCTCACTTAGCGAGCCCATCTCAGCTTCGCTGTGAGCAATGGGGATAATCAGCAGTTTCTTTTGCATTTTATTTTAGTCATTCAATTTATCCAATCTTTGGCAGACAGGATACTTCTCTTTTGACGCGTCCCCCTTTTTCTTCACCAATTTTTTATCTTCATTTCAAGGCGCTCGTGCGCTTTTCTATTTGTAGTAGCTTCATCCTTTGCTCAACCTTTAAACTTTTTCTCTTTTCCCTTCATTTTCTATTATTTGTTTCAAAAATCAGAACTATATAAAATAATACTTAGGAATGGATATGATAAAAGAATTTCTTATTCCTAGTGTATTTCCCATATATGACCTCCGCAATGCACTTAGGGCTTTCACCTCGATTTTACGAGGAATTCGGCTTCCCATCACCGACATCACGGTAATTTGCCATGAAATCGAATTCAGGGTCTCCGTAGATAACGAATCCCGGCTCTATGGTAGCGGAGAAGTGATCAGTTTGTTCGTGTGCGCGGGTACTGCTCGCACCGTGTTCGTAATGAGCCATGGGAGAATCATGATCAAGCAAAAGATGGCTGGACATTACCACTACTATGGTATAAACGGTAATATGCGAGGTTTACAGGGGTACTATAATAAACGATGAGGCTCGTCTTAAGTGGCTAAACAGGCAGAGCAGAAGAGAAGCTATAACGGGCAACAATTTAAACGTTTTCTCTCATTAAATCCATTGCCACGGCCGAAGAATACCACTTACCCTATAGTCCAAACGTAGGGGATGTAATCCTGTAGAGCCGGATGAGGGAAAACCTCACGTCCAGTTCTGTGAGGGGCTCAAAGTAGCCTCCGAGAGGAGGTAACTATGAATTCTACTCGACAAAAAGCTAACTTTAACATTATCATGGTAATTAAATACTACTGGTGGATACACGAATGAAAGAACTTTGGAGTTGGACAAATTTAGACACAGGAGATGAATTAAACCACTATAGTTTGGATGAGTTTAGGACTTACGCACTTGAAACCGAGCGTGTACCGAGGATGAGCCAGATAAGCTCTAATTGCCTCGCGAATGAT
>CAYNTR010000134.1:0-3336 GCA_964400255.1 uncultured Halobacteria archaeon
ACCGTAGAGCCCGAACGTGCGCTGCAACATGATCGCCACACGTTTCCTTATCTTCTTGCGCGCGACTTTGTCTTTCCAGTAATTCACCTCTCGTAATTCCAGCGTGCTCCTGCATCGGGGACAGACCGATCCTACTTTGCTCGGGGGCTCTATGGAGCCAAGGGCAGGATGTGGTCCTTCCGCCGTCTCATCGGATTCCATGTACTGAGGACACGCAGCCACCCTGAAAATCACCTCGCCCGCTGTCGGCGCATACTCCTCAGTCCCGCGCAGCATGTGAAGCAAAACCGATTTCCCGGCACCACTCCGACCAAGCAACCCTAACGACTCGCCCTCATTGATTACCACATTCACGTTCTTCAAAACCTGTTTGCCGTCAAACTTCTTCGACACGTCAGAGATCTTTATGAACGGCTCAGTTTTTTCGGCCATTTATCCTTCATCCCCTCTCACCACTCGTATACTTCTATTATCTCTTTCGGATGAAAAAATAAGTTTGGGAATATTCCCCTATAAAAAGGGAGCGTTTGTGACTATCTGTTCACGTTTCTATGTCGATTTTAAGAGGCTAACCGCTCCCTTCTTCTTGAGTATCAGTATATCTGGCCGCGGAGGCGCTTTCGATCCTGCAAACTCTCTTTTGCACCGGTCACATAACTCTCGGGTAGTAAGCACAACCACCTCTTCACTCCCCGGTAACTTCCTCGCATAGATGATCTCAGGCTCTATACCAACAGAGCTACTTATGCCCTCCAGAATACCCGTTATCTTCTCGGTGAAAACTTCTACCGCATCGCTCTGCAGCCCTCTGAGGTCCGCTGCAAAGCCGACACAGCCGCAGACCATTCCGAATACCTTGGCCTCGGGCACAAATATATTGCCCACCAGTTTCCTTAGCTCTTCTTCAAGCTTTCTCCTACCTTCTACTATCTCTTCTTTCACTTTTGGTCTATCCTCAACACATTAGCTGTTAGTTTATCACAATATCCACATTCATCACATATCTTTTTACAGGTCCCCCATTGTCTGATGCTCCCCTCCAGGAGTTCGTTATCTACGTAGAAGATATATCTGAGTTCCGACGGGCAGTCAATCAGGTCGAGCAGGTTTCCTTTGAACGAACGCTGCGCATATGCCTCCATACACGCTATGATCCAGTTCACTGCATTCGCCCTACCCGAGATTTTGAACGTGTCGATGCCGATCGCCTCGTATTCCTTCATGTCCTCCGGCCGTATCCACGGCGAGCGTATGATTTGCGATGGATCTCGCACGCGTATAGAGATGCACTTGTCGAAATAATAGTCACTGAAAATGTTCGTGGTTTGCGTTTGTCCGCTGAGGAGAGGCGAATGCGCGGAGGTTATGTGAGAGAAAAGGTTGAAATGCGCATGTCGAAATGGGCATTTATAGAGACAGCCTTCGTTCACAAGTATCTTGAGGTCACAGGTAACTGCCCTTGTTATTGCTTCTAAAACCGCGAAGTTACGGTTTATGTTGGTGTCCACCGCGATGGTATCCGCGCCAAGCGCCTCGAAGAATTCAGCGCGTTGCGGTGAATCCACATGCGCGATGCAGGAGACAACCGTTTCCATCGGGAAATCCCGTAACAGCTCAATGAAGTAAGGTTCGGCCACCGTAACGCCATCAACCTCTGCTTTATTCAGTTCCTCGAAGTACCGCGTAAACAGCTTATATCCCTCAAAGGTCAAGTGATAGCCACCCAAGCACGAGGGATTTATGACGATGTTCATCTTAAGGTCATGCTGATGCGCATAGTCTGTTTGTTCCTTTATATCCGCTATTCGTGCAGAATGCAGCGTTGCTCTACCACTTCCCATTACCTCTGGCGAGCCCGCCATGTAAACCTCGGCTACGTCGTTCAACCCCTTTGATTCTTTTGTTTCAATTATCTCCTGTAACCCGGCGAAATGCCCGGGATGTGGAACGACCAATTTCATTTAATAATCGTCAGCACCTCCTTGGTGAGTTTATCACAATAGCCGCAGTCGTTGCAGAGTTTTTTGCACCGCTTCCACTGGTCTATGCTCCCCTCAAGCTTTTCATTATCGATGTAAAACATATCCCTGAGCATTTGCGGGCAATCCAGAATATCAAGCACGTTACCTTTAAAGGACCGCTGAGCGTAGAATCTCATGCAATCGATTATCCAGTTCACTCGTTTCGTTCTTCCCGAGAGTTTGAAATCCTTTATTCCTATAGCTTCATACTCCTTGAGATCCTCAGGCCGTATCCACGCCGACTTGAGTATCTGTGTGGGATCTCGCAGACGAATGGCAATACACTTATCAAAATAGTAATCGGGCGCGAAGAGCGGTGTGCGCGGTCGATACAAACTGCTGAGATGCGATGCGAGATTGTAATGCGAATATCTGAACGGACAGCGATACATACAACCTTCATTCACGATCACCCGCACGTCGCAGCTCACCGCCTTTACTATGCCCTCTAAGAGGTCAAAGTGGCGGTGTATGTTCGTGTCCACCGTGATCATATCAGCGCCGAGTTCTTCGAAGAATTTCGCACGCTGGGGGGATTCAACGTACGATAAACAGGACACCACGGTCTGCATGGGGAAGTCACGAAGAAGCTCGACGAGGTACGGCTCTGCTACTGTAACGGCATCGACACCTGCCTTGTTCAGTTCACCAAAGTACCATAAAAACATCTTATACCCCTCGAACGAGAGATGATGCGCGCCCGTACACGTGGAATTCATCGTGATATTCATTTTTATGCCGTGTTGATGCGCATAATCGGTTTGTTCGCGAATTTCCTCGAGAAGCGGCGCATGCAGCACTCCCCGTCCACTCCCCATCACGTCTGGCGAGCCGCCCATGAACACTTCGTCCACTTCATCCAGGCCCTCCGCCTCTTTCACCTCGATGAGCTCTTGTAACGCGGAAAAATGTCCAGGATGGGGGATTTTTAAGCTCGCCATTGGCTCCTCATTATTATCTATCCGTTATTTAAATAAGTTAAAATGCAAATTCACGCGACAACAATTTGTGGTGGAACCTCACGGGAGCTTGTGGTAGGAGGTCATGAAGCATTTTCAAAGTCAGCGGGCTTTTTGGGATTTCCACCGCAATTACTGTATCCGATATTCGCGGGTATGGATGTCGAGCGTAAAGCTGCAGAATTGAAGACCCGAAACGCGGATATGGTTATCATCGAATTTATCAAGGAAATCCCCGAGGACGTGATAGCTGAGACTATCTCGAAGGTATTGGCGGTGTGGGAGAAAGCATTTTGTATTGGTGCGCCGAATACCGATATGCTCGAGTTTGTGTTATCCCAGTATGGTAGGTTAAA
>CAYNTR010000135.1:0-3193 GCA_964400255.1 uncultured Halobacteria archaeon
AGGATGTAGTCCTTATAAATTTCTTTCGGAAGATGGGGCGTTCGGAAGTACTGGCGGTATGGAAAAGCTTTTATAGGTAGAAAATCAAGCTTAATGTCGGTGAGACAAATGGTATTAGGTATCCTTGAACGAATAAGGGGATTCTTGTTCAGTCCTTCTGAAACGTTCGATGCCTCCAGAGAGGACACGATTGGCGATGCGTTGAAGTATTTCATCGTTATACTGGCGATATATGCCGTGCTGTCTGCCATCATAGTCGCACTAGTGTTTTCGCTGTTCGCCGGAATGTTAGGAACGTTTGGTATGCCGGCGCTACCAATGGGAGCAGCTATGGGCCCTTTGATCGCGGTAGTCGCTTTTATCGCTATACTCGTTGGTGGCATAATTGCTGTCTTTATTAGCGGACTCTGGCTCCACATCTGGGTCTACCTCGTCGGTGGTAGGAATGGCGTGGGACAGACGATAAAAGCAGTGATTTATGGTGAGACGCCGAGTCTTATCATTGGATGGATTCCAGTTGTAAACGTCTTCGCTATGATATGGACGCTCATTGTAGACATAATCGGCGTGCGACAACTTCACGGACTCTCTACGGGGAAGGCAGTGCTCGCAGTAATTCTAGCAATACTCATACCCGCAGTCCTTATCGGAGCATTAATTGTAGCCTTTGTGCCTCAGATGCCAGGACCGATAGTTCCAGGACCGAGCTATGGACCAGGATTTGGGGGATTCTAAGTATCCCCTTTCTTATTTTTTGATGTACATCCGCGGCTTTTGAATGTAGCGCGGATTGTAAAAACAATTGAATTTTTTTGGTATCTTCTCCAAATTTGATTTTTCTTTCAAACTCTTTTCGTTTGATCCATTACGATTGAACATCCTTTGATAATCCGTAGTGCGTCTTCACAACGGTACGAAATAAGCTATTCGCTACTATGCACTGCATAGAACGCGCTGTGCGCTCATATCTTCGTCCAGAGCATGAACGCGATCAGAAGACCATAAATAGCGATTGCTTCTCCAAGCGCAACGAAAATCAATACCCGCCCGGACACTTCAGGTTTCTCCGCCGTAGCCCCCGCAGCTGCTACGCCCGTAGCCGCTACTGCATAACCAGCACCAATCGCCGAGGCGCCCATTGCAATACCCGACGCCAGTGCGATCCATGACTTATCCGTAATTCCGCTCATCACAGCTTCTTCTTGTGCAGTTACAACTCCTACGCTTACTCCAACAAGGAGCAAAAACAAAAGAAGGGTAAAAGCAAACCCATATTTCATCTTTATATCCGTCTCTTTCACCTCGTTCTTCATCACAGTGTCAAACATGTAATAGTTAAGAATATATAAAATAAATGGTTTAAATGCGAAAATGAAAGTCCGTGAGATAATGACCCGTCCGATCATTACAGAAGATGAAGAGGCGCCAGTCATTAAACTAGCACGGCATATGAAAGAGTTGAATATAGGCAGCGTCGTTATAACCAAGGAAGGTAAGCCAACGGGCATCGTTACGGAACGGAGCATCGCGTTAAATGTGCTCTTAAAGGATAAAAAGGCGAGTGAGGTTAAAGCAAAAGAGATCATGTCTTTCCCCTTGACCACTATAGATCCAGAAACATCGGTGGAGGAAGCGTGTGAACTCGCGGCGAAGAGTAATATAAAACGGCTGCCCGTGGTGGAAAACGGCGTGCCCATCGGCATTGTCACTATGAGAAACATATTGACACGGAAGCCTGAGTTGATAAAACGATTCTATCCGCGAGTGCGTGTATTAGCAAGTGGGTGGACACTTGACCGGCTAGAACGGTCCTTTGGCGAGTGCGAGGAATTCTTAGCACGAGAAAACGCAAAGGGCTGTAATGAGAAACTGAAAGAAGTGTACGGAGAACTCAATGAGCTCGTGAGTTACTACGTGGACGATAAAGAGCTCAAGGATATATTTCTCAGTCTGAAAAAGTTCTATCAGGATGTTGAAGGCAAAGGTGGAGCTGAGAAGGGCATGTCAAAAGAAGCGCAACGAAAAAGATTCGGTGATATTTTAGGAAAATTTCGCCATACAACGTACTGGAGAAAGCAACAGTCAATCTCCGGCTTAGCCTCCGGACGTTACAGATTCAGAGATTTTCGGTATGGGCGAAGAAAAGAGGATCGCGTACCCTATAAAAGAACGCGAATATAAGGAGTAGCTTTTCCACTCTCGGTACAGCCAAAAAAGCTCAGACGATTTAATCCGTTGCCGTTGATTCCAGTGGAGTCAACAATCATGATTATCTGATCTCAAAAACGGCTTTTGTTTCGCACGATTGAAACGGTCTGATATTTTGAGTGGGTTAACAAAACAGCAATAAGGTCTCAAAAGACTTCTCAAAGGATACTTTTCGGTCGAGCGCGAAGGATTGGATACCGGACGATTACAATCCAGAAGGGGGATCTGAGATCCAATGGGTCAATGGTCAAAGCAGTACGAAATTTTTATATATAGTTTCTCTGTCATTTATGATACTATCATTGAAGGGTGTCGGACATTGAGGGGGGATATACTGAAATTATCCATAATCGGTCGCATAGGGGTGTGAGAGCATGGGAATATTTTATGTTGTCAAGCTGAGCGTGGCGAATGTGGAAGAAATGAGGGAGAAGCGGGATATCAGAGGCTTAATCAAGGCATTACAATATATGGCGGACGTAAGAGTTCGGAGAAATGCAGAAGAAGCACTTGGAGATTTAGGGGACAAAAGTGCGGCGGTGCCCCTTACGCAGGCCCTACGTGATAAAGATAGCACTATTCGAAGTGGAGCTGCAACGGCTCTCGGTAAGATAAAAAGCGCAAAGGGCGTAGAACCCCTCATTCAGACTCTGAAGGATGATGATAACGATGTTCGCAATGGCACCTTAGCGGCTCTTGCAAATATAGGAGAACCGGCAGTCGCATCACTTGCGCAGGCTCTGAAAGATGATGATAGCAATGTTCGCATGGGTGCGGCAGAGGTTCTTGACCAACTCGGCTGGACGCCTCCGGATGAAGCAGAAAGAACCCATTACTTGCTCGCAAAGAAAGAGTGGGATGAATTGGTGACAGCCGGAGAACCAGCAGTAGCATACCTCATTCGTGCTTTGAAGGATAAAGACTGGAATGTTCGACTGGGTGCCGCAGAATCTCTTGGCGCGATAAAAGATAAAAGAGCACTATC
>CAYNTR010000136.1:0-3169 GCA_964400255.1 uncultured Halobacteria archaeon
CGCAGCAACGCGCAAGAAGTTCAAGAAGAAACGCTTCCTGATCCTGAAGCGGGGGGAAACGGCTGAATGACGAGTCGCGTGAGACGTTAACTTCTTTGATGACGGAGAACGAGCAGTTATATCAGGCGTATCTGCTGAAAGAGCAGGCGCTTGACATCTTCGATGAACGAGACGAGGAAAATGCGCTGAAACGGCTTGATACGTGGTTCAAAAACGTCAAAAAAGCCGCACTACCGCAGTTCGAGCCCGTAGTCAAGACCATCACGTCCTATCTCGACGGCATCGTGAACTACTTCAAGCATCGGCTGACCAATGCGGCAAGCGAAGCGTTCAACACCAAGATCAACATCATCAAACGGAGAGCGTACGGCTTCCACGATCTCGAGTATTTTAAGCTGAAGATCTTGCAAGCATGTGGGAGGGTATCCTAAAATGGGAGAAGTGCCAAAATTTATTAACTCTAAGTTCAGTTAGAAATTCGTTTACGGAAAAATGCGCGCTGCCACCGGATTTGTCTATCATGCGGATTACCTGAGACATGACACAGGGTATCATCCCGAGAATGCGGAACGGCTGAGGAGCATGATGAGGCGTTTCGAAGAGCAGGGGCTCACCGAGAAGATAGAACAAGTCCTTCCAACGGCGGCATCGCAAGAGCTGATAGAATACGTGCATGACGCTGCGTATGTGAAGACGGTGAAAGCACTGTGTAAGACGGGTGGTGGCATGCTCGACCTGGATACCCCGTTATCCCGTGATACGTATGACATCGCATTACTCGCTGCAGGCGGAGTAACCA
Organism: uncultured Halobacteria archaeon; assembly: GCA_964400255.1. Taxonomy (GTDB): domain Archaea; phylum Halobacteriota; class Syntropharchaeia; order Alkanophagales; family Methanospirareceae; genus JACGMN01. Next base: position 800 of record CAYNTR010000136.1, read on the forward strand.
AGGCAATTGACGAAGTGATGGATGAATCTAACCATTTGAAGCACGTTTTTGCCCTGGTGAGACCACCCGGACATCACGCTTTCTCGAACAGAGGAAGCGGGTTCTGCATCTTTAACAACATCGCAATTGGTGCCGAATATTTAAAGCGAAAATTCGGGGTCAAACGCATTTTGATCGTCGACTGGGATGTGCATCACGGCAATGGCACGCAGGATATATTCTTCGAGGATCCGGCCGTTTTGTATTTCTCCACACATCAATATCCGCACTATCCCGGCACCGGCTGGATCGATGAAGTAGGTAAAGGTGAAGGGCTGGGTTTCACCGTCAACGTCCCACTTCCGAGTGGTACCGATGACCGTGGTTATTTATATGCACTCACGACGATTTTGGTGCCGATAGCTCTGGAGTTCAATCCCGATTTCGTGCTGGTGTCCGCGGGGTTTGATGCACATACTGCCGACCCATTAGCATCGATGAACGTAACATCGTTGGGATTTGGTTTATTCACGGACGTGATACTGGCGATAGCAAACAAGAAGTGCGGAGGACGGATGGTAATGACTTTGGAGGGGGGATATAACCTGGAGGCTATCGCGGAATCCTCTTTAGCCGTTTTCAATGCACTCCTCTCCGATAAAGGAGAGATAACTGGTAATGCAGTGAATGCGAGTGCGCAGGTGCAGAATAGAGGGGAAGAGATAAAAAAAGTGCAACGGAAATATTGGAATATATGATATGAGTGAGGATTCAGACAAATTTGCATTCGCGAGGTAGTGAAGGGGGGTCTTTCACGTGATAGAGTATGAAGAAGATTTGAGGAAAAAGGATGGATGCGGAATAGCAGGCGTCGCTTTAACCGACGGAAATGCCGCTCCGTCTATCTATTATGCACTCTATGCGTTACAACACCGGGGACAAGAGTCTGCAGGTATAGCGGTGAGCAGCAATGCTCACGAAGGAGAACCAGACGAACTAAGTAGAGAGGAGAATGATATAGCCCTGATAAAAGATATCGGGTTCGTGTACGAAGTGTTCTCACCTCACAAATTAGATGCACTCCAAGGAAATATTGGTATAGGCCATGTCCGGTATTCTACCGGTGGCGCGTCGAAAGTAGAGGATACAGAGCCCTTACTCGTTGAATACCGGAAGGGGAATATTGCCATTGCACTGAACGGCAGTATCGTCAATGCCGAAGCGTTACGAAGAGCGTTAGAACGAGAAGGCAGAATATTTCATTCTGATACGGACACCGAGGTGTTAGCACAGCTCCTCGCGAAGGAATTGATGCGACGTGCCCCTATCGAAGCACTCGAGGAAGTGATGAAGCGCGTGGTAGGATCCTATTCACTGGTTATTCTCCTGAATAATACTTTAATAGCGGTGAGAGACCCGTTGGGCATTAAACCACTGTGTATTGGCGAGATACGAGCCGGAAATGGCGGAATTAACGCAGGCTATATCATCGCATCAGAAAGTCCCGCGATAGACACGTTAAACGGGCATTTACTCCGAGATGTAAGGCCTGGAGAGGTGCTCATGATTAACGCGCCACAAAGCGCGCCGAATCCCAGAACCAACGTGCCAAAAGCGAGTGATTTTGGCAGTTATCAGCTCTGTAACGTGCGAAATAGCGCTCATTGCGTGTTTGAATACGTCTATTTTGCGAGACCCGATTCCATAATAGATGGGCGGTTAGTGTATGACGTCCGGATGAAGATAGGGGCGAATCTGGCAGAGGAGCACGGTGTGGACGCGGACATCGTATCACCGGTACCCGATTCGGGCATCACATCTGCAATTGGATATGCAAAACGCTCAGGAATCGATTATATGGAAGGTTTTATAAAAAACCGGTATGTGGGAAGGACGTTCATTATGCCTGAGCAAACATCGCGAGATCTTGCGGTGCGTCTGAAATTAAACGTCGTACAGGACAATGTAGAGGGGAAGAGAGTTGTTCTGGTGGACGATAGCATCGTGCGAGGCACCACCTCACGAATAATCGTGAAATATTTGAAGCAGAAAGGTGCGAAGGAAGTGCATCTGCGAATCGGAAGTTCACCGATTATCGCACCGTGCTATCTGGGCATTGATACACCGACGAGAGAGGAGTTAGCGGCTCATAATAAGACTCTCGATGAGATCGCCGCGTTTTTAAACGCCGATTCGATAGGGTATCTGAGCAAAGAAGGGCTGATAGATGCGGTGGGAATAGAGGAGCATAATCTCTGTTTAGGCTGCCTCACGGGGAACTACCCGGTTGAAATACCGGGTGAGAAATGCATAGCCCGACAGCTGAGACTCTCGCAATTCCAGCGATAGTTTTATATAGCATGGAGCTTTTGAAGTAATAGAGGGCAGAAG
>CAYNTR010000137.1:0-3129 GCA_964400255.1 uncultured Halobacteria archaeon
CTCATATACCGTTACCGAATTTGAGAACTGCTCGCTCAACGACGGCTGGGTTAACACCAGCACCACACGCTGGATCGAAGATCCTGAAAATCCATGTAGGATGCAAGAGCAGAGGGAGCAGGACTATCGCGATTACACCTGTTCTAACGGTTCCTGCACGTATAGCATAACCAATACACGATGGGTCGACTCCGGGAATGTGAGTAACAAGCCGGACGGCACTTTCTGCAACTACTCCTCATGGCATGACGATCCCATTAACCCCTACCGCGAACGCCGCGAAATCCTCCGCTGCTTCAACGGCTTCTGCACTCCTTCCGGCGAGTTCGAGTATCAGAACAAGCCGGACGGCACCCTCTGTGGTTGCACAGAAAATAATACCTTGAAGAGGTGTTCTAAGGGTACATGCTCTGATACAGGGATTTGTAACTCGACTCTATGTGATGCCGATGCTGCTTGCGCTGGTAAAATGCCACCAGAAGCATGTGGCGCTGATTCACGATGCAATCATAAGTGCAACTGTGTTGAAACCATTATTTTTAACACAGGTTCCCCTGATCATCCTTACCCAAGCATCTCTGGCACGCACAATGGCACAATCACACCAAGCCAGAATATTATCGTATCCACGCTATACACTGTTTCCTATCCTGGAACTGGTGGACATACCGAATATGCCGCCTTCTAGTATTTAAACGGAACAATAATAGCAGAAGCCCGTTGGAACGGCTACCAAGACGATTGGCGCAACATCTCGTTTAACACAAGGTTCACGCTTATTGAAGGCGAAACATACCACTATATCATTCAAACGGGTTCTTATCCGCAAATTCACCATACACCCACACTTCCAACCGCAACGGGCTGGATAAACTGCACGGTGTTCATTGATGCAACGGGGAAGCGATACAATGACTGGATCCCCGCGATTAAATTGGCCTAATATACTCTCACATCTACCATTCAATACAGAGAAAGATTATCGGAAAACTTCTGATTTCTCTTGATCAAACTTCCTTTGAAGAAAAGTTGATAGTAAAGCTTTTCTTACGAAGAGAGGGGATCTAAGTAACTGTAAGGACATGAGAATAGAGAAAACGCCAGAATATATCGCGGTGCACGGCGATTTCAACGTGCTGAGTTCCGCAGTTTATAACGGAGGTTTTGTTCGGGCAAAAGCGATCCTCAATGTGACGGTAAGCAAGGACTTTAACGGAAATGCGTTTGAAATCTTCGATGCGCTCGCTGCTACCAGAGGGTTAGAAATAGATAAACTCGTTGGCGTGATGACTGCCGTCGAGATGAAACATGTACGAATTATCGAGGAAAAAGATGTAACTGCGGTTATAACTGCTGGACTAAACTTAGCGTCACAATCGAGTTCGACCGTGAACATAATTCTGCTGATCCAAAAGAATTTGACGGAATCAGCAATGGCGAATGCGATCATTGTCGCAACAGAAGCTAAAGCCGCGGCGTTCTTCGACCTCGATGTGCACGATGAAACAGGGGCAGTATTCACCGGCGACGCCACGGATGCCGTGGTTGTCGCGTGTTATGGGCATGAAAACGAAAAAGAGGAACTCTTTGCGGGTAAAGCGACAGAGTTAGGAAAGACCATTTACGAGATTGTGAGAGAAGGCGTGAAAGGCGCGCTTTTTAATTACAATACGTTGCGAATGGACAGACCGATACTCGAACGGTTGGCAGAGCGCGGCATTTATCTCGATGACATGGTGACAGCGGCCCTAGAACTCTACGTGCCCGTTGAAGGAGAAGAAACCGACAAAGAAGTACTAAACGAGCGAGTAACAGCAATGATAAAGAAGGAATGTTCGGATGTGAATGTCGCACTGCTTTTGGCGGCGGCACTGCATGCGGAGGAGGAAGAGATACGAACAGGACGCGCGGGCAAAGTGGGTGGAGAAGATGCAGCTTGTATCGTCGCCGATGAGCTTATCGGGATTGACATTGCAGAATATATCGGCGGCAAAAAAGCGCTCTTCAATTTCGTCTACTACGATACGAGGAAACCGGGGATATTGGGGCGCTTGGGTGTTTTCATGGATGATGCGATTGGTGGATTGATTGCGGGGTGCATGAGTAAGCTGTTAGGTTAGGATAAGCTCTTGGTGAAATAACAGAAATAGTTATATTATCGGTAAGCGCTAAAGATACTGGTACGATAAAAAGTCCGTTGGAGTGTTTGATTGAGAAAGAGCGCCGAGGAGGTGTTAAAGGTTGGGAGAAAGGAATCGTGAGGAGAGAGCTAGTTTATCCAGAGGGGAATATACGCAATGCTGCGGATATAACGATGTCGTATCAGATGGTGACGGAATTGCAGTTGGAGAGGTACCATGAGAAAAATAGGATCAAAGGCAAGATGTACTTATTGCGGTGATTTAATACCCAAAAGAGTCAATTCTATTCTGAAGCATTTAAACGAATGTAAAGAAAAAAAGGAATTTTATACTAATGAGTCTGAAAAAGCAAGATATTTTATTCTTCTGTTGGAAGATCCATACAGTCCAGAGTACTGGCTTGTAATAAAAGTTATTGATACAACTACATTAAAGAAATTAGATACCTTTATAAGAGATATCTGGGTTGAATGCTGTGGTCATTTAAGCCAATTTCATGAAGATGGATACAAAATTCCATTTACCAAAAAAGTAGGTGATATTTTTGAAAAAGGCGATATCATTGGATATGAGTATGATTTCGGCACAACTACTGAATTACGAATTAGAGTGATCGATCAGTTAGAAGATCTTAAAACTAAGAATGACATAACGATTTTACTGAGAAATATCGAACCTGACTATACGTGCTCAAATTGCGGCAGGAAAGCATCATATATATGCCCGTTTTGTTTGTATGAGGATGAGGGAATGTTATGTGATGATTGTATTACTGAACATAAGTGCGTTAAGGAGGAGGGAAAAGATATTTTATTGCCAATTGTTAATTCACCACGAGTTGGTGTGTGCGGCTATGTCGGATATTCAGAAAAAGATGTAAAAAAATATTTCCAGAAGGATATATTCTGATATAGATGTTAGGATAAGCTCCTGATAAACAGTACTTCCGAACGCCCCATCTTCCGAAAGAAATTTATAAGGACTACAT
>CAYNTR010000138.1:0-2675 GCA_964400255.1 uncultured Halobacteria archaeon
TAACTGCATGCTCTTGTTTGAACGATATGAACTTTTGCTAACGATTGTAGCGCCCCAAAAGCTCCTTAGAGGTTACACCAATTATGGGGGATGCAAGAGATTAGAATGAAATCTTGAAAAAAGCTAGGGAGCACATAAATGTTAAATCGACGGCCAGAAGAGGCAACGGTTATCAAGTCTTTAGTGGCTTTTATCTCTAAGCGTGTGTGTACTATAAATACGCCGATTACTTATAGTAAAAGGGGAATGAGGGCTTATGGTGGAGGCAAAAACGGTACAAATCCTGGATACAACGCTGCGCGATGGTGAGCAAACGCCGGGGGTGTCATTGACTCCTGACCAGAAGTTGCAGATTGCAAGGCAACTGGATATACTTGGCGTTGACATTATAGAAGCGGGAACTGCTATCATTTCGGAAGGGGAGCAACGAGCGATAAAAGCGATAGCAAAGGAAGGGTTAAAGGCCGAGATTTGCTCGTTTGCTCGGTTACTGACGGGAGACATAGATGCAGCGATAAAATGTGAGGTTAATACCGTGAATCTGGTCGCTCCCGTTTCTGACGCGCACATTAAGAAGAAGTTGAGGATGGACCGAGAAACGCTGCGGGCGCGAACGATTGAGATGGCGGAATACGTAAAAGCACACGGATTAAACGTCGAGATAAGTTCAGAGGATGCATCGAGAGCGGATATGACCTTTTTAGAATCCTTCTTCACCGATTTAGCTCCCATCGTTGACCGTTTATGTTTCTGCGATACTGTTGGTGTGCTGTATCCCGAGCGAACGACAGAGATATTCAAGGTTCTTTGCACGACTGCCACGCCGGTCTCCGTCCACTGCCATAACGACTTTGGATTCGCAACGGCAAATACCATAGCCGCCGTATCGGCCGGCGCGAAATGTGCGCATGTTACGATGAATGGCCTGGGTGAACGAGCGGGGAATGCTTCCTTAGAAGAGGTAGTGACCGCTTTAGAGGTGCTTTACGGAGTGAAAACGAAGGTCACAAAGGCGAAGTTGTACGAAACGTCTCGATTAGTCAGGAGGTTGACGAAGATGCCGCTCGCTCCGAACAAGCCGCTTATGGGTGATAACGCCTTCACGCATGAGTCGGGAATGCACGTTCACGGCACCTTAGCTGATACAAGTTTGTATGAACCACTTGATCCCGCGATAATAGGAAGAACAAGGCGATTTGCATTCGGGAAGCATACGGGTAAGGCATCAGTGAAACGGGTGTTAGAGGAGATGGGCATCACGGCCGATGAGGCCCAGATGGTAAAAATGGTGGCAACGGTGAAAGAGCTCGGTGATAAGGGTAAATTAGTCACGGATTCTGATTTTCAAGCGATCGTCGAAGATGTGCTGAGCATAGAAAAAGAAGAGAAGATAAAACTTGTCGATTTATCGGTCGTTTGCGGGAAACGGGTTTTTCCCACGGCATCCATTCGATTGGAGATAGATGGCGAAGATGTAGTGGAAGCGGGTGTTGGTGTCGGTCCGGTGGATGCAGCGATCAATGCATTGAGGAAAGCACTGGCGGGCCGGGAAATAGACGATTTACGCCTCGAAGAATACCATGTGGATGCCATCACCGGTGGAACGGATGCGTTGGTCAATGTGGTCGTAAAGGTAAGCAGGGGAGACAAGACGATAACCGCTAGTGGTGTGAGCGAAGATATTATCATCGCATCGTTGTATGCGCTCATCAACGGCGCGAATAGATTGTACCAGTAAGCTTGAGATTTACAATCTTCCTGAGTTAAACGAGGTTACGCAATCGCGGAACATTCAACGTTGATCCAATTTAAAAGCACTTGGAGAAGACACCAACATAACTATATGTCGTAGATTCACCATCATTTCTTTCGCTTTTTCAAATCGTCAAAATTCTTCGTAATCAAGATTCGCTCTTCCGGGTGGCGGCATATCAGAATCGTGTTCAGGGGTTCGGATTCCTCATGCAGAAGCATTGGCATTTTCTTTAGTATAGTTCCTCTCTTTCTCACATCCTCAGCTACATTGGCATACAGTTTTGTCAATGCGTCGAGCTCCTTAAAAAAATCCTCATCGCCATCCATTTTCTCCTGATCCATATATAGAAGGTAACGTGCCCATAAAAGATTTTCGCTTCTGTATCCGCACGTCATTAATCGAATGGCCCGCAGGACTTGAAACCCGGAAGGATTATGAAATAAGCGGTGAGGATGAAGGTTGTGAGATAAGTAACGGATAGTTTAAATTGTTAGAGGATAATCAACTAAGCAAATATCGTAACTTTATTTTCCACGATTATGGAAATCGGATACCATGACCGAAGGTAAAGGCACGCGGAAATCGGTGATTTGGCTCGTAATCTCACGATTGTTGGGATTCGTGTTATTCTTGGTTCTCATAGCTGGCGTTAATGCCCTCACCAAGGTCATTGCGGACCCTCTTTTTCATCAAATCGTACAATTTTTGAACGAAAATATTCTGCTTTTGATCGTCATGTTCATTATATTCTTAATTGGCAAGGTATTCAATGCTTTGTTTTTCCCGTTAAACTTACCAGGGCCTTTATTTGATGCACTAGGAAGCATGTTTTTAGTTACGTTTCTATTTAAAGTTTTTGCATTCATCAGTACTTCCGAAACCATAGGGTTCCGAACACCAGACCCTCAACTTAGTATCG
>CAYNTR010000139.1:0-2524 GCA_964400255.1 uncultured Halobacteria archaeon
GTAATAAATAACGGTGGAAGTTATGGGAGTTTTTATTAAAATTAGGTTAAAAAGAAAAGTGTTTTAATCACGCTCTCCATTTTTTTTCTATGCATCACGCACTCGTACAAACGGTCATCCCGGTATTTTTAATCATTCTGGTCGGGTACGCAATCGGCAAAGTCAAAAAAGTAGATGTGCAACCTTTCATTGATCTCATCGTGTATATTGCAGGCCCGTGCTTGATCTTCGCGTCCATTTCACGGAGCGATATCAATCTCACCGATTTCACCACGATCGCGGGCGCGGCATTAATAATCGTACTCAGTATGGTCCTCGTCGCGTATATCATTTTTAAACTCACCCGTTCAGCCAAAAAAGGACTGTATTTACCCATGGTCTTCGGGAATACGAGCTATTTGGGCTATCCGGTCGCATTATTCGCCTTTGGCATGGATGGGCTGTCACGAGCGGTCGTCTATGACATGATCAATTCGATGATCATTTACAGCCTCGGCATTTATATCGTACACCAGAAACGCGAGCTTCAGGAACCGTTCAAGATCCCGTTACTCTACGCGGTCGTCATTGGGTTAGCAGTCAATCTCTTGCACATTCACATTCCCGACGCGCTCTTCAATCCCATTGAAATGGTCGGTATGATCACGATTCCCCTGGCACTGCTCGTACTCGGCTATAAACTCACTGAAATACAAATAACCGGGGCAAAGATAGCATCCCTCGCTTCTGTATTCCGGATTGGGGGCGGATTTGTGGTTGCACTCCTGATAATTAAACTGCTCGCCCTCGAAGGATTGGTCAGCGATATCATACTGCTTCAAGCTGCCATGCCCTCGGCCGTTATGGGTATGATCCTGGCCACGAAATACGATCGGGACGCTTCCTTGGTCGCTTCGGTCGTGCTCATTACCACCGTGCTCAGTATCATCTCGATACCGCTCATCTTATCTATTCTCTAACCTGGGCTTTTCTCGTAATAGGGCAGAAAAAGCTTGTATGCTCAAATTTATTTATTTCCACAACCAGCCGAATAATCCGTTATCACTCAGTTCTTGCTGGGCTACTTGCTGCAATCGCGCCTGCTCCTGCTCCATATTCTGTAGTTGTTCCTGCAATAATGCTCTTACTTCTTCACCACACGCACAGGCTTCGACTAACTGTTGAAGCTCCCGAATTCGTTCCTGATTCTGAATCACGTGCTGTTCTATCTCTTGTGCTGCCTCGGAATCGCCTCCGGCGAAGAATCTTATGAAACTGCTTCTGGATTGTATCCGCTCTTCTGCACGTATCGTTGCTTGAACAGATGTATTAATCTCTTCCGCAATCTCCGCAACTTGAGGTCCAACATCGCCTACCAAATCTTCCATCGCTAAAAGAGAATGAACAGCCAGTCGTACTTTATTTTGATTTTGATAGACCAGTTGCTGGTGCTCTTCCAACGATTGGATTTCCTGATTCATTTCTCGCTCTCGTTCTTGAACCATTTCGTGCAATTCACTGACATTTTGCGCTCGCACTTCCTCCCTCTGTTGGATCCTGATCGTCTCATTCTCTCCTATGTTCTGCGTTTCTTGTTGCACCTGCTCCTGCTGACCCTGACCGATTTCTTGCTCAGTCTCATTCACTCCTGCTTGTGGTCCTTGAGCGGTCCCTTTACCAGTTTCATTTATACCTGCTTGTTGACCCTCTCCGGTGCCTGTCCCTGCTTCTTTCAATTCAGGATTCGTGATTCCTGTTCCTGGCTCATGCATGACACTCGGTGCGGCAGCACAAACTACAGAGGTAATCACTAGTAAAACCACAACTGCGGGAATGAGTAGTTTCATGTTCATACTTTATATTTTAGTGAATATAAAGGTGCCCCTTATGCTGAATTGAGCACGTGCGTAAGTCAGGCTCTCGATAATCTTCCCTAAAGCGGAGCTTTTTGCGTCCTCCCCACAGAAAAGGCAGCCGGATGATTTCAACTGTTCTTCACATTGCTCGAAGACTTAAGCGTTTAATGAGTCTGAAAAAAGTAAAACTACGAGCAACAGTAGCGATACCGTACAATGTATTTATGTAGCTTTGTATCAATAAATATATCCTAAGGTATACATGATAACAGCGGGGCAGTAGGGTAGCCAGGTCTATCCTCGTGGCTTTGGGAGCCATGGACCCCAGTTCAAATCTGGGCTGCCCCATCAAACTTTCTTTCAAAAGAAAGTTTGACCAAAGAAACTTTTATGATAACCTAATCGCCGGTATCCCGTCCGTATGAACGTTCCCGTTCCCATCAAACCTTTTCTTTTTAAGAGAAACATTTGCTAAAGAGATAGTTTTATGGCGGGTATCCAATTATTGTAAGTGCGACCGTTTACATCTCTAAATTCTATGCACGTGATCACTCCGCCAGTTGCATTAAACGGCGATTCAAGGATAATCTGCGGATACGAGCCCGTCCGGATGGCGTACGGGTATTCGTGCCCGCTTCAGCAGCGTGACAGGTAAAGGACAACTGTTGCGTTACGTATTGCTAGGTTAG
>CAYNTR010000140.1:0-2283 GCA_964400255.1 uncultured Halobacteria archaeon
AAGTTATTAGATCGGGTGTTTATAAAAGTCACGGTTTGTCGGACATTACCAAAAAAGATGATTCCAGCATTTCAGTCCTCTTAGCGGACTTTAAAGTAATCTTCGATTCTAAGTCATCAGAAGCTAAAAAAATCGAGGACGCGCTGAAAGACGATTTAATTGGCCAAAAAATTGCCATCATTAGAACAGATATCACAAATAAACCGCTCATAGTTAAGAGGGTACTATGATGAAATCGCCCCGTTTTCCCCTTCTCAACACCACCGAGGAGAATAACACTCATGATACTGTATAGCATCGGATTCAAATTTTTAAAAATCGAAATGCTTAAAACTGAAGAAAGAGAAGGCCTACTGAGACGAGTTAACAGCGACCTTTTCTACAAACAATAGATAAAATACTTTTATTTAGACAATTAATAGCTATTTTCATATAAAAGGCAAAAATAAGCTTGAATATTGCTTATTTATGTATTTTTTACCAGTAAATTTGGGCTAAATCCCGGTCGGCGCATCATACTATTTATTTGACGACAACACTCAGGGTGGAGCAATCAGGTAATCAAAATCGATCCCCTGATCCCACCAACTGTTCACACGCACCAAGAAATATAAGGTACGGATTTACTTTAACTACTAACGAGGTTTTTATTTTCCGTTCAAACGGGAAGGAGATAGAGAGTAAGATGAAGGGGGAAGACATTCACGGTACTAGGACGAAAAGCAGAATAGTGGAAGTCTTTGATACGACCTTGAGAGACGGTGAGCAGACGCCGGGTATTTCCTTCACAAACGAGCAGAAACGGACGATTGCACGGCAATTAGATAAACTGGGTGTGGACATCATAGAAGCGGGCTATCCGATCTCGTCGAAAGAGGAGATGGAGATGGTGAAGCGTATCAGTGATGAAGGGCTGTCAGCAAAGATATGCGGACTGGCGCGGGTCTTGACGCAGGATATTGACGCATGCATCGATTGCGATGTCGATCTGATTCATATATTCGTGCCCTCTTCCCAGATTCAGCGTGATCACACGACGAAGATGAGCGAGGAAGAGGTCAAAGAGCAGTCCTATGCGATGACGAAGTACGTCAAGGATCACGGGTTCTTGTGCATGTTCTCGGCGATGGATGCCACACGCACAAGAATGGAATTTCTGATTGACTTATTCAAAACTGCGGAGGCGGCAGGTGCAGACATCTTAAATGTGCCTGACACCGTGGGTGTGAGTGAACCGTTCTCTATCTTCAAGCTTGTCGAGGAGATCTATCATCAGGTAACCGCTCCGATAAGCATACACTGCCATAACGACTTTGGTCTGGCGGTGGCGAACAGTTTGGCAGCGGTAAAGGCAGGTGCTTCGGAAGTTCAGGTAGCTGTGAATGGTCTGGGTGAACGAGCAGGAAACGCAGACCTCGTGGAGACGGTAATGAGCTTGAATGCGATCTACGGGCTCAAGACGAACATAAAAACGGAATATCTGTTCGAGACGGCGAAGCTGATCGAGCGGTTCTCCGGCGTACAAATCCCGATAACCAAACCTATCGTTGGTGAGAACGCGTTTTCTCACGAATCGGGCATCCATGCACATGGTGTGATCGAGAAGAGCGAGACATTCGAGCCGGGGATAATGACGCCGGAGATGGTAGGCCATCGGAGGCGCATTGTGCTTGGCAAGCATACGGGGAAACACTCGATCGTGAAGAAACTGTCGGAAATCGGGATGGTTCCACCGAAAGAGCAAATTGATGAGATCCTCGAACGGGTGAAAGAACTGAGTGCAAGCGGTAAAAGAGTCACTGATGACGACCTGTTCACCATTGCGGAAGTTGTTACCGGCGAAGTGGCACGACACGAGCGCGTGGTAACGCTCAAAGAGCTTTCGGTAATGACCGGGAATAATCTGATACCAACAGCATCGCTGAGGGCCATCGTGCGAGGTAAGGAATGCACCAGTGCGCAGATGGGCGTGGGGCCGGTAGATGCGGCGATAAAAGCGGTTCAAGAGATAATCGGCGATGAAATCGGTGGTGATATCGAGCTCAAGGATTTCAGAATAGAAGCCATTACCGGCGGTTCGAATGCACTTGCGGAGGTGATCGTGGGTGTGAGCCAGGGTGGCAGAACGGTAACCGCACGAGGTGCGCGTGACGATATCGTGATGGCTTCGGTCGAGGCCTATATCAATGCGTTGAACAGGCTTTTGCAGAAGTAGGCGATAGAAGAAGGCTGTGGAGTCCCGAAATTATTTCGTCAAGTAGTTTCACCGAACCACATGGTGAA
>CAYNTR010000141.1:0-2230 GCA_964400255.1 uncultured Halobacteria archaeon
CTAAGTTGAGGGTCTGGTGTTCGGAACCCTATGGTTTCGGAAGTACTGAAAACGGAGAAAGAATTATATAGAAAGAAAGCTAAGTGCGAATAAAGTCTTTGACCGATTTTGAGCAGTTACCGGAAGGTGAGTGGGTAGAGGTTAAGGGTGGAGATGTTGAGGCCGAATTAGTTGAAGAAGTGCCGGCAAAACTGCTGATTAAAGATGACGAAGTTAAAATTCCGGTGAATGAAGCGCTTTATGGGAAATTAAAGGATAAAAAGATCTCGATTATATCGGAAACAACCTGATCTTGGTTGGGTTGATGGTCATTGATGATGATATAGTATCTCATGTGGTTGCTTCTCGACTTTTGCGGATGATTTGAGAACATCGATCTAACATTGCTTGTGCAATCAATCTATCAGAATACGCTTTCGTCGAATTACTGTAGATACAAAAGGTAGTTGTATGACAAGCAAAATATTTAGATAAATAAAAAATAGAAAATTTTTTGGGTTAGATGTTTTTTGACTCTTAACGCTGGAGGCGGTCTAAGTAATGGTGACATTTATATTATTAACCATTATATGTTAAATTTGGTGGAGATGATGATTATCGCCAAAACGAAGGTGACATCGGGATTCAGAATAATGATTCCCAAGGAGATACGGGATAAACAGCGAGTAGAGGACGGCATGGAAGTAATTTGGTATGAACAAGATGGCAAGATCAATATTTACTTTCGAAAGGCGGTGAAATCAATCAAAGAAATGCGGGGTTCCATTTCGGGCGGAAAGGATTTAGCAAAGACAAGAGCAGCAGATCTGCTTGACGAGGAGTTTGGGGTGGAGTAGCATAGATTATGACCGCGATATATCTTGATTCGAGCGCTTTAATTGCCTACTTTAACAAAGATGACGAGTTTCATGAATCTGCTTGCGAGATTATAGATAATGAATCCACCGACCTAGGTTTAACCTTATATTCCTCGGACGTTACGGTTCTTGAATTACAATACGTCTTGTGGAGAAAAATAGGCAGTGAAGTCGCAATTGAGAAAACGCAGGGCGTTATGGAGGCCGAAGATATTTGTGTGCTATCTACCAGCACGGATGATATTCTCAGAGAGCTTGAGATATTCAAGCGATATCCCATGCCAAGTTTTGATGCGTTGATCTGTGCTGTGATGCGAAGAGAAGGCATAGCATTTCTCCTTTCATTTGATAGATGTCACTTTGACGCTGTTGAGGGAATTACACGAATCGAAAAGTTAAGAGATTTGAAAAATTGGGTGAGTGCTCATCAGTGAGTAACGGTAATATAGAAAAGCTTGTGGCATTGTTAAAAACTGACGAGGAAGGAGAAGCGATAGCTGCGCTTCTGAATGAATTTCTCATTGACGACGTTAAGAAAAATACGCTCCTTGTTAGACTCAAAGAGGTAAAAGACGAGGTTGCTGCCTTAGGGCAGGAAGTTACGTTAACAGAAGCGGAAGAAGAGGTAAAAACTATCGTTTTGGCGGAAAAGAAACCAATCATTGCAGAAGACGTTGCAAAAAAGGCTAATGGTAGATATAAGAGTTTGAAATATACTACACATGCCTTGAGGACTCTTGATTCATTAACCCGCAAGGGTGTCTTGGGTAAATTCAAGCGAGACCGTTTTTATCACTTCACTACGCCTAAGGAAGCGGTCATGCAAGCATTAAAGAAGCGGGGCGAAACACCTCTGAGGAGTGCTCACCTACAGAAATCGCGAAAGAGACGGGAATGCCGTTATACGTGGTTCTGGATATACTAGCGGAATTGTTACCTTGAGATTTCAAAATCCGGCAGTGCCGAGCACGCTCTGCACCGCACGCACCCTGCCTTACTTTTCCGCCAGATTACCCCTTTGTCGCGTACTATCTCTGCCACGACCTCATAGAGCTGCCGCATCCTATCCGGGCTTGGTGGTCGCTCATGCTCCATATCCGATCCTGGTATAGGCCGAAGCGGCACGATAAATGGATACACGCCCAGCTCGGCCAAAAGTCTGCTTCCTTCTATGATCGATGCATCACGCTCGCCCATGCCCACAATGATATAACTACTCACCTGACTCTCACCGAAAATCTCGATACCGCACTTCCAAGCTTCGATGTACTGCTGAAGTGGTATCTCAGCCTTGCACGGAGCAACTTTTTGTAACACTGCGAGGCCGTCCCGCAATTCACGTTACCACTCCTTTCCTCCAGAGGTACTGGGGG
>CAYNTR010000142.1:0-1991 GCA_964400255.1 uncultured Halobacteria archaeon
CGATACTAAGTTGAGGGTCTGGTGTTCGGAACCCTATGGTTTCGGAAGTACTGGGATAACAGTAACAGTTATATAAAACCAATTTCTGTTCTTAGTCATATGAAGCTCACCGATTTTGTCCTATCAGACTATGGAACTGCTTCGTGCTTTCCTTCTCCGGTGAATAGAATGATGGCTGCATTTGCAGCAGACTTCAGAGCAGATACGGATATCAATTTAGGAGTAGGCTACGTTAACGAAAAAACCATCCCAAAAAACCTCATTGTAGAGGCTCTGCGGGCGGTTCTTGCACAACCTGAAAAATACAAAGTCGCACTTAATTATGGTGGGTCGCAAGGCTCTCCTAATTTGATAGAATCAATCAAGAACTTTCACGTAGAGCATAGAATCGGCGGTCTCACTCAAGAATTGGTGGATCGTAACGAGATTATTATCGGGCCGAACGGTGCGACGAGCCTTCTCGAAGGGATTGCACACGTGTTACCGCCCGGGATCGTCATCACCTCCGATCCTATGTACTATATTTATTGCAATTTTCTTGAGCGTCAGGGTTTTGAAGTACTTGCCGTACCCGAAGATGAGAACGGGATAAAAACGGACGTATTACGAGAGAAACTGGATATGTTAGAAGGTCGAACAAAAGACATTGCATTCGTTTATATCGTGACGATCAATAACCCAACAAGTACCATTCTCTCGAACGAACGAAGAGCGGAGTTAGTGCAGATTGTGACTGAACTGTCACAGAGTGTAGGAAGAAAAATACCCCTATTTTTTGATAAAGCCTACGAGAATTTGGTGCACGACCCAACAGTGCCACCGTTGGTATCAGGCTTGCTTTATGATGAAGAAGGCCTTGTCTATGAGATAGGCACCCTTTCGAAAATCCTCGCTCCGGCGCTGCGGATTGGCTATATGATGGGAAAAGACAGTCCATTTTTACGAGCGATGGTACAAAAAACGAGCGATGTTGGGTTTAGTGCACCACTGATAACGCAGGAGATAGCGAGTTACCTCTTAGATCATCATGTTCAAGATCAAATAGAGCGTGTTAATCAGGGTTACAGGCAAAAAGCACGAGCAGTTAAAGAGTGGATAGGCGACTATTTGGGCGATCTCATGACAGCATGCAGCGGCGGAAAAGCTGGCTTTTATTTCTATTTGACCTTTGAAACAATTCATACCACCGAAGATTCTGATTTCTTCAACTACTTGTCACGAACGACCGGTGATCTGGCTATTGATGGTTCTGATTCGAATAAGAATCCGCGGGTGATTTATGTACCGGGCAAGTTTTGTGTCCATCCACGCGGAGACCTCGTTGAGATCGGTAAACGGCAATTGCGATTATCATACGGGTTTGAAGAGCTCGAAAGGATACGGAACGCGATAGAACTAATGAGCGAGGCCGTGGAATATACGAAAATGTTAGAATAAAGAATTGAAGCCCCAAAGTGAAGCACACCAGAAGGAACATGAGCAAGAACAAAGCAAAGAGGACAAAACGGGAAGAGCATCGAAAGGATTTGCAGAAGAAGCGGTCTTTAGAGCAAGAATTAGAGACCATCATCGGTTCTGCAGACACTGCGGTACAAGAGAAGATAACCGAGATTTTAGCGAACGAACAACTTGTGGATATACGTCCCGAAGGACTGGTAACAAAAGTGGAGGACGGAAAAACACGAATTCATTTTTGGCCGTGAACCAGACATAGTCGCTTTCAGAGAGGATTTCCAAAACGCGATCAATACTCGCATCTTTTTCGATGAGTGGCAGCTCCCCGAGTTTTCGATCCATAATCTCTTTCGCATGGAGTCCGTAAAAATCGCATAATGACTTTTTTTCCTTCTGCCATCAAGTTGTAAAATGATTTGGATAGTTAAAAATGTTCTTCGGAATTGTTCGTGAATTAACGCAAAGCTATTAATTGAATATTATTAGGACTTACGCAGTTAAGTATTTAGCTGTTAGGGGTTATCACTATACTTCAA